>CAUUGI010000001.1:0-81523 GCA_963544675.1 uncultured Treponema sp.
AATAACAGGGAAATATATTCAACATCGCCGAAAATCGCGTATAGAACGGCAGACGATATACACGCCAAGCTGTCCGCATAGAACAGATCAGGGGTAGAGCTTCGCCCTGATCAGAGGTACCGATCCGCTCGGATCAGAGGTACTGACTCGCTCGGGGCAGAGGTGCTGTCCCGAGCGGGGCGGAGGTACTGTCCCGAGCGGGGCGGAGATAGTGATTCTACGGTAAGAATGCCGGATACGTCGAACGAGGGAATGACTCATACGAGGATTTTCATCGCACCTTAAAGAATAATCCTACAAGCGCGACTGTGATTAACATCTGCATTATAAGGAATTTTAAAAGCACCTGCGTGGGCGACCAGCCTCGATTTTTCCTCATGTGGTCATGCAGGGGAAAGCGTATATTTGAAAATATTCTGACCTTGAAAAAACGCAGAAGGGCGATTTTGAAAAGCCCCATTCCGCCGTTTAACAGCATTATTGAAGACGTAGCAAGAATCATAAGCGGATTTCCGCACGCAAGAACGCCTACTCCGATTGCAAAACCGAGTGCACGGCTTCCGGCATCTCCCATAAGTACGCGACTGGGATAAGCGTTATGCCAAAGATAGCCCATCAAAACGCCTGATAATGTAAACGCCATCAACGCCCATTTAGCTCCGCCTGCAATATGAGGAACCAAAAGATATGCGGCAATGTCTTTATGCCCGAGAATAAAATAAAAGATAATTCCCATTGTAAGCAGCGCAAGAAGTACCAGTGTGCCGGAAAGACCGTCAACCCCGTCGGTGCAGTTAGTTGTGTTTATCGACGCCCACAGTAAAACCGTTCCGATTAAGATATAAACTGCCGGATGAACATTAACGGGGTGAGTTACAAACGGAAACCAAAAATATGAATTCCCGTCGGCAGCTTTTGTTCCGTAATAAAGCAGTACGGCGGCGGCAAGACTCAAAATCAAATCCAGTGCGCCTTTGCGGTATTCACCCCAGCTTGTTACGCTCCTGTCGTCTAAAAATCCCGTAAGCATTGTAAGCCAGGTTAAAATGAGTATTCCCGCTTGCAGTTTTCCTATAGGAACAAAAACTGCGCATAAAAGCACATAAATCGTTATAAAAACCGCGCCTGCACCGGTCGGTTTGCCTTTTGCAGCTTCCGCAGTAAGCGTAAATTCGCGCCCTCTGTCGTGCGGCAGCATACTGTAGAACGCAGGAAGCAGTCTGCGGGTCAGAAAAAATCCCGTATAAAGCGCAAGAGCAATAAGTACGGTGTAAGATTGTAAAAGCCTTGCAGGTCCGAAAAAACGCTGCAAATAAGAACCAAGATAAAAAATCATAAAAAAATCCGCCTGTCAGAATGAAAGATGCCGGATTCCCGTAAAAACCATAGAGATTCCTTTTTCATTGCAGAAGTTTATAAACTCTTCGTCGTTTTTAGTGCCTCCGGTCTGAATTATCGCCTTTATACCGAAGTCGGCAACTTGTTTTGTACGTTCATCAAACGGAATTGAAGAATCGCTTACAAGTATTTCGGCACTTGTGTCGGGGGATGTCAGTCCTTTCTGCATACACTCGCGCGCATTTTCAAGAGCTGCAAGAATCGCTTTGCTTCTGTTAGTGTGCCCGGAAGCAATCCCGATCGCGGTAGAATCGTTTACAACAATCCCGCAGTCTGACTTTGCAGACATTGCAGTCATCATTCCGAATGCCATCGCATCGATTTGCGCCTGTGTCGGGCGCGTTTTTGTAACTACGTGCCATTTATTGAAAAGCTCGTTGTCCGAAGTTTGAACTAAAAGTCCGTCATCTATAGAAATACTGTCGTTCAAATCACTTAAAAGACGAGACGCAATTATAAGCCTGAGTTCTTTTTGTTCGGAAAAAATCTGTAGAGCTTCTTTTGTAAAATCCGGTGCAATTACCGCTCTAAGATTAGCTTTTGCAATTTCGGAAGCGGCATAGGCATCAATGACTGCGCTGCATCCCAAAACAGCACCTTCAAAATCTTCCGGTTCACAATTAAACGTCTTTTTGTAGGATTCATAAACATTTGAACCTAAAGCCGCTCCTATGGGACTTGAATTTTTTATTCCAACCGTAAAAACCAAACCGGCGGCAGGCGTAAATTGAGTTGCAAAAGTATAATTTTCCGAATCGGTAGTTTCGACTGTAAAAGGATTTTTAATAATTTTTATAAAAAGGCTCACGCATTTCCATGCCGCATAAAAATTACGGATAATGCCGAAATTCAAAGCTTTCCCTTGTATCTTTTTAAAATTTTTTACCAAACCGGAACTTTCATTGAGACAATAAAAACATGCATTTTGATGAAGATTCATGCCGTGCCGAACCATAAATTGTTTTTCGTAAGCAGGAAGATAATAATTTGGAAACTTTACATTATCCGACTCCCGCAATATTGAATCTGAAAGAGCCGCATCAACAGCCGCAGTAAGATTCAACGCCTTGCCTGCAAGATACAAACGGAACGAATCTTGAATATCGTCTATTTTCATTTGAATTACGGCTTCTTTATAATCGTCCGGGTCAGTTAGTACAAGAACATTTTGGTAATTCTTTGCGGCGGCTCTAATAATTTGAATTATATGCAAATCTATACAATTTTTATTGCCTAAAAAATCATCTATCATGTGATATTGCGGAATAATATTTACGCATACGATTTTAATTTCATTTTCAGATTCCGGTTTGCCGGACACCTTTCCGCTTTGCATAATTTCCTGAACCAAACCGGAATCGTAATTATCGGCGTTTTTTGGAGACAGTCTGTGCTCCTGCACAAAATGAATTTTGCTGTGCTTCAACACATCCGCGGCTTCACCAGCAGCAAGAAGATTCCATCCTTCATGGAAAAGATAATCTGCAAAATAAGGAAGATTTCCAGTGTCTTGCGTAAAAATAAGAGCATTATTTTTCATGGCGCAATAATAGCCTTAATTTAGAGTTTTATAAAGTCCATGTCGGACAGGATGTATTTTGGTTTTACAGATACAATTCGCTCTGCTGTCCGCTACAGTTTTACCTGTCGGCAAAACTGTGGAAAAGTTTTTTATGATGAAAAAAACTAAACGGCGGACAGGATAAATTTGGGTCTTACAGATGTAATTTGTTCTGCTGTCCGCTACAGTTTTATCTTTCGGCAAAATAAAGTCGGGCAGGATGAAAAGTTTTATATCTTCAGCGAAAAGTTTTGTTTGAGTTCGGATAAAAACTCCGGCAATTTTCGATTGATAACATTGAAAAGCTCAAAAATCGTGCTTCTCACGGCTTCACGAACATCCGGATCCAGTTTGCGCACGGCAGAAATTATGCGTATCGAGTTTTCAGGAATATTTTTTTCAAGCTCGGTGTTCGTTCTGGCATTTGTTGAGGCGATTATGTCAAATACGGTATCGATGAACAATTTGCGCTTTTCAATATCCAGCCCGTTTATCCATGTATTAACCGTAGAATTAAAAAATTCGCTTTCTTTTTCAAATTTATCCAGCATGATAAACGTCTTTCCGAGCAGCGTCCACGAAAACATATCGTGCTGCATTATTCCGTTTTCAAAGCTCTTTACGATAAGACATTTTCCTGCACGATTAAACAGCATTCCGACGATTGATAACTGAGGATGAAACGATAAAATTTTCGGTATTATCGACTTAAACTGCGGGGAATTTATTTTATCTTCCGTAAATCCCGGTCCGTCAAAATTATATATTGTTTGTATTCGCTTTTGTATTCCTGACGGGGATGCAGCGGCGGCATAGACGGCAAGATTTCCGCCTTTTGAATGTCCGCCTATATAAAAAACCCCGTTTAAATTCCGCGCCGCTCTTTTTAAATATTCTTGAGCGTCTTTTTGCGAAGGAACAATATCATGTATTGCAAGATTAAAATCTTCTTTCCAACCGACGATATTATCATCCGTGCCGCGGTAAGCGACAAAATTCGTTTTATTTTTAATTATATAAGTTATAGCTGAAAATTGTTCTTCCATGCTTAAATCCAGCACGGATATGTAACCGGCAGCCTTTATCTCGGAAAACCGTTTGCTTTTACCGGCAGCTTTTAAGAGGTCTACGGTCTGCTTGTTTATAAGCACACCTGTATCCGAACGTGTTTTAAAATCATCCGCATTTATAAAACGTTCTGAAAGTTCTGATATTTTTATACAATCTTTGAATCCCGAATCTTTAAAAAACCCGTCAAAATTCAAATATAAAATCTGACAGAGTATGGCGGCGTCAATATCGTTAAATGCGGAATCTTCAAAACTTAAATCGCCGCGCCAATTTATATAATCAAGCATATCGGGTATTTTCTTTTTATTCATAGCTTTATGATAACGATATTTTACTTATGCTTCTATAAAAGGTCAGGTTCAATTTCGAATTTTCCAAAACTCTACATTTTCCAAATTTCTCCTGCACCAATAGAATGGAGAGTTTTGGAAATAAGCATCATTTGTGCGCGGGTGTGGTTCCGTCTGCGTGTCGTTTCGAGCGAAAAGCTCGACTGCGGTGAAGCGGATAGAACCTTGCCGAAAGCACAGCAGTATTTAACTGCTGTTTCCAAAACTCTACATTCTACCTGATAATAAATTCTCAATTATTTTAATCGCACCTAATCAGCACTATATTTTTCTTTCTTTATTTTATTTATGCTGTATAATTCTTTCATGCAAAACGATGACTTACGAACCCTTGGACTTGGTTTAAAAGAAAACGGAAATGTGGAACTTGATGCGTCCGTTCTTAAAGGCTTAAAAAAAATGCCGGTGGATATTTTCGACAATGTATATCTTGGCGAAATGAAACCTGAAGCGCTCATATTATGTATTGATATCCGCAATTTCAGTAACTTTCTCTGCAAGCATACGGAACAAACCGTTTTCGATATGCTGACTTCATTTACATCGAATTTTCTGTCATGTGTGAATCAGTACGGAGAAAATTGTTCGTATTATAAATTGCTTGGAGACGGGGCTTTTGTTATCTGGGATAATGCCGACGAACTTGCGGTTGAAGAAGCACTTATGGTATTCAACACTTATTTGAGTTTTGCAAAAGAAGAGTTCTTTACCGAATATTCGGATCTTGGACTTGGGGGTGCGCTTGTTCAAGAAGTAATATACAAGTATGAGATTTCTGCGGAAATGTCTTCATTGAAATACCGGGATTATTTCGGCTACGGTATAAATCTAGCTTGCCGCCTGCAAGGAATTGCAGATAAAGACCGGCTCATTGTAAACAAAATACTTGCAAACAAAAAATATTTTGAAACGATTGTCTCCACAGAGCCTAAGTTGCTTAAAGACCTGAACAGTCTAAAAGGATTAAAAGACGACGATAAAGGTGCTGTTTATTTTTACAAAAACTAAATTCCGATTTGACATCATCAGCACTGCACAGGGTGTACTGTCGCACCTCACTCGGTGCAGAGGTACTGCCTCACTCGGGGCAGGGGTACGGTCCCGCTCGGTGCAGAGGTACTGCCTCACTCGGGGTGTAATATACCCTCCACTCGGAGTGTAGTGTTCACTCCGCTCGGAGGGTAATATCCACTCCGCTCGGAGGGTAGTGTTCACTCCACTCGGAGGGTAATATCCACTCCGCTCGGAGGGTAATTCATCCTCCGTCCGTACAAAGATGTTTATCAACCTGAATTTATTCACAAAAGCGATTTAATTTCCGCCAATGACGGCAAAATCTTCCAAATAAACGGCTCAAGTTCTTTAGACGGCTGAATCATATCCGGTATCATTATCGTCTTCAGCCCTGCCGAAAAGGCACTCCTTATCCCATTGGGACTGTCTTCAATTGCGGCGCAGTTTTGCACGGGCATATCAATAGAGCGGCAGGCACGAATATATATTTCAGGATCCGGTTTTGAATGTTCGACTTCATCACCGCAGGTGAGACTTTCAAAATAATCTATTAAACCTGCATCCGTAAGCTGCCTTTGCACCGTCGCGTTGCGTGTTGACGAGGCAAGAGCAAGCCGATATTTATTTTTAAGGTAATTAAGAGCTTCAAAAACTCCGCTCATAAGAGGAATGCCGTTGTCTTTTTCAAGAATAGAAAAAAGTTCGGAAGTGCGCTGCATAAAATCTTGTGCAGGAAATCTTGAGCCGTAATTCTTTTTAAGAATGAACAGGGTATCGGCTTTGTTCATTCCGACGCAGCTTTTATAAACTTGCTCAGCATTTGTAAGATTATATTCAGTGCCGGCAATCTTCCATGTTTCAAGACAAATGCTTTCAGTATCAAGGAGAACGCCGTCCATATCAAAAATAACAGCTTTTATCGCAGATTCAAAAATCATAGGTTGATATATATCCTTAAATTTCGAGTTTTGAAAAACTTTGCTGAGCTTTCGGAGAAGTTACATCCGCTGCGCTCACTACCGAGTTTGCAATGCAAACTCGCCAGCCGCAGTCGAGCTTTTAGCTCGAAACGGCACGCTGCCGGAACTTCTCCTACGCATAAACGATGTTTATTTCAAAACTCTTCATTTTGTTGGAGCCGGAAAGAGTTGGAAAATGTCGAGTTTTTTCAAAACTCGACATTCGACCTATATAACAAAAAAATGTGCCGACAAAGCGTCCGCCCGAAATTATAAATCCTAAGACGGACACTGTCAGGCACATTGTGATTAAATACTTATTTTCCGGAAGCAAGAACAACGGAACTCAAAGGCGGAATAGAAAGCGTGCCGTTTTCTATTTTTGCAGAAGGATTTGCGGCATAAACCATAGGCATATTCAAATCGTCCGGCAGTTTTACATCAACCGTATTCATTGAAGATACATTGTGAATCACAAAGGCTTTTTCCGTATCGCATTCCATAACGTATGATTCAATAACGGAACTTCCTAAGGAGCGCGCTTTAAGCCGACCGCGGAACAATGCAGGATGGGCGGTTTTTATCCGTATAACACGCTTATAATGATTCAACAGAGAGTCAGAGTCCTTTTGCTGCTCCGCAACAGTTTCCGTACGTGTATTGTATCTGTTGGCGGAAGAATACAGCGGATGGTCAGTCCATTTTGTCTGATTTTTGTCCTTCGCATTCGGCTTCCACAGCATAGGCGTTCGTTTTGACGGGTCATCCGCGCCGCTTTTCATTGCAATTTCTTCACCGTAGTAAATGAACGGAATTCCTTCCGTCAAAATGTAAAGGTCGGCAGCAAGTTTCATCTTATCGGTTTTATTTCGGAACAAAGCCGCGCTCCTTGCCTGGTCATGATTTGAAAGGAAAGGAGCGTTTATATAATCCTTGCTAAATTGGGAATAAAGTTCATAAAGACTTTCAAGGCTTCGCGCATAGCCGTTATAGGTTGACACATCAGTATCGTCGGTTGAATTTTGTTTTTCATTCGTCTCCTGATTATTGATCATGCCGGCAATTTGTCCGCCCAAATCAAACTGAAAATTGGACTGCATTCCTGCAAGGTAGCGCGCACGTGTAGCTGCATTTTCCCAAACTTCGCTGACACAGTACGAATCGGGATTTACGCTTTTTATATAGTCAGTCATTTCTTTCCAAAATGATACGGCTTTTTCAAGTCCCTTTTCTCCGATTTTTAACTCTGCCGTATTGTAAGTATGACTTGCGGCATCAAATCGAAAGCCGGTCGCTCCTTTATCCATCCAAAATTTAAATATCTTTTTGAATTCATCGCGGACAGCTTGGCAGTCAAGATTAAAATCCGGCATTGATGAATCAAAAACTCCGGCATAATAGTAATAATTATCTTTTCCGTCAGAAGTTTTGCCGGGATTTTCCAAATCGACATTCCATACGTTATGACCGAAAACTTTCTGCTTTAGATTGACCAGTCCTTTTGCAGCATCTTCATCGCTTACCCAACGGAACCGGTCGCGATAAGGACTGTCGGGATTCTTCGATTGTATAAACCATTTATTGCTGCTTGAAGCGTGATTGCAAGTCATGTCGATAATCAGCGCAATTCCGCGTTTTTTACATTCTTTGGCAAGCAATTCAAAATCCGCAAGCGTCCCGTAATCAGGATTAACGTCGTAATAATCATCAACATTATAACCGTGATACGATGAACTTGGAAAAATCGGCAGAAGCCAGATTCCGGTTATGCCGAGATCGCTTGTAGTTTCATCCTTACCGTCATTAAGATAATCGAGCTTTTGTATTATTCCTTTTAAATCTCCGATGCCGTCTTTGTTGCTGTCTGCAAACGAACGTACAAAAAGACTGTAATATACGCCTTCCGCAGGTTTTTGCGCTTTCCGCTCAATACCGGAAAGAGATTTTACAGCAGCATTCGGATCAGGCATTACAGATTTACTTGATTTTGCAAAAACCTGCAAAAAGCAAAAAAAAATAAGAACAGCCGAAACAGTTTTTTTCAATAAAAATCCGATTTTAATCTTATTCATATTTATCACCATTTTACCTATGCACAAACTGTGCGCAAATAAACCTGTCCGTAAACTTCAGTTTCAGAACAGGTTTATTTGAAACGCGATGTTTTAAGTAGTGCTATTTCAAAAGCTTAAAACTCGTCAACCTGAACGAGAACAAAGTTGCTGAACAGGTCTGATATAAAAAAATGCAGTCTGCATATATGCAAACTGCATTAAAAAACATCGCGGAAAAAGTCTACTCCTTACCGCTTGTTCCTGCCAAAGACATAAGCAGAGTTTTCTGCCCTGCCATAAACAGGATTGTAAAAGGAACCGCAACAAGAATGGCTCCGGCGGCAAACATTGTAAAGTTATCGTTTGCGCGTCCGCTGATCATTTCATAAAGACCTACAGCAAGAGTCTTTTTATCATCCGTGCGCAAAATCATGCGCGGGAAGATAAAGTCCATCCAAGGACCGGTAAAACTTGTAAGACCAAGGAATACCAACTGGGGTTTTGCAGTCGGCAATATAACGCGCAGATATGCACCGAGCGGCGAAGCACCGTCTATGTATGCGGCTTCGGCAATATCGATAGGCATTGTGTCGAAGTATCCTTTCATAAGCATGGAATTAAACGGAATACTTCCCGCAGAATAGACCATGACAAGCCCCCACAAAGTGTTCAAGGCGTTGAACTTCCAAAGAATAACATAAGTTGCAACCATTCCGATAAAGCTCGGGAACATCTGCAAAACTATCATGGAAGCCATAATCTGCTTGCGTCCTGCAAATTCAAAGCGCGAGAAAATATATCCTGCGGTACAGCATACAAAAACCGTGATGATTGTATTCATACAGGCGATTTTGAGTGTGTTTAGATACCATTTTTTGTAGTTGGTTCCGCGCACATTTGTTTCACCCTTTACAAGATCATCCGGTCCCGTAAGAAGACGGCGATACTGATAGAATGAAGGCTTTTTAAATGTAAAAGAAGTATGTAATTTTGAAATTTTACCTTCACCATGGCAAATCGGGCAAAGCTTATCCTGCGGAATAACGGCTTCAACAGTATTGCCGTCAGCATCAACAGTAGGTGCTGGTTTTACATAACCGTCGACAACACCTGTACCGCCGCATTTATCACAGTCAACATCATAAGATGTATCGTGCTCATCCGTAAAAGGAATAACGGAAGTTGCAGCAAGTGAATTTGAGCGCGTAAATGAAGAACTGATGGTAAACAATACCGGATACAGCACCACAATTGCGTTGATAATCAATATAATGTTTAGAATAACGCCTACGGGCGTCGTATTGCTTATATGTCTTTTCATACTTGACCCTCTTGGAAAGATTTTGTTCTGGTAAAGTTGTATAGAGCAAACGGAACAAGAACAACGAATACGAGCAGAGAAAGGACGGAAGCAAGATTATACCGCTGCGGAGTATTCATAGTAAGTTTATAAATCCATGAAATAAGCAAGTCTGTTGCACCGCAGTTTGTTATTGTTGTAAGACCTGCCTGCGGCATATTCGGCCCTCCACCCGTAAGGAAGAATACTGCTCCGAAGTTGTTAATATTTCCCGCAAACTGCATGATAAGAGTCGGTTTTAACTGGAACATAACAAGCGGATAAGTAATACTCTTAAACTGCTCCCATTTTGTAGCACCGTCAATAACTGCAGCCTCGTAAAGAGAATTCGATATTGCAGTCATCGAACTTGTAGTAAGAATCATACTATATGGGAATCCAATCCAAATGTTGACAAAAATCAAAGAGAATTTTGCCATTGTAGGACTTGAAAGCCACGGAATCGGAAACTTAATCAATCCCAGCAACTGCAATGTTCTATTTATAGGTCCAATCGTACCGTTAAGAATATTCATCCAAACGAATAAAGACAGCATTTGAGGAATTGCATACGGGAATATATAAACCGTTCTGAAGAATTTAGGAATTACAACACGCTTATCTTGAAGAACAAATGCATAAAAGAATCCTACAAAGAAACATGTAAATGTTGCAAATATTGCCCAAATAACTGTCCACGCGGCAGTATATCCAAATGCTTTTGCCCACATACCTCCGCTCAATTTTGATGAAAACATTGTTGCAAAATTTTCAAGCCCGACCCAGTCAACAAGATTGTTAGGCGGAATATGATCAGGTGAAGAATAATTTGTAAATGCAACAAGAGCGGAAAACAGAAGCGGAACAAGGCAGAAAATTGCCATCATTACGATAGAAGGCGCAATTCCGATTGTGGCAAACGAGTTCTGTGAAATATCGTCCTGTGATTCTTTAAGAGTTGGAAATCTTCCCTGCTTCAGAATCTTGGCAACAGATTTTTTAGCACTGGTAATGTTCAAAATATAAAGAAACACAAAGAAAGCGATCATTATCAGTGCCAAAATACCGTTGATCATCATAAAGATGGAATGATCCTTATATGCCGAAAGGTTTGTATTCTGCACGGAACCCAAAGTTATAAGTCCGGCAATTGAAGAAACGATAGGTCCTCTGAACCATGCTCTGTATCTGGTAGTTCTTACACCATTCTTGACAGACGTTTTAGAAACATCATCATGCGCATTATAATTTACATCGAAATCTTCCGGTGCAATGCGTGCATAAACTTTTGCAAGCTGTTTTTGATATTTACCTGCAAGTGCATCATATTTATCAGTTACCTTGTCTTCATCAAGGTCGTATACCGCGTCTTCAAGTGCGTAAACATCAGTAAAATCATCTATATCTGCAACAGCGTCTGGAACATATTTCTTAAAGAATTTCTCCATGTCCATTGCCATAGATTTTTTTATTTTATCGATTTTCGGATAATTTTGATCTTCAAGATATTCGATCATTTCAACAGTATCCGGAAGTCCCAGCATCTCAGTAACTTCACTTTGATTTGCCGGAATAATTTTTTTAGTACCAAAAATAATAGCGCAGAGCATCGCAATTTCAACAAGCGCATATAAAGCTCCACGTACATATTGCTTTAAGTACAGGATTTGACCTAAACCCATGAAGCAGCTTGAAGCAATTGGAGCTTTTTCAAGTTTTTTCCGGTCTATAGCATTACTCATTCCATACTCCTAGTAAGTAGTCCAAAACCGTATGTGAACATTTTGTTTGAAAACATACGGCTCTATTAAAACAAATGACTGCAAAGCAACTATATTTAATATTGCAATGCAGTCATGCAATCAAAAATTATTTTGCACTTTCCATTGCGCTGGCAGCTGCATCAAGAGTTTTCTTGACATCATCGCCGTTCCAAATTCCTGAATATGCGGAACCCATTGCAGACCAGTAAGTTCCGAGCTGCGGAATTGTCGGCATCGGAGTGGAAGTCTTAAGCTGTTCTTTAATCGGGTTGCTGAGCGGTGTATTTGTATCGATATCCTTTCTGGGAGGAATCTGACTTGTGATTTCAAAGCGTTTTTCAAGAGCTTTCTTTGAAGTAAGAAATTTAGCAAAACTCTTTGCAGCTTCAGGATACTGTGAATAAGAGCTTACAAATGCAAGGCGCACACCGGAGAAAGATGTTGCAGGTTTTGTTGAACCGGGGAATGCAGGAAGTGTAGCAAGTCCGAAATTTACACCGGCTTTTTCAAAAGTCTTAATTGACCACGGTCCTGAAATAATCATTGCAGCTTTGCCGGAAGTAAATTCAGCATTGCAGAAATCTCCTGAAGCATCAGCAGCTTCTACAGGAAGAAGAGATTTTTTAAGACTCTGGAAATATGTAAGACCTTTTACAGCAGCAGGACTGTTCAAGTTGTGCTGTTTGCGATCATTACCGTTCGGTCCGAACAGCGGAGCACCGAAGCTTTCCATGAACATATAACCGTAATAACCGTCAACTACAGGCCATACAAGTGCATACTTGTTTTCTGCAGGGTTATTGAATTTCTTTGCAAATGCAATAGCATCTTCCCATGTCTTCGGAACTTCATTTTCTTTGATAAGACTCTTGTTATAAAGAAGAACATAAGTTTCCGTTCCAAGCGGGTATCCGTAATATTTCATACCGTCGCCGCCGTTGTATTTTGCAGCCTTTTCTGCATTTGTTGTGAAATTTGCAATATAAGCATCACCGTCATCGATAGGAAGAACATGTCCTCCTGTCACAAGAGCACCAATATGGTCATGCGGTGCGACAAAAATATCAGCTCCTACTCCTGCAGGTCCGTCAAGTTCGATTTTCGAGCGTGAATCGGTCGATTCAACAGGCTGATAAGTAATCTTAATCTTTTTGTTTTCAGGCATTGCTCTGAATTCCTTAATCGCCCACTGAATGAATTCCTTTTCAGGACCATTAGATTCCCATACCAAAATGTTGGCAGCTTTTCCGGCATTGCTTGCGCCGAATGCCATTGTTGCAGCCATCGTAACAGCGACAGCAGCACAAAGAAGTTTTTTCATTTTTTCCTCCATATATTTTTACAATTGAAGTCAATTGTAATTCACATTATTTAGAAACACGTATCACCGTAGCCGTTAAAGGCTCAAGGATAACGTTTTTTCCGGAAAGCTTTACACCAACAGGCGACTCAATGCCGTCTGCTGAAGCAATTGTTTTATCTATATATACTACACCATCTTTTAACGGAACGCCAGTATTTATTTCAACAGATTTCTCGTCCGCATTTACAAGTACAATCCATCTGCCGTCTTTATTTTTTGCAGTGTAACCGAATACAAAATCTTCGTTCGTTGTAAGTTTTTTAAAGTTCTTTGCAATCTTTTTTGCATCTCCTACACGGAACACATCATAAGTATTGCGCACAGCAATAAGCCCTTTAGTATAATCCAAAAGATTTTGATAATCCGAAGTCAAAGTCCAAACAATTTGATTGATATTATCCGAAGAATCATAACTGTTGCGAACAAAGTTGCCGACAGATTCATTGCGAGCACCCTTTAAATTCGGTTTTGTGCGTCCGCGCTCTTGTCCTGCATGAAGAAAAGCGATTCCCTGAGATGTCATACCTAAGAAATTGCCGAGTTTTATGCGCTGTACAATCTGCTCCACATCTTTCTTTTCATCAAGTTTAAGATTATTGGTAATCGCATCATGCAATGTAAGTCCGTCATGACAAACCATATACTGAACGTTGTCGCCGGGCTGATCGGCACGGTAATTGGACACAGGACGACCCATTACATTGTTGAACAAACGCTCGGAATCGACAGCTTTTTTTGTTATAAAACCGCGTCCGGTTTCATTAAAACCGCCGGCTTTTAAAGCATCACGGAATTCATCATTAAAGACGGCAACGCTGTTCGTCTTGAGCATATAATTTTGATCCAGTCCGACAGTTCCTTTTTCACCGTTATACATTTTCCAGCCTTCGCCTTCAAAAAGAACAGAAGGATTGATTTTTGCACAGGAATTATACGAATCTATAACGGAAGATGACTCCATAAGTCCCATAAGATCAAAACGGAAACCGTCGACTTTATAATTTTTCACCCAATAATTTGTAGAATCGACAACAATGCGTTTCATCATCTTATGCTCGGTGGCAGTATCGTTGCCGCAGCCGGAATTTGATTTACACGCCCCTTTAGCATCCAAGCGGAAATAATATCCCGGAACAATGTCATCAAGGAATCTGGTATCTCCCATGTGATTATAAACAACGTCAAGCAAAACACCTAAGCCAGCTTTATGGCACTCGTTTATCAATTCACGAAGCTCACGGACGCGGCAATAAGGATCGCTTGCATCTGTGGCAAACCAGCCTTCCGGTGTAAAATAATTGTGAGGGTCATAGCCCCAGTTGTAATTATTGCCGCTTACCGTTCCGGAATTTTCATAAGCTTTATTCATTTCATCAGCGTTCAAAAAATTAACAACCGGCATAAGCTGTATATGTGTAATACCGAGTTCTTTAAGATACGGGATCTTTTCTATAAACGCCTTATATGTTCCCGGAATCGCTTTTACACCGGAATCCGGACTAATCGTAAAATCGCGCACGGAAACTTCATATATAACGGCATCTTCGCGTTTTGCAAGCGTTACATACGGAGCATCAACTTTCCCTGCCTTTTCGCTGTCAAGATTGATTACAGCCGCCCTGCCCGCTCCACCGCGCTTTCTGTCGGCACTCATTGAACGAGCATACGGGTCAAGAACGGTAACGGAACCTTTTGAATTCTGCAAAGTAAAATCATAGAACATTCCGTCAGGGTCAACTTGACTGAATTCGACAGTCCACACGCCGTTTTTCGCATTTTTATTCATCGCGGCTGTATAGTCGGCTTTATCGGCATCACCTTTTTTATAGAGATTAAGCACGGCGGAAGAAGATGTAGGTGCCCACAAATTAAATACGGCTTTTCCGTCTTTATAGATACATCCAAGTTCAACATCGGAAGAAGGAGACATATTTTCCGCCGCTTCGATAGCAATTTTTGAATTGTTTACGGCTGCATCTCCGCGGAAAACAGGATTTTTGACAAGAAGAGAATCTGCTATGTCGGCATTTTCGGTAAGAACAATTGAAACATTCCGCGTCATGTTGTCCAAAGGATTGGAAGGATCAAGCGTGTTATATACTTTCGAAACTGAATAAGACTTTCCAGTAGAAGTAACAACGGAAAAACCCGACGCACCGCCGTCAACATCAAGTCCGTATTTACCTGAAAGTGTAATATCTATTCTATTCAGTGCGGCAAGTTCTGCAGAGCGAATTGACGGTTTATACTCCAATGCCGCATATGTTGCAGAATCACCTGAAAAAACAGCAATTTTTTTTGAAACATTCGTATCCCAAATACGGTCTTCGGTGCCGTCTTTGTTCCATTCATCCTTCTGGCGGATAATCATTCCGATATTTCCGTCATCCGAAACGAATTTAATTTTGCCTGTATCGGAACCGTCAAACCGGTAGCGCATATAGCCGATTCCGTTTTCCACTTTCCAATTCTGTGTATATTGCCATGCAGCACTTCCGTCTCCGCCGGGAGCTGCCCACATCCACAAAGCCCATTTTTCATAATTTTTATCGGGACGAACATAATATATGACAAATTCTTTGTCGGAAGGATTTAATTTTGCATCCAGAGCAAGAACATCAGCCATAGCTGCGGGGGCGGCGTTCTCAAATGAACCGGGTTTGCCTGCAGGCTGTTCAGCAGCAAATACGAAGCCCGATGCAAACACAAATAAAACTGTAAAAAGAGCAAATAGCTTTTTCATGATTTTTCCTTGATTTGTAGGTAATTTTTTATATGATATAGCATATTTTGTATAAGTCAACAAAAAAGATTTATAACGGTCTAAACTTATTAAGCGCATTACCTGAAAACTAAATGACTTTTAAAACAGACCCATTCTCACGGTGGTCAAAATATGGTAGATTTCCACCATAAAAACATAAATCGAGATTTAAGATGAAAAAGATAATTACAGCATCTACAAACGCAAGAATAATAAAAACCGTCAAAGACGCGGTAAAAAAATACGCGGATTCTTTCAGCGTAGAAATTGCAAATACGACAGAAAGCGCGGTGGACTTTATTTCATTTGAATTTCCGGAAATCAAAGTGCTCGATTACACTTCGGACAATATTGACTGCGCAAAACTCATATCAATAATTCATTCCGACGCGTGGCTTCACTACGGTGGAATTATTGCGGTTTGCAGAGATTCAAAGCAGGTGCGTGAAATCGAGGAATTGAAAGACAACAACATGCTTTCTATTTTGAAGACTTCTGATTTTGAGCGGCACTTTTCGCGTCTTTTGCGCATTCTGCATCAAAATCAACATTTTCTTTACACACGCGGATTTCAAGACGAAATAAGCGGAAAAGAATTCGGAACTTTTATTTCCGGAAACGACCCGATGGATTTGCGTTTTTATACCAATTTTCTCGTAAACTATCTTTATAATACAAACAGAATTTCCGATGACGACAGATATTTACTGCAAATGACGCTTATGGAACTTTTAACAAACGCCGTTGAGCACGGTAATCTGGGAATAACATTTGACGATAAGACAAAATGGATGGAAAGCGGCGCAGATATGCTTGGAATCATTGAAAAACGGGCTGGCGATCCGAAGTACAAAGACCGTAAAATTACTATTTCCTATCTAATCAGAAATAAAATGTCCGCATTCAGGATAAAAGATGACGGAGACGGATTTGATTGGAAAAAACATATTGCAAGCGATGCAGGAATTCAAACGCACGGACGAGGAATTAAGTTGAGTTTAAGCTGCGTCAAAAAACTTGTCTACAATAAGAAAGGAAATATAGTTACGTTTGCAATTTCAAACAGACGCAATACAACAAATACAGTTCCGGGTATCATGAAACCTTTTGATACAATTCAATATAAGGATAAGCAGGTAATATTTAGGGAAAACGAAATTTCCAACGACTTATTCTTTATTGTTGAAGGAATGTTTGCGCTTTACGTTAATGGTAAACTTGCAACGGTTCTTACTCCGCGCGACATATTTATCGGCGAAATGGCATTTTTACTCAACAACAGAAGAACTGCAACGGTTGTTGCCGTAGGAGATTGCCGCTTAATCAAAGTTCCAAAAAATGCCTTTCTGGCTCTTATCCGTAAAAATCCCAATTACGGAATATTTTTAAGTAAAATGCTTGCCCAACGGCTTGCGGCGCAAACGCAGTATTCCGTTTCCATTCAAGAAAAACTTGCGGAATTGGAACAAGATTAAATAGCCCGAATGTCGAGTTTTGAAATAAGCATCGTTTGTGCACAGACGAGGTTCCATCGGCGTGCCGTTTCGAGCGCAAAGCTCGACTGCGGCTGGCGAGTTTGCATTGCAAACTCGGGAGTGAGCGCAACGAACGAAGTTCTCGTCGAAAGCACAGCTTTATTTAACTGCTATTTCCAAAACTCGACATTTGGGCAATTAAAACATCTACTTTTCGGTTTCGGCGTTTTTTATTTCCGTAAGGAATTCTTCAAGACTTTCAAAATGTTTATATGCAGAAGCAAAGCGTATATACGCAACTTTATCGAGTTCATAAAGTCTTTCAAGTACAAGCTCGCCCAGTTGAGCGGTGGTTATTTCCCTGGTTGAGCGGCAGCTCATAACTGCTTTATCTTCAATCTCGTTTACAAAGTTTTCAATCGTATTTGTAGTAATCGAACGTTTTTCAAGCGCACGTTCAATCCCTTTTTCAAGTTTGCTTCTGTCAAACGGCTGCCGTCTTCCGTCGCGTTTTACGACCATAAACGGCTTTTCTTCTATCCGCTCGTAGCTTGTAAATCTGTAGCCGCAGGTAACGCATTCACGCCGCCGCCTTATACTTTCGCCGCTCGCCATCGTACGCGATTCAATAACCTTGTCATCAAGACTTCCACAGTAAGGACACCGCATTTTTTCCTCTCAAACTCGCCGCCCCACAGCAACAAAGCTGTCGAACAGATCTAAAACGGCGTAAATATTTTATTTTCCGTTGTTTACTCACTCTTCGCATTATCGCGCAAATAACACCCCCGACGCAAGCATCGGGGTATGTTGTTCTCATAAGGTGATTGCACTCGGCTTTAATACCCTTTGTTACGACGCAGAGCGTCGGGGTATTAAACCCTCCGCACGAATAAAAGCTGCGTATTTATTCGTACTTAGAAATAAAAATTCTTATATCTGTAAAAAAAATCAGATTTTTAATGCCGATTTATAAAATTATGCTATAATTTTTCAACTTTTATTTTATAGGAGCCTGACATGGCAAGATTTACATTACCAAGGGATTTGTATCACGGAAAGGGTGCTATCGAAGCATTAAAATCATTTAAAGGAAAACGTGCACTTATCTGCGTAGGCGGAGGAAGCATGAAGCGATTCGGTTTTTTGGATAGAGCGGAAACTTATCTCAAAGAAGCCGGAATGGATGTACGCATATTTGAGGGAATAGAATCGGATCCGTCGGTAGAAACGGTTATGCGCGGTGCTGCCGTTATGCAGGAATATCAGCCGGATTGGATTGTTGCAATGGGCGGAGGCTCTCCGATAGACGCTGCAAAAGCAATGTGGATTAAATACGAATATCCTGAAATCACTTTTGAAGAGATGTGCAAGGTTTTCGGCATTCCCGAACTTAGAAGAAAGGCAAAATTTTGCGCAATTTCTTCTACTTCCGGTACGGCTACGGAAGTTACTGCATTTTCGATTATTACAGATTATTCAAAAGGAATTAAATATCCAATCGCCGATTTTGAAATTACACCGGATGTCGCAATTGTAGATCCCGACCTTGCACAAACTATGCCTAAAAAGCTCGTTGCACATACCGGAATGGATGCAATGACTCATGCAGTTGAAGCTTATGTTTCCACAGCGAACTGCGATTTTACCGATCCTCTTGCGATTCATGCAATCGAAATGATTATGAAAGATTTGGTTCCGTCGTATAACGGTTCTGAAACATCCAGAGCGAATATGCACAACGCGCAATGTCTTGCAGGAATGGCGTTTTCCAACGCTTTGCTAGGTATTGTACACTCAATGGCTCATAAGACAGGTGCGATTTTTGCAGACTGCGGTAACGGTGCACATATAATTCACGGTGCTGCAAATGCAATGTATCTTCCGAAAGTTATCGCCTTTAATGCAAAAGATGCAGCGGCTAAAAAACGTTACGGAGTAATTGCCGATTATATGGGAATTGCAGATAAATCCGCTTCCGACGATAAAAAAGTTGCTGCGCTGATTACACATTTACGCAAGATGAATGATGATTTGAACATTCCGCACTGCATAAAAAATTACGGTACAGACAGTTTCCCTTGTGAAAACGGCTTTGTCCCGGAGAAAGTGTTCCTTGAACGTCTGCCGGATATTGCAAAAAATGCGATTGCCGATGCCTGTACGGGGTCAAATCCGCGCCAGCCTACACAACAGGAAATGGAAGAATTACTTAAATGCTGCTACTATGATACCGATGTAAATTTCTAAAAGATCGGAATTTTTTATTTCCTAAATATTAGACTTGAGCTATAACTTCGTTATCGTTCAGGTCTAATTCACAGTTTGATTTCATTTGCCTTGCCGCATATTTTCGGCAGGGCATTTTTTATGGTCAACAGGAATTTTAAAAGTCCGGTACTATTTGAAAGTCATTTTTGTATTCGCTTGTCCGGCTTGAATAATTTCACTAAATGCAGCATGATTATCCAATATTATTCTGACAAAAATTAAAAAAATGTCAAAATAAAATACTTCATTTTAGGTGATTTTATGTATTCCACAATTCCCCAGCTTATGTATGAAAAGGCTCAGGAGATTCCCGGTGCAGACTTGCAATTTTATAAGGACAAGACGGGAGTATTTTTAGGCGTAAAATACGGTGATTTTTCCGAGCTTATGCTTGATTTTGCGGCGGGACTTATTTCATTCGGTGCGCGGCAGGCTGAGCATATCGGACTGATAAGTGATAACCGCAGAGAATGGCTTACTTGCAGCATGGGAATTATGGCAATCGGCTGCTGTGATATTCCGCGCGGAAGCGAAGCAACCGTAAAAGATTTGGCATACATACTTAAATTTGCTGCCTGCCGAATAGTTATAGTCGAAAGTAATTACAGCCTTAAAAAGATTCTTGAATGCAGACAGGAACTTCCTGAGCTTGAACGTGTGATCATGATTGATTCTACCGGTCGTGATACGGGCGGAAAAGAGACCGACGGAATAAAGCTGTTCAGCTATGATGAAACGCTTATCGCGGGCAGAGAATTTCGTAAATCCAATCCGGGTGAAGTGGAAAATCTTCTTCACAGCGGCAAAGAAAGCGATACCGCTACAATTATATTCACGTCAGGAACTACCGGCGTTCCGAAGGGTGTTGAACTGTCTCATGCCAACTTTATAAGTCAGCTTGAAGGAATCAACGCAATGCTGCCTCTTAAAAAAGGCGATAAAGCACTTTGCGTTCTTCCCGTATGGCATATTTATGAGCGAGCGATGGAATACTATTTTATTTATGCAGGAATTTCACTTTGCTATTCAAAACCCGTTGCAAGCATGATTATGGCGGATATGAAAAAAATCCGACCGCAGTTTATGGCTTGTGTGCCGCGCATTTGGGAAGCAATCTACAAGGCTCTGCAAAAGCAAATAAAAAATGAATCCGTAGGTAAATGGGTTCTGTTCGGAACGCTTACTGCGGCAACGGTTACGATCCGTAGAATGCACGACATAATTCTAGGGCGGACGCTGCGTTTTAAGCGTCAGCTTGTAACAATGCGCATACTTAATAAAGCCCTTTATATTCCGATTTTGTTTCTTTTACCGTTTAAACTTTTGGGCGAAATGCTTTTCTTCAAAACAGCACGGGAAATTCTCGGCAAGCATTTTAAAATCGGAACAAGCGGCGGTGGCGGACTTGCACCTAAGCTGGACAGATTTTTTAATTCAATCGGAATTCGAGTAATAGAAGCATACGGACTTACGGAAACAGCCCCTATGTGCTGTATGAGAAATTATCGTCATCCTGTGCTGGGTACAATCGGAAAAATGCTGCCGTTTTGCGAAGGCCGTGTCATAGATAAGTACGGGGCGGAATGCAAACCGGGACAGCTTGGAGTTTTATATGTAAAAGGTCCTAATGTTATGAAAGGATATTATAATCGTCCCGAACTTACCGAAGAAGTTATACAGGAAGGTTGGTTTAATACCGGAGACCTTGTTATAAAGTCTTATAACGGAGAAATTATTGTAAAGGGACGACAGAAAGATACTATTGTTTTGCGTTCCGGAGAAAATGTTGAACCGTTCCCGATTGAATGCAAACTTGAAGAATCCGAATATATCGCAAAAGCCGTAGTCGTAGGACAGGATAAAAACTGCTTGGGAGCGATTATCGTTCCTGCAAAAGATTCAATAAAGGAATACGCTGAACATATCGGGCTTGATACTTCAAATATGTCGGCAGTGTTAAAGTCGGAAAAAATCCGTATGCTGATATTCAAAGAGATGGAGCGGCTCATAACCGTAAAAAACGGATTTAAATCGTTTGAAAAAATCGGAAAGTTCATTTTTTTGGACAAACAGTTTGAAGTCGGCGTGGAACTTTCTGCAAAAGGCGGAATAATGCGGCAAAAAATTGCCGAGCTTTACAAATGGCAGATTATCATGCTTTACAGCGACAATTCTGTGATGCAGAATTTAGGCAGCATGATTCCGCCGAATCTTCCGAATATAGGAAATATGATTTCCACTAATATGCCGAATTTGGAAAGCATAAAATCTAAATTGCAAGTCGGAAAGAAAGACGAATAGTTTTAATTCCGATTTTGGGAAAACTCGAAATTGAGCCTAAAAAGTTTATACAACTTCGGTGGGCAGACACCACTCGAGCGAGTGTGTATGTCCCACTCGGGTTGGTGTGCAGGTACCACTCGAGCGAGTGGGCAGGTGCCACCCGAACGAGTGGGCAGATATACCTCGCTCGGGGTGCGGTAGTACACCTCGCTCGGGGTGTGGTATACCCTCCGCTCGGGGTGCAGTGTACCCTCCGCTCGGGGTGCGGTATACCCTCCGCTCGGTGCGACATCCCCGATCCTTTTTAATCAAGTTTTCCGATAAGGAAAACTTGAAGCGGACAGTAAACCAAATTGTATCTGTAAAATCAAACTGACCTGTCCGCTCCGTTCGGAGCGTGTTAGTCGCCCCGTTCGGGGCAGAGTTTAATTTATAGGTCGAATTTCGAGTTTTCTAAAACCCGACATTCGACCTATTGGTCTTGCAAAAACCAGAAATCAAAAAAATTGTACCATTGGAACGGAAACATTACGCAATATTTTTCAAGTTTATCGACAAATTCACGGCAAAGAGCGCGGATTCTTTCTTCCCGTTCCGAGCGCGGACAATTAAAATCGGTTTTAGCGCGCTCCACAAACATATTGTAACGGGGAAATAGCGAAGCAGCCCTAGTCCTAAGAGCGAACATAAAATATGTAGGAGCATTTAACAGCGCGGCGATTAAAAACACCCCGTAAGGAAAATCTGCCGGTTTGCCTAAAAAGTCGGTGCGGATACAGCGGCTTCTTGTGCGCGCACTTGTCCGGTCTGCGGCACAAACCACAAGCCCGCCGTTTTCAATCTGCTCGGAAAGCTCGCATATTGTGTCAGGCCCTATATCTCCCGGATCAATTAAATTAAAATACGCGCCGGGATTTACTTCCCGCAGAGCTTTATTAAATTGCAGGGCAGCTTTTGCGTTCACTTCCATTATTGCCGTTACGGAAAATTTCCTATCGACACCGGTTTTATTGTAACTTGAAAGGCTTCTCAAAAGTTCAATATTTCCAAGATGCGAACCGATTAAAAGCGCACCTTTGCCGTTTTCCAAATCGGCACACAGTTTATTTAAGTCATCATCGCCGCAAATAAGGCTGCTATAGTCCATCTTACCAAGCCAGCCTTCAAACTTTTCTACAATGCACATTGAAAATGAAAGAATTTGCCTGTACGGACGAACAATAAGCGGAACTTTTCCGCCGGTAAAGGATTTAAGCTGTTTTTGATACAGTCGAGCTTCTTTTCTGGCACGTTTTGAAATCAAAAAATAAAAAAAACTTACGGGATAAACAATAAGGTAAACTATAAATGCAGGCAATTTTTGTATGAGCTTTAGCGTGAATTTTAAAGCTCTGTCGGACGAAACGATTTCTTCTTTGTCTGCCCAATGCTCCGTCGCGTTTTCAGTGTCCATGCACACATCTCCTTATATTGTGCGCAATCAAAAAAGGCATACGGACAATCATTCCTGCACAAAGTCTTGTAAATGTAAATGAAATTCTTACGTTGTCGCGGAACATTCTAAAATTGGAAATGCCGTCTACAGGATAATACACCTTTACCGATTCTGAAATTATGCGCACTCCCGCCCACGATAAATGCACAAGAATATCAATATCATAACCCATGCGCTTATCTATAAAAGCATGACGCTCAAGAAGTTTTACATAAGGCGCAACAGGATAAACTCTAAAACCTATCATTGCATCTTTTATTTCGCGGGAAAGACAGACAATATGAATCCAGGCATTTGCAATTTTGCGGCCATTTTTGCGCCTTTTGGGAACATCTTCTCCGTAATCGGGATAGCCGCATATAAGCGCATCCGGATTTTGTTCAGAAAGCTCCAAAAATCGCGGAATCCGTGAAATATCATGCTGACCGTCGGAATCAATCTGCAAAATATGGGTAAGTCCCATTTCATGAGCTTTTTTTAAACCGTCATTCATTGCGGCACCTTTGCCGCCGTTAAATTTGCGCTCGATTAAAACCGACTGCGGATATTTTTTTGCCGCCGCACGAATAAACGCTTTATTGGTTTCATCATTTCCGTCGTCTATTATAATTATCGGAAAATTGAATTGAGCAATTTTATTTACAACAGCTTCAAGAGCCGCTCCATGTCTATAAACGGGAATTACAAACCCGAATTTCATTTTACGCCCGCTCTTTCAGTACGGCAAACGAGCCGGAAGAATAAATTTTGTCCGCATTGGTTCTATCGGACATATTAAAAGTTACGGTTTCTTTTTCCGGTTTATATGATAAATCAAGACGGATTTTTGTATCCGGTCTTATCGGAGCGGAAAATTTTATGCGGCGGATTGAAGGAACGTACCTTTGTGTACCGAAATATTTGCGCGAAAATCGTGTTATAACTTCAAATTGCGCAACAGCCGGAAGCAGTTTGTATTCCGGAAAATGTCCGTCAAAAAAATCACTCGATTCGGGAATTAAAAATTCCAGTGAAATCGCGTTTTCCGCGCGTGAAATAATATTTTCATCAGTTATATCGTGCAAATTCGATTCCATAAGATCCTCCATTCAGTCTGCCTAAAAAAATAGATTTTAAGCCGCCTATTCCGATTCTATCTGCTTATCTGCAAACAACGCTTCTATCTCCGCTTTATGCTTCTTTCCCTGCGCATCGACAGGCAAAGAATCGCAATAACGCCATTTTTTAGGCAGAACGACATTTTCAAAATATCCCATCAAAAAGTCGCGAAAATATCTATTAATCGCATATTTTTCGGCACCGTTGAATTTTTTACGACCGTCCGCATTCAATACAATGGCTGCCGCAAGATATTGTCGCACATCATTTGACAATGCGATAACTTTTACATCGCTTACAAGTCCTGTCTGCAATATGCGATTTTCCACTTCCGTCATTGAAATTCGTTTTTCTTCTATTTTTACGATTGAATCGGAACGTCCTTTTAAGATAAATTTTCCGTTTTCATGAATTTCTGCAAGGTCGGCAGTTGCAAATCCTGAAGGGTCTTTTATATAAGGAGAAATAATACAAAGACAGCCGTCTTCGCCGGTCCAAATCTTTGCATTATCGAACGGAGTCCATTCAAGTCCGTCTGAAGACTGCTGTCTATAAGCAATTCCGCTTGTTTCCGTGCTTCCGTAAACTTCAATCGGACAAAATCCGAATACACTGTGAGTTTTACGGGACAGTTCCGTAGAAAGTGCGCCGCCGCTCGTAAATATCCACGGCTTTTTCAACGGCAGACTTTCTTCAATCTCTACCGTACGCTTTAAAAATGCAGGAGTAGCAATAATCATGTATTCGGAATCGGAAAGAGTTTCAAATTCTTCAGGATAAACAATACGCGAACGCCGGAACGGGACACCGAGCGTAAAAGGAAGTGATATTCCAAATAAAAAGCCGTAAATATGATGCTGACTTACCGTAGTAACCAGCTTACGCTTTATAAATTCTTTTCCCCATTTGGAAATTATAAAATCATTGTCCTGCTCAAATTCCGTCATGCGCTGTAAAACGGCTTTAGGCTTGCCGGTACTTCCCGATGTGTACATAAGAATCTGCGTTTTATCAGCATCAACAAGAGGGACAGCGCGTATAAAATCTTCTTCCGGCGCAGGAGCGTCTTCAATCAGTTTGGGAATAAAAATCGAATGCGGTGCATTTTGATCTGTAAGAAATTCAGTATTTTCCGTTTTGATTTCTTTTATAAAGTCTTCTGAAATATTCTGCGTCAGCAAAACCCTCTTACCGCATTGTAAAAGAGATGCAAACGTTACAAGGAAATACCAATAATCTTCACAATGCAAAATCCAATCTTTTGAATCCGACTGCATTATGAAAGTGCGCATTTTTGCGGTTTCGGTAAGAAAATCATGCCAGGTTTTATATTTTTTTGAAGACCAAGAACCTTCATAGCAAAGCACATAATTATCTTTTCGCGATGAAGCTGTAAATTTTGTGAGAGAATACGGTTTTATCATCATTTTGTCCGTCCGTTTGCGCACGATAAATTCCGCTGTAAAAAGCAATCCGATTAAAACATAAGATATGCCGCCGTTGTAAAGCGACCAAATTCTGCTGTTCAATTCTTCATTGCCGAAGTTGTATAAAGCCGTAAATGCCGCAATCGTCCCATTTAAAACGAAAAATGCACACCATACAAGCGTAACTTTACGGCAGTAGGCGTAAACCTGCTCTTCATAAGAAGAACCTTTTATAGACTTATCTGCCATAACAGCAAAACGGAATATTATAACCGGCTCAAAAAATAAGGAACCTGCAAATACGGAAAGCATTACAGCATTTATTACAACAGAATAAAGTTTTAAGAAAACCGATTTGCCGGTAAAAAAACAAATTAAGGCGGCGGTCAAAAACAACGCGGAGCTGAGCAAAGGCCGCCAGTCCGGCAGCTTTTTTCCATCGGAATTACCGGACTTCATATTTCCGGTTACAGCAAGGAAATAAGCAAGTGCGGCAGCCGCTATGAACAATGAAAGCACCCGTATTGGCAGTTTAAGAACTACAAGGAAGGTAAACACCAAAACGGGATAAAGTGCCGCGGCGGCGTAAAAAAAGACTTTAAATCCTTTCATCAGCCCATGTACGGAACGAGCGCGTCAACAACATCCTGAACCGTCTTTACGGTTTTAAATATCTGCGGATCAACGTTGGTTCCGGCAGGCATATACTCTTTCATTTTTACGATAAGATCGATTGAGTCAATTGAATCAAGATCAAGATCATCACCGAGAGTTGCATTCGGCGTGATGGAAGCTTCATCAATTTCAAACTCCGTTGAAAGAATCGATTTAAGCTTTGTGAAAATTTCGTCCTTTGACATAAACTAACCTCGTGTCTGAACAATATATTCAGCAAGTGCATTCACCGATGCGAAATGCCTTTTATTATCTTCACTCTCCGAAGAAAATTTTACTCCGAATTTCTTTTTGAGTCCTACACCAAGTTCAAGGGCATCAATAGAATCAAGTCCAAGTCCCTTTCCGAATAAAGGCTCGGAATCAATAATGCTTTCCGGTGTAATATCTTCAAGCTGAAGGGTTTTAATAATCGTTTCTTTTATTTCTTTCTTTAGTTGCTGTAAATCTTCCATACAGAATCCCTGCTCTAAAATCAAAAATATGGCGTATTTTAGTATAGTCTCAAAAAAAAAGCAATTAGACGTAAAAATCATCACAATGTTCATACAAATGCGAAATTTAACAAAATAAACCTGCTCGACAACGAAGTTTTCAGGCGGAGCTGATCATATTCCCAGTGCGGCGATTTTTTTCATGGTTTCTCTTGCGTATTGTCTTACTTCCGAATCATATTGAGGAGAAAACATTTTTTTAAGCATATTAAATCCTTTGTCGAACACATCCGCTCTGCCCATAAAGCGGCAAATTTCATATATGCAGTCGCATACGGCAAACAGTGCGGATTTTGAAAAAGTGGAAGGAGCTTTCAATTTTTGTTCAATTGCGGAAAGCATCTCTCCGTCAGGATCATAAGCGCATTCGGCACAAGATTTAAGCAGCGCATAAAGGTGAATATTCGTTTTGTCGCTTAAAAGCATTTCGGCAATGAGCGGCGGAACAACATTTGTTCCCATCAGCGGAAGTTGCGCAATTACATTGTCAAGCCCCTGCGAATCTTTATCAAAAACAGTTTTTTTCCGCTCTCGAGAATAAGAATTTGCAATTTGAATATACGCGCTGCACACGGTAATAAGAGCGGAATTTATTTCAGATTCTTTTTGTCCGTATCCGCCTTTAAGTAAAATATCGTGCCAATTATCCGATGTAAAATATCCGTTCAATTTGTCTATAAAATCAAAAACACTGTCGTATTCCGCATCTTGATTGTAAAAGCACATACGGGATTTTTCCGCTTTAGGAAGATTTGCAAGGTATTTTTTTACACTCTGATATGTTCTGTATCCGCTCAACGTCCATGAATTTCTGCATACGACAAGATAATCCGCCTCCGTATACGAAATATAATTCCATCTTTCCGCTGCCAACTTTTGTGAAGGCGGAAGTGCGCTCCATTTGATTTGCCCGTCGCAATCAAAAAGACAGATTTTTTCCGAATCGGCAATCAATATTGCGTTCCCGTCGTCCGCTTTTGAAAAATACACAAAATTTGAAGATTGAATATCGGCATTAAAAGACGAATCTATCCGGCCGTTCTCCGTATCGAATAATATAAAACGCAGACCGCCGGAATAAGAGAGCGCGGCGGCGGATTTGTTT
Source organism: uncultured Treponema sp. (assembly GCA_963544675.1). Classification (GTDB taxonomy): domain Bacteria; phylum Spirochaetota; class Spirochaetia; order Treponematales; family Treponemataceae; genus Treponema_D. The sequence continues at coordinate 27,960 of CAUUGI010000001.1, forward strand.
TGATTAAGATTTAAAATATACGCGCCTTTATCCGGCTGTGTGCCTAAAAAACACTCTTCGACGGGTTCAACAGTCCATTTTGTTTTTAAGAGTCCGTTCTCCTGTCGGCATAAAACGATTCTTCCGTCTGAAAATATCATTATCACACCGGCAGAAGAACTTTCCGCACAAACAATATGCCCCGAAAAATGAACGGCATCAGAAACTTCTCCAAAAGGCGTTAATATCCTTGCTTCCGAATTTCCGTCGGAAGATTTTTCCCCTGTAAATACAAGAAATGTTCCTTCGTTCAATTCCATAAAACGGCAATTTTGAAGTTCCGGTATGTGTGCAGTCCATTTATTGATTCCGTTAATGCCGTAACAGGCAATATTTTTTCCGCCGCGCACAATTATTCTTCCATCTTTAGCAGCAATCGGGTTTTCCGTGATTGTAAACCCCGTATCTTTTGACCACAGCGTAAGTCCGCTCGGATTTACCAATGAAAGAACAGTTTTACCGTTGACTGTGAGCAAAAAATCTTCTGCAAAAGATGACAAATACGGTTCAGGCTTACCTTTTAGACCTCGTTCCCAAAGTTTTTTACCGTCTTCCGTAAAGGCGGAAATCATTTTTCCGTCTGTTAATACTGCAAATCCGTATGATGTTTTTTGCGGCGGACAAAGCGCTTTTCCGCTCATTACGGAAGTCCAATCGGCATTTTCCAAAGAAAGACTGATTGATGGTTCTCCGTGTGCAGATGTCGCGACAAATACGAACATCGCGGCATAAAATAGAATAAATGCGGCAAAGTTCCGTCTTATCGTATATTGAAAAACGGAAAATATTTTATTCATATCTATAAAGCCCCAAACTTTCTATATGACTTGTGTTGGGATAAAAATCAAGCAAGAATAATTTTTCAAGTTTATAACCGGCTTTTATAAGATAAGCTGCATCTCGTGCGTGTGTAGACGGATTGCAGGAAAGGTAGCGCAAATCTTTAATTTTTGCGCGGCATATATAATCTAAAACTTCTTTTTCCATGCCGCTTCTTGGCGGATCTATAACTGCGGCATCGAACAAATCTGTTGAACTTTGCGCTGCCCATTTTGCGCCGCTTAATCCTGAAATTTTTATATTTTTTCCTGCAAGATTTTTAGCGGCAAATACGACGGCATCTCTATTGTGTTCTACAAGCGTTACGCTTTCAAAAATATCGGAAAGAAAAACGGAAAATGTGCCGCAGCCGGCATACATATCAAGCGCATTTTTCCCGGAAAGATTTCTGCAAATTTCGGTGATTGACTTTTCAAGCATTTCCATATTCGACTGAAAAAATCCGCGAACATCAAAACTTACCTTTTTTCCAAGCAGATTTAAATCAACCGTATTTTCTTCGGAAATAATCGTCCCGGAATACCGCATTTTCGACTGTTTTATATTTTTATTCTTCTTATTAAATCGGATATTATCTTTTTTTTCAGATTCTTCCTTTGCCGCGACGACTTTTAAATTTTTACCGCTACCAAAAAGTTTTTCGCTGCCGAAAACATTGCATCTGCCTTTTGGGCGTTTTTCAAAAGGGACGGAATTAAGCCATTCGTTTATGCAGTTTTCCGCGACCATACAATGTTCTATCGGAACAACGGTATTTGACAAACGCGCTTCAAGTCCCCCGTCATGCAGCTGAAATCTGCATCTATAATTAAAACCGTTGCCGTGCAGTACGGTAATTTCCGGGATTTTTGTTCCGCTGCGTTCAAAACACTCGCTCAACATTTCCGTGCGGAGTTCTATCTGCTTTTCCGTCTCTATGTGCTGCATATTGCAGCCGCCGCAAATTCCGTAATACTTACACGGCGCATTTATTCTATGAGGAGACGGATTTATTATAGAAAGAATTTTTGCATTGTCGTAATCGCGATGAGTATCCGTTATTTCAATTTCAAGTTTTTCATTCGGAAGGGCAAAGGGAATAAAAACTGTTTTTCCGTCAATCTTTGCAATACAATTTCCCCCGAATGTCATTTTTTCAGTTATAATTGTCGCTGTATTCATATTATTTACGCCAATTTAACAGATTTTATTTTTTATCTCCAGTTTTGCCATAAGCAAAATATTTTTATGGTAGGTTGGATAAAAAACTCCGGAGGTATTTATGCAATCAAAGAGTTTTTTTCAAACCATGAAAGACGGAACGGAAATCGCAGTAACACGATGGATTCCTGATGATGAAGAGAAAATAAAAGGATTGATTCAACTTTCACACGGAATGATGGAACATTCATTGCGGTATGACAAAATCGGTTCGATATTTGCGGAAAACGGCTTTGTTTTTTCTGCGCACGACCACAGAGGACACGGCAAAACAGCCTATACCGCAGAGCAAAAAGGCATCGGGACATTCGGAAAACTCGCAGATAAAGACGGATTCAACATTGTTACGGAAGATTTAAAAGAGATAATCAGAAAACTTAAAGAGGATTTTCCAAATAAAAATACGATTCTTATGGGGCATTCATTCGGTTCGTTTGTTGCACAAAATTTTATTGAGCTTTACGGGAACGAAATTTCAGGCTGTATTTTGTGCGGTTCAGCAGGTCCGCGTAAGGTTGCAGTGGGATTTTTACGTTTTGTAACATCGCTTGTAATTTTATTTAAGGGAAGGAATTTTCGCTCCGCCCTTATACGGAATCTTGCATTTACCGGTTACAATAAGAAAATCCCTGAAGTTATTACGGGAATCGAATGGCTCAGCCGCAATCCTCAAAATGTCGATTTATATCTAAAAGACGCTTGGTGCGGAGGAACTGCAACTTTGAGCTTTTATAGAGATTTAACGGCAGGTCTTTCGCTTATACACAAAAACTCGTCGATGAAAAATATCCCTAAAGCATTGCCGATTTTTATTATAGCCGGAGAAGATGATTCTGTAGGCGGTTATGGAAAAAGCCTTAAAAAACTTAAAAATATTTATCTTAAAAACGGAATGACAAAAATCGAATTAAAACTTTATCCTCTTGACCGCCATGAAATATTCAACGAAGAAGACGGAGATAATGCTGTTTCCGATGTAATTGACTGGATTTCTGCAAATATCCGACCTGTTAGTTATAGATAACTTTGTTATCGCTCAGATTGAAGAGTTTTAAGTCGTTGAGACAGCTTGGTTTAAAATATCGCATTTCAAAGCAAGTCCATCCAAAACTGAAGTTTACGAACACTTTTTACATAAAATTAACGCATAAAAAAATTGCCGAAAAATTACTTTTATCGGCAGTTTTTATAAACTCGAAAAATCAACAACCCCGACGCAGAGACTCGGGGTATGTTGTTCTCATAAGGTGGTTGCAGTCGGGTTTAACACCCTTTGTTGCGACGCAGAGCGTCGGGGTAATAAACCCTCCGCACGAATAAAAACGGGCTGTCCGCAAGGAAATTTTAAGATTTTCCGCTGTTTCTCCTCCTGATTTTGATATAGCACGAAACTTGCCCGGCTCAATCCAATCATGTTGCTCACCATCTTTTTTTTTAGTAATATTGCAAATATAAACTCTGATTAAAAGACTTTATAGCCTAAATGTCGAGTTTTGAAATTGCAGTTAAATAAAGCTGTGCTTTCGACGAGAACCCATCCGCTTAGCCGCAGTCGAGCTTTGCGCTCGAAACGGCACGCCGATGGAACCTCGTCTGCGCACAAACGATGCTTATTTCAAAACTCTTCATTTTGTTGGAGCCGGAAAGAGTTGGAAAATTTCGAGTTTTTTCAAAACTCGAAATTAAGGCTTTATAAAACCTGTCCGAAAACTTCAGTTTCAAAACAGGACTGTTATTTCTGTACCGCCGCAGAGTCGGCACAATCAAAATTCATGGTGGCTTTATGTTTTTACAGCAGCTTATTAACGGACTTTCGCTGGGCAGCATTTACGCGCTGATTGCGCTCGGCTATACGATGGTTTACGGAATCGTAAAGCTCATAAACTTTGCACACGGCGACGTTATGATGATGGGTGCATACGCGGGATATTTTGTGCTTATGATTTTAGGGGTGACGGTACCGGGACTTATCAGCGCATTTATTGCCGCGATGGTTTTGTGCGCTTTCCTTGCAATTATAATAGAAAGATTTGCGTACCGTCCGCTCCGTACGGCACCGCGTCTCAATTCGCTTATTACGGCGATTGCAGTTGAACTGATTTTACAAAACATGATGCGCGTTTTGCCGTTTGTGGGTCCCGACCCGCGCCGCTTTCCTACGATGGATGTTATCAACTTCAACTTCGGTTTCCTTTCGATTTCCAATCTACAGCTCATCGTCATTCTTGCGTCTGCGGTTTTGATGCTCGCACTGAACTTTGTCGTCAATTATACCAAGACGGGAAAGGCGATGCAGGCGGTCTCTTACGATTTGCAGGCGGCAAGCCTCATGGGAATCAACGTGAACAGAATAATTATGATAACGTTCGTCATCGGCTCCGTGCTTGCGGGGGCAGGCGGCGTTCTCTATGCGACCGCGTACCCTCAGATTGACCCCGTGATGGGTTATATTCCGGGCTTAAAAGCCTTTGTCGCGGCGGTTTTGGGCGGAATCGGCTCCATTCCGGGGGCGATGACCGGAGGAATCATTTTAGGAATTGCGGAAACGTTGACAAAAGGCTATTTGAATTCGCAGTTTGCCGACGCAATTTCTTACGCTATTCTTATCGTCATTCTGCTTGTAAAACCGTCTGGACTGTTCGGACGAAAGGCGATCGTAAAAGTGTAGCAGCTGCACAACATCGCACACAGCTTTAATTTTTTGGAGAATGTGATGAAAAATAAAGTTTTACAAAATACATTGATTTTGACGGCGACAGCTTTCGTTGCAATCGTACTGCCGTTTATTCTTGTCTTTACGGGAATTCTTGATGACTATGCGGCAGGAATTTTAAGCCTTGCCGGCGTAAACGCGGTTATGGCAATCAGCGTAAATCTCATCAGCGGGATTACAGGGCAGCTTTCGCTCGGTCAGGCGGGCTTTATGGCAATCGGCGCGTATTCAACAGTATTTCTAACGACGCAAGGCGGTATTCCGCTGCCCGTCAGCGTAATCCTGGCAGGACTGATAACGGCATTTTTCGGCTTTTTAATCGGCTTTCCGACGCTCAAACTCGAAGGCGACTATCTTGCAATCGTAACGCTTGCTTTCGGAGAAATAATCCGCGTCGTGCTGGTCAACTTAAAGCAGTGGACGGGCGGTCCCAACGGAATGTCCTTTCCTACCCTTTTGACTCTTAATTCGTCCGTTTCGGTGCTTTCCATTACGGCTGTACTTGTTGTTATTATCGTGCTTGTACAGAATTTTATCCGTTCAACCTACGGACGGGCGATTCTTGCCGTGCGCGAAGACGCTGTCGCCGCCAATTCGTGCGGCATTCCGGTTTTCAAATACAAAATGACGGGCTTTGTCATAGCTTCGTTTGTAGCGGGAATCGGCGGCGCGTTTTACGTCATGTATGTCGGTTTTATAAAGCCGGAACAGGCATCATTCACCAAAAGCGTAGACTATTTGATATTCGTCGTACTCGGCGGTATGGGTTCAATGACCGGAAGCGTGCTTTCCGTCTACGTGCTTACGCTTTTGCAGGAAGTTCTGCGGTTTTTGCAAAACTACCGACTTTTATTCTATCCGGTCATTTTGACGCTCGTTATGATTTTCCGACCGCAGGGACTTTTAGGCACAAAAGAATTCTCGTTTGTCAAAACTTTCGGAAAGATAAAGGATTTACACATTTCGGATTTGGTGAACGGAGTGTTGAAAAAGAATACGGCTGCGGAGGAAAAATAATATGAGCGAAGAAAAAAAATTGGTACTTCAAGCTGCCGATATTTCGATATTATTCGGGGGACTGTGCGCAGTCGGCGATTTTTCCTGCGATATTTACGAGGGTGAGCTTATCGGTTTAATCGGTCCGAACGGTGCGGGAAAAACGACAACTTTCAATATGATAAGCGGCATTTACAAACCGACAACCGGTCAACTGAGTTTCTGGGACAGGAACGGTATCGTCCGCATTTTGAATAAAGCATCTCCTGCGCGATTAAACAAATTCGGCATTGCGCGCACGTTCCAGAATATCCGGCTTTTCGGCAATTTAACCGTTACGGAAAACGTTTTAATTGCACTGCATTCTTCGCGCGCGGTAAATCCGCTTGATGTTTTGTTCAGAACGCCTCGTTTTTTCCGCGATGAAACAAATATGCGAGCGCGAGCGGAACAACTCCTTTCGATATTTCATATTGAAGGCAAAAAAGACGAGCTTGCAAAGAATCTGCCATACGGAGAGCAGCGCAAACTTGAAATCGTGCGCGCGCTTGCTTCAAAACCGAAACTGCTCCTGCTTGACGAACCTGCCGCCGGCATGAATCCGCAGGAAACCGAAGAATTGATGAAGCTTATCGACTTTATACGGAGTCAGTTCAAACTGACCATTCTCCTCATCGAGCACGATATGAAACTGGTTATGGGGATTTGCGAACGTATCGTCGTTTTAAATTACGGCAGAATCATCGCTTCCGGCACGCCCGACGAAATTAAAAACGATCCGCAGGTGATAAAGGCATACTTGGGAGCGTAATTTTGCCGGGCATTTGCCGACACAATCTGCCGGAAACAGTGTTTTTTGCGGCGGAAGAAATAACTCTGATTCAGAGTGGAATGCGGTTACTACGTTGCGGAACGGAAAATAAGTAAACGGCGGAAATATTGCCTGCGCCGGATTGGAGCGACGCGCTTGCGCGTTCCGAAAGCTTTCGGCTTGAGGAATGGAGCGGCAGCGGAACCGCGAAAAGCCGATTGCAGATTTCGTTTGCGCTCAAAATAAAAAGAAAATTAGAAAACAACGGCATGGAGGATGTATGCTGCTTGAAGTAAAAGATTTATGCGTTTCGTACGGCGCAATTAAAGCACTGCGAGGCGTTTCGTTTTGCGTAGAGGCGGGAGAGATTATTACGCTCATCGGCTCGAACGGCGCAGGGAAAACGACGACGCTGCATTCAGTATCGAATATCATTAAAAAGCAGTCGGGAACGATTTTGTTTGACGGAGAGGATATTACGAATGTACCGGCGGATAAAATCGTCGCCCGGCATTTGATTCAAGTGCCGGAGGGTCGGCGGATTTTTGCAAATCTTTCCGTTTATGAAAATCTTGAACTCGGCGCGTATCTTCGGAGCGACAAGAAAAAAATCCGCAGCGACTTGGAGCGCGTTTTTGAGCTGTTCCCGCGATTAAAAGAGCGTGTTCGGCAAAATGCAGGAACGTTGAGCGGCGGCGAACAACAGATGCTTGCGATGGGACGCGCCTTGATGGCAGAACCGTGCCTTTTACTCCTTGACGAGCCTTCGATGGGACTTGCACCTATTCTTGTTGATGAAATATTTTCCATTATAACACGTATAAACGAAGACGGAACGACGGTGCTTTTAGTCGAGCAAAACGCGTTTAAAGCACTTTCGATTGCGGACAGAGCATACATACTTGAAACCGGCGAAGTAACAAAAAGCGGAAAAGCGAAAGATTTGTTATTTGACGATGCGGTAAAGTCCGCATATTTGGGCGGATAAAGTTAATAAACTTGACCGATAACTTAACTGTCGGTCAGGTTTATTGCGGATATTTTTTTGTTTCCGCTTTTTTGTGATATAATGGCTCCGTTCGATAACTTAGTTATCGCTCAGGTTTAATTTTGACGCACCGAATATTTTATGCATATTCGGCAAGTGTTATTAGGTCGAATGTCGAGTTTTGTAAATAGCAGTTAAATAAAGCTGTGCTTTCGACGAGAACCCATCAGCTTAGCCGCAGTCGAGCTTTGCGCTCGAAACGGCACGCCGATGGAACCTCGTCTGCGCACAAACGATGCTTATTTCAAAACTCTTCATTTTGTTGGAGCCGGAAAGAGTTGGAAAATTTCGAGTTTTTTCAAAACTCGAAATTGAGCCTATTATAAAATTCACTTATATTTGAAACAAAACTTTACTTTATACAGGAGATTCTATGCTTATAAAAAACATGATGACAAAAGACGTAATTGTTATTGAACAGGAACGCAATATTACCGAAGCAAAAAATATTATGACCAAAAACGGTATAAGCAAATTGCCGGTAGTTGATAAATCCGGTTCATTAGTCGGAATAATAACAAAAAACGATTTGCTCAAAGCGGGACCGTCGGGAGCCACTACGCTTGATATGTATGAAATCGGTTATCTTTTATCAAAACTGACCGTTTCAAAAGTGATGAATAAAAAAGTTATTACAGTCGATGAAAATGAAGTTGTCGAAGAAGCTGCACGTATCATGGTAGACAAGCAAATCGGCTGCGTTCCCGTAATGAAAAACGGACTTCTAACAGGAATTATAACCGAAAGCGATTTGTTTCACTTATTTACAGAAATGTTCGGAGCAAGGCAAAAAGGAGTGCGTTTTGTCCTATCGCTTGAAGATAAACCCGGTCAGCTTATAGATTTGCTTACAAAAATTGCTGCCATAAACGGAAATTTAATTTCTCTTGTAACACGCGATTGTTCAGACTCGGAGCAGGGAAACAGACGCATAACACTCAAGGTTACAAATGTTACCAAAGAGCAGATAGAAAAGATTCTTGATACGGCAGTAATGCACGCAGAGGATATTCGACTTATATAATTACCTGTTCTGAAGCAGAAGTTTCGGAATATGTTTATTCGTATTGCTTTTCAAGCTTTAGATTGATATTTTTATAACATGAAGATTCCTGCAAGTTTTATATTGGAACATTTTTTCCGCACCTTTCTTGACCCTTTTTCCCCGCGTGAGTTTGCGGCTCTTCTCACTCACGTTGGAGTTGAAACTTCTATAGAGGAATCTGAACTTTTTCTTGAAAATCATCCGCAGGTGTTTCCGTTATCTGAAGGTTTCTTCATTACTCGGGCGGCGGCTTTTACAAATAAGTTATTCAGTTTTAAACCCACAAAAAAAGAATTCGATAAAGGTGTTTTTATAGCAGGATGCAGGACGATGCCTTTTACAGATCCCGAAATGCTTAGCTGCGAGCTTACATTTAGATTTGAAGGAAAACCGCTTGAACGAAAGACCGTCGAATTTGATTCCAACTCTGCTTTAGATTTTTTTGAACTTTGCGGAGAAGAATTCGCCGTTCAGTTTATAGGCGCAGATCCTGCAAATAAAGACATAAATCTTTATGAAACGGATTTTATGCTTCCGAATAAAGTAAAAATGTCCGGCTTTTCTCTTGGTTCTCTCATAAACGAAGGCGGATTAAAATTCGGAGACAGGCTTTTCTGCAAAGTTGCCGACTGGGATGAAGGTATAGTCGATATTACAGGCATTGTGGGAAGGAAAGAACCTTTTACGATAACGGAAAAAGATGTTGAACGTGAAAAATGGTATTCAACAGTTGAAAATAAATTATTAAAAACATTTGACATAGAAGGCCCCTGTTCATCCATAGAAGAACAGCTTGCAATTCTATTCATAGAATTTTCTTCAGAGCTTTGTGTACCGTCCTGCGGTTCTCTGGAAGAATTCTTTAAGCGCACAAAAAAGATAGGATTCGAAACATTCGGAGTGGAAACACGTATTTGGCGCAAAGGTGAAAAAGTTCCGGCTATCGGAGATTGGAACAGAATGTGTACTCCGGCACATTACGATAGAGATTTTATTGAAAATGTAGTTGGCGTTGAAGAATTGCCGGAAACGCTGATAACTGTTTTTTTAAAAGACCATATTTATTCAAATACCGGAGATCTTCAAAAGACTATCGAAAAAATGTATCCGTATTTCTATAAACTGCCGGAAGAAAAGCGGGAATCCATGTTATTGCACTTGAAACACCGGCATGATATACTGCGCCGTAAATATAATAAATTTGCCGACTCTGAAATCAGAGTTTTGCGGCATAAAGCTGTGGAGCTGTATTGCAAAGTATTTGAACTTCTTTGCGCAATAGATACCTGCGGAGGAGATCTTGAAGATTTTCCGCAGCAGCCGCTGGTAATTCTTTCGCAGATTTACGGACACGTATGCCAAATACTTGAACTTACCGAATCAGACACGGCAGCTGTTATTCGTGAATGCAACGAAATTACGCTTTCCATCGAAGGTATGGAATTTAATTTTGAAGAAATATGCGGTTTGCTTTGGGCAGAAATTGACCGTGAATGCAAAAGCCGTTTTATGCTGGTGAAATGAAAATACATATTCAGGCTTGGTTTTAAGCTGCCGGTTCTTTTACAACATCTTACACCTTCCGAATAATTTTCATTACAAATAAAAGTAAAACCAAGTAAATTGCCGAAAGGCTGAAATCTTTTCGAAGCAATTTCTTTGATTAATTTATAATTTTTTTTATGCCGATTGTTTTCGTCGGCATAAAGTTAGGAGTGTTATTATGGATGTGGATATTTCCGAGCTTATTCGCAAAGGTGGAGTCTATGACAATATAGAAGGCAGCACACCGGAGGAAGTCTATAAAAATATAAGCAAAATTATAAAGCTGCCACAATCCCTGTCCCAGGATGCCGTATACGAAGCACTCTGCTCCCGGGAACGATTGATGACTACAGCAGTAGGTAACGGAATCGCCCTTCCTCATGCGCGAAATCCTCTTCTAAAATTGGAAGATGACCAGCGTATTGCAGTCGTCTATCTTAAAGAGCCTTTAAATATGAAAGCACCTGACGGATGTAAAGTTTTTGTAATGTTCGTGCTTTTTTCTCAAAACTCACAAACACATCTTCTTGTTCTTTCATCTTTAGTAGAGCTTTTTAAAAATTCGGAATTCAAAAAACTGCTGGAAGCTCACACAGATGAAGAAGGTCTTATAAAAGCTATAAAATCACTGATGTAATCATACTTTTTTTTACAAACAGCTAAGGAGTCAACATGAACGAAAAAGAAATTAATGCCGTAGCTTCTTCGATAAGAAGTCTTTCTATGGATGCCATTCAGAAGGCGAATTCCGGTCATCCCGGTTTGCCGCTCGGTGCTGCAGAGCTTGCCGCAGTTCTTTACGGTGAAATTTTAAAGCATAATCCTGCCGATTCAAAATGGGCAGACAGAGACAGATTCGTTTTATCCGCAGGACACGGCTCAATGCTGCTTTATTCGATTTTACACTTAAGCGGATATAAAGTTTCCATCGACGACATAAAATCTTTCAGACAAGTCGGCTCAAACTGTCCGGGGCATCCGGAATACGGCATGACAGACGGCGTAGAATGCACAAGCGGGCCTTTGGGACAGGGAATCGCAATGGCTGTAGGTATGGCTGTTGCGGAAACAATGCTTGCCGCACGCTTTAACACTGCAAAACATAAAATTGTCGATCACTATACATATTCTTTGGTCGGCGAAGGCTGTTTACAGGAAGGAGTTGCTTCCGAAGCGTGCAGTCTTGCGGGGCACTTAAAGCTCGGAAAACTGATCGTATATTATGATTGCAATAAAATAAGCATAGACGGTTCGACGGATATAACATTTACCGAAGATATTGCAAAGCGTTTTGAAGCTTACGGCTGGCAGGTCTTGAACGGCTCAATGTACAATCCTGAAGAAATTCTTAAATTGTCGGAAGAAGCGAAAAAATGTACGGACAAGCCGACTCTTATCATACTGAAATCCGTTATAGGCTACGGCGCGCCTTTGCAAGGAACTGCCGATGTGCACGGAGCACCGCTGGGAGCGGACGGCGTTAAGACTGCAAAGAAAACGCTTGGTCTGCCGGAAGATAAAGATTTTTATGTGCTTCCTGAAGCATATAAATATTTTGAAGACAAGAAAGCAAAATTCAATTCTGCTGAAGAAGATTGGAAGAAAGAATTTGATGCATGGTCAAAAGAAAATCCTGATTTAAGAAATCAGTGGGATGCTTTCCATTCGGGGAAACCGACAGGTACGGCAAAAGATGTAGGTTTTAAAGCCGAAGATAAAACTGCAACGCGCGGTGCGGGCGGAAAAGTGCTGAATGTAATGGCTGACAGATATTTGAATCTCGTAGGAGGTTCAGCAGATTTGTCGGGGCCTAACAAAACTCAACTTAAAAACGGCGGAGGAATCTATTCGGAAAATAATCGCATAGGCAGAACCATCGAATTCGGTATACGCGAATTTGCAATGTCCGCATTGTGCTCCGGCATCAGCCTTCACGGGGGATTGCGTCCGTTCTGCGCAACATTCCTTGTATTCAGCGATTATATGCGCGCGCAAATCCGCCTTGCATCGCTTATGAAGCAGCCGGTAATCTATATTTTTACGCACGATTCAATTTATGTAGGAGAAGACGGGCCGACACACCAGCCGATAGAAACACTTACAGCTCTGCGTGCAATTCCCGGCGTGCAGGTATTGCGTCCGGGAGATGCGCAGGAGACGGAAGCGGCATGGGAAATGGCTATAGAAGCGCATGATCATCCAGTCTGCATAATACTTACCAGACAAGATTTACAAGGTTATGAAAAAGCCGACAAAGATTGGAAAAATACCGTAAAATGCGGCGCATACATTGCAAAAGACTGTGAAGGAACACCGGATGTAACAGTCCTTGCTTCCGGTTCCGAAGTATCTATGGCAATAAACGCCGCTTCTAAAGTTCCGCAAAAGAAAATCCGCATAGTTTCCGTCATCGATGTAAAACTTTTTGCGAGCCTCGATGAAGAGGCTCGTGAAAAACTGACCGGCAGCGGAGTGCGCATAGTAACGGCCGAAGCAGGTATCGGAATGGAATGGATGCAATTCGTAAAAGACAAGCGCGATGCATTCAGCATTGAACGCTTCGGAGAATCGGGGCCTGCCGAAAAAGTTGCAGAGCATTTAGGTTTTACCGCAGAAAAATTAGCGGAACTTTTAAAACGCTGAGCGTCATAAAGTAAACGCGAAAACTGCCTTCAAGGGTATAAAACTTTTGAGGGCGGTTTTTTATTTTTAAACGCTTTTACAAAACTTGTTCGGAAACTTCAGTTTCAAAACAACTTAGTTTAAAACTCATCAAGCTGAGCGATAACAAAGCTACAGAACCGTTTTATTCTTCAATCCCGTTTTAATATATTCAAGAACGGCAAGAGCGTTCATCCCCGTATCCAACGTTGAGCGCAACGGAGCCTTGCCGTCAAGAAAATCAACTGCATTCTGCACCATATTGGAAAAATAATGTGTTTTTCCGCACTGTTTTAGCCGTTTATCACGCCCAAGTGAATAAAATCCCGTATACAGTTTTGAACATTCCCTTTTATAAAATTCGAAAATACCGTTTCCGATTTTTATCCTGCCTTCAGTACCAATAATATCGATTTCAAAGCCGAAATAACGGCTGCGTCCCGAAAAATGCAAATTTATATCGGCACAGTTGATGGAAGAACAGTGAACGCTGACATTGCGGACAACTTCCGGCTGCTTTTCATCATAATATACGGAAGTAATTTTAATATTGCGCAGTATGGGCGGCACATTTGCATAAAAAGCCGAATCTGTAAAATCCTTTTTATCCGAATCCGTATTTTCCAAAAGATACATAACGCAGTCTACAAGATGAGTGCCGTCATGCAAAAGTGAATATTCACCGGATTCCTCAAACTCAGGAGCATATACACGCAGTCCCGAATCAAGGCGGGCATTCACACTTTGAATTTTTCCGATTTCTCGGAGCAATTTTTTTGCCGCCTTATAATCGTCTGCAAATCGCCGCTCATGATTCACCAAAATAGGCACACCGTAATCAAGGGATTCTTCCGCAATCAGTTCAGCATCATGCATATTTAAGGCGACGGGTTTTTCAAGAATGATAATACGCGGACGGATTCGGATTGCTGCAAGCGCAGTCTCCAAATGCGCATCTTCATTGACTGCAATAACTACAATATCAGGCTTACACGCTGCAAAAAAATAGGGGAAATTATCGAATGCACCTGCACGCTTTACAATTTTTTGCCAATTAGCCAGATGTTCAGGATTATTATCGCAGCCGGCAATCAAATTAATACGCTTGTTTGCAAGCAAAGCCGACGTATGAGAAGCCGGCTGTTCACGTTTTTTGTCGAAACCCAGTGAAAACCCAATCCGCCCCGTGCCTATTATAGCCGCCGTATATTTTATATTTTTGCTCATATAAACTCCGTTAACATTGCTGAAATTATCGGCATAATAAGCACGGCGCAGATAATAGATTTGTTTTTACAGATATAATTTATCTTACTGCCGGCTTCGCGTTTGCCCCTGTATTCGACTCATCGGTATCAATGTCGATTCTGCCGACAGCACACAAAGCGGAAACGTGAGTGTTTCCTTTTTGCGCGGCAAAATCACTGCCAAAACAATTTTTATCCTTTCCGTTTTCAGTTACTACTCCGGCAAAGGCTTTTGAATCGACAGACGCAGGCAAAAGAGATTCGGTTTCGGCAATAAGATGAATTTTCATGCTTCCTGCAAAGCAATTGAGTTCCGCGCGGCGGAAAACGCATAAATTAAGCTCCGTTGAACCGCAGCGGCATTCGATTTTTGCATCAGTACATTTAATGGAAGATGTGCAGGCGCGCAGTGAAGAAGCAAAAGAATCGATATGTACAAAATCAAAAACTTTGCCGCATGGAACAGTGAGCAAAATGCGCGGAATCAAACTTGTATTTCGCGTGTGGTCGAAATAAGAAGTTCCGGGAAGTTTCAAATTATTGCATATAAAAAGAGTATCCGATTTTACGGAGCACTTCACGCTGTCGGAGGATATCCCGGTGAATTCCAAAGCAAAACAGGTGCCTTCCGTAATTGCAAATTGTACGGCAGAAAGTGAAATATACAGGGAAGAAATATCGTTTCTATCGAATAGTAAAAAGTTTTTATAAGCGCAATTCATAGTCTGTTTTAACCGGAACTATACTTTTTTCTGTTATGTACTGCAATAATAAGCAAGCCGAACACGTGCTGAAACATTCTTCCGACGGATATAAAAACAACGGCGCGGATATAGTCGGAAAACTGCTGACTTTTAGATACTCCCAATCATATCCGCGCTTAAAATGTCTTGCCGTTTTATATAAAAACCAGCAGGCAACATTTTGAACCTGCTCGTTTTTTTATATCTTGCCGCCGCTCATAAGTTTTTTTACGGTTTCTACGGCATCATCCAAATAATGGAAGTCAAGGCTTTCAATATCGCCGGAATCAACAGCGGCGGAAGTTGCTTCTTCCGTCGGAATACGTGCAAGCACCGGCAGCCCGAAAGAGTTTGCAATGCTTTCGATATTGCTCTTACCGAAAACGGAAATCTCTCTTCCGCAGTCCGGGCATCTTACATAGCTCATGTTTTCGACAAGCCCCAAAATCGGAATATTCATCATATTCGCCATCTTAACCGCTTTTTCAACAATTACGCGCACAAGCTGCTGCGGAGAAGACACAATTATAATTCCGTCAACCGGAAGCGATTGAAAAATCGTAAGCGGGACATCACCGGTTCCTGGCGGCATATCGACAAACATAAAATCGACATCTTTCCAGATTACGTCCGTCCAGAATTGCTTTACAGCACCGGCGATAACAGGGCCGCGCCATATCACAGGATCATTTTCGTTTTCCAGCAAAAAGTTCATGGACATAAGCTGAATCCCCGAGTCGGTAACAACCGGCGACAATGCGTCTCCTTCCGCAACGGCACGCTCCGTTCCGACACCGAATGCTTCGGGAATTGAAGGACCGGTAATATCCGCATCCAATATCGCCGTTCTGAAACCGTCTTTATTCAGTTTGCACGCCATAAGACTTGTTACAAGGGATTTTCCAACCCCGCCCTTGCCGCTCATTATTCCTATTACTTTTTTTACGCTTGAGCCTTTTTTCAAAACTGCTCTCATATCTTTTGATTCACAAGTTTTACCGCATGAACCGCATTCGTGTCCGCAATTTTCTTCCGACATAATTCCTCCAAAACAGCTAATAACATATAGGTACAATTTAACGCTTATTCATGCGTTATTCAAATGTAATTAGCCCGAATGTCGAGTTTTGAAAAACTCCGCTGAGCTTTCGACGATGCCCTGTCCGCGGTTGGCAGGAAAGACTTTGTCTTACAGCGTAAAATTCGGTTTACTGTCCGCTTCAAGTTTTCCTTGCCGGAAAACTTGATGAAAAGGTATCGGGGTGTCGCTTCGGGCGGAGTGTACTTCTCCCTCCGAACGTAGGGAGCACTTCCCTATGGACGTAGGGAGCATCTCCCTATGGACGTAGGGAGCATCTCCCTTCGGGCGTAGGGAAAGTCTCCCTATGAACGAGGGGAATATGACCCTACGGGCAGAGGGAGATTGCAGTCCGTTTATATGCGTCAGAACGGACTGAAAGCCGGTGTTTCTACTTTTTTAAGTCGGCAGCGGGTTTCAGGTATTTTTCCGCCGCGCTCTTTGTAAGTTCAAATTTATGAGAAGATTTGCTGCCGGTGCAGAAATATTTTACGTCATCTCCGCCGCCCTGCTTGTAAAGAGTTACGGAAACTTTTTCGTCTGCCGTTCTCAGTTCGACTTCAACATCTTTTTCCGAAGGGAAAACGGTATCGTTCGGAAGCCAGGAAGAAACATTGAGCGAAGAAAGCTGCTGCAACCACGAATCAGCCTTGCTTGTATCTATCTCCGTTCCGGCGGCAATTCCGTTTGCAGTCCATTCGATTTTATTATCTTCGCCAATCTTCCGCTCTATTCCCCATGTTCTGTCTCCGCTCGTAACGGAAACCGCAGTTATATCGCTTTTTGTCAGTGAATAAACGTTTTTGCTGCGCAGGTCATCGGCGGATTTATCAAAAGCGGAGCGCAAATTCGATGAGGCAAGGAATATATCCTTATTGCCGCCGAAGACGATGTAAGACTGGGCACCGGTAGAAGAAGTTTTACCTACCGTAATTGTGCGCAGCTCCTTGCCGTTTTTGAAAGCGGAAACTTTTATCGCTTTTGACTCTCCAAGACCGTAGCGTTCTTCAAGAAGCTCATTGCCCGTTCTGCCGATAGAATTAAGCACTTTCACTTCTTTTACGGCATTTACGATTCTGTCCGCATCAGCTTTATTCACGGAAAAATTATCTGTTCCGACGTACCATGTATTAACTTTCAAGGTCAAAAGCACATCAAGTCCATCACCTGAAATTGTTATTTTATCCGGCGAATCATTTAATGTAAAAGTTTTGACCGGATTTTTAAGTCCCGTTATTCCCTGCACAACGCAAACGCACAAAAGAACTGCGCACGCGGCAAGAAGAATTATTTTACGTGTTTTCATTTTGCATTCCCCTATTTTGACTTTGAAATATCGCGCTCATCGTTAGGATTATACATTTGACGAATGCGCGCTCTTCGGACGCTTCTTAGTTTCCAAACGATAAGTCCGGCAAGGGCTGTAAGCACTGCAAGTCCGAATTGATTAAAATATTTTATAATCGGTGCAAAAATGCCTGCCGTATTCGCCAGCACATTGAGCGAAAGCCCCTTTGTGCGCATTGTGCACAAATCTTCATTGCCGTTCATGTAGTCGATTGCGTTGCGTACAAAAAGCGCGACGGGTTCCGTTCCTTCTTCGTCGATAAGCTGATTGGAAGCAATATATGCAGTCGATGCAAAAAATATTTTTCCCGGCTGAGAACTTTCACTCAAATGTGTATGAGACTCAAGCTCGCCGCTTGCGCCGTCTTTTGCGGTTATGTCTTTATCAAATGCACTTTTAAATCGACCTTCAACAAGAACCGCAAGATTTTCCGACTTTTCGGTAGATTTGTCGTAAGGCGGCTCAAGATTCGGACTTAAATCGATATTGTCTGCCTGAGTCCAAGAATGCTCGGAAGACTTTACAAGAACCGACGCTTTAAGATTTTTATCGCTTGCCGCCGCAGAAATATCTATTGAACCTGCCTGTAGGAAAATAACATAGCCCAAATTGCTTGTAACAGGGTGCTTGGCAAGCTGCTTTTTCTGCATAAGCGGTGCCCAATACAGTTTTACGTTTCCATAGCCCTGTTGACGGGAGGTATAACAATTTTCGTCAAAGACGTAATCCGCACCGGGTTTAATACCGTAGCGGTCAAGCAGGCGGCTCATGCCGGTCGTAACAGGAGTAAACACCGGCGGTTGATAATAATTTCCCTGCTGCATTTCAAGAGGGTCTGCAAAAATCAATAAATTGCCGCCTTTCATCACAAACTGGTCGATTTTATACAGCTCTTCATCGGTAAAAGCGGTTTTTGCACCGTTTATCACCAGAGACGTGATATTCGGAGGAACGGTATCTTCTGCAAGGTTGAGCGTCTTAAATTCGTACATATCGGAAACAATGGAAGCAAGATGAAGTGAAGCACCGTTTTCACCTTTGAGTTCCGCTTCTCCGTGCCCCGTAACATATCCGATTTGCGTTGACTTTGATAAAAGCCCCTGCATAGTCGTCGTAATGTTCGATTCAATATCATCTGTACCCGAAACAACGTAACCGAAAATCGAAGATTGTATCGTAAGCGGAATAACACGGAACGAGTCAGCGTATTCAAGCACAAGCCCGAATATTCCGACACCTTCAGAACCGTCTTTATTTTTCCAGTTGAAAGTTTGAAGTCCGTATTTCGCTCCGTCGGCACGCGCTTCTTCCCCCGACGGAGTTTTCTTTACGAAAGTCATACGGTTCATGTTCTTTTTGTTTACGCTGTCGAAAGCTTCGCGCACAATGGATTCAGCTTCGCTTAAACCGCCTATTCTGAAATTCTTTAAATCTTCGGTTTCGTACAGCGTCATCGTAAGCGCGCCGTTATCAAGTCCTGCTAAAATGTCGGTCGTCGAAATCATCTTTGAGATTTTAGAAGTCAATTTGTATTCAAAGCCGTCGCTCGACGTAATCGAATCCATAATCTCAATCGAATCTCCGTAAGAAATCGCAAGTCCCATGTACGCCTGCTTAAATCCTACTTCGTTGTTTTTAATCTCCTGAATCTGCGCCTGTCTTAATCCGTAACCGTCGGCAATGCGCTGATTTTCCGCCTTGTTCATATCAAAAAACTTGTATGAAAAGTTTTTATTTGCGCTTCCCTTGTATTCAACAAGAATATCCTGAACATACTGAGCCGTTCCGTTGTAAGGCGCAGGCAAATTTCCTGAAAAGAAAACATTCACGCTAAGCGGCTCGGTAAGATTCTTAACCACATCTTTACTCGCTTTTGAAAGCGAATACGACTTTTGTGCCGTCATATCAAAACGCACAAACGCTTTTTGCCCCGCAATATTTGCAAGAATCAAAAGCACTATAAACAGCGCAAAATCGCCGGACGGACTTTTTATCCATTTAATAAAGTTTTTCATTTGTCAAAATCTCCGTTTATTTGCGTTCTTCCTGCTGACCGATAACCGTAATGCAGAAAAACAAAGCTGTAAGCGAAACAAAATAAAGAAGATCGCGGGTATCGATTATTCCACGCGAAATCGAAGTAAAATGTTCGTTAGCAGACAAAAATTGCAGCAAACTTACGATTGGAGCCGGCAAAAATACAAGAAACGCACTTATCATCGTCATAGTAATGCAGATTATCATTGCGGTAAAAAACGCAATAATCTGATTTTTGGTGATTGAAGAAGCGAACACTCCTATAGAAGAAAATGCCGCGCACAAAAACACCGTACCGATATAACCGCCGATAACGGGCCCCGCATCCGGCGTTCCGAAAGGAAGAATTCCTAACAGATAAAACAGCGTCGGCGCAATCATTGTAAGCGAGCTGATAAATGCGGCAAGAAATTTTCCCAATACAACATCGAATTCCGTTACAGGCAGGGTCATAAGCGTTTCAAGAGAACCGCTCTTTTTTTCTTCCGCAAACAGGCGCATCGTAAGAGCCGGAATAAACAGCGACAGGATAACCGGCATCAACGTAAACATATTGCGTAATTCGGCGCGGTTATAAAGATAGAATGTCGTAAAAAACATTACTCCTGTTATGATAAGAAATAAGCCCGTTACAATATAGGCAACCGGACTTGTAAAATATGCTCCAAGCTCTCTGCGCATTATTATGATAGCAGGAGAAGATTTCAAATTGTTTTTGTTCATTTTACCTCCGTTCATTTTTCGGCTCCGTTTTCCGCTTCCGCTTTAGAGGAAGGATCCGCCGTGAGCGTATGGAATACATCTTCAAGACTGTTGCGCTGCACTGCAAGTTCGTATAAATCTATTCCGTTTGAGATAACGGCTTTTGCAACCGTAGGACGTAAATCTTCTCCGTTTTTTGCCGCCACATAAGCCGTAACAAGATTTGCATCTTCGTTTTTGTCAAAAGAAATACTTTCAATTCCTTCGATTCCGTGCAGGGCGGCAGAAAGACGCGCTTCATCCGCAGCCGCGCACAATTTTACGACGGCGGCGTGTCCGTAACGCTCGCGGAGCTGTTCAGTCGGACTGTCCGCAACAAGTTTTCCGCCTGAAATAATAATAACGCGGCTGCAAAGCATTTCCACTTCGCCTAAAATATGCGTGGAAATGATAACGGTGCGCGTTTTTCCGATTTCTTTAATTAAAGCACGGACATCGCCTATCTGGTTAGGGTCAAGTCCGCTTGTCGGTTCATCGAGAATAAGGATTTCCGGGTCGTTCATAAGCGCATGGGCAAGCCCGACTCTCTGGCGATACCCGCGTGAAAGTTCCGCAATATTTTTATGCATAACTTCTTCAAGTCCGCAGCTCCTGCACAGCGCAGGAACTTTTTCATCCGCATTTTGCCCCTGCACTTCTGCAATATAGCGCAGATAATCATCAACAATCATTTCTCCGTACAGCGGAGCGGATTCCGGCATATAACCGATTTTACGCTTTGCCGCAACAGGATTTTCCGCAATATCTTCGCCGTCGATTTTTACAGTTCCTTCCGACGGTTTTAAAAAACCGGTAATCATACGCATTGTAGTCGTTTTTCCGGCTCCGTTCGGCCCCAAAAGTCCGACAATCTGCCCTGTAGGAATGGAAAAACTCACATCGTTTACCGCACGAAACGTCCCGAACATTCGGGAAACGCGGGAAACTTCAATCATTTTTAATCCTCCATGAATAAAAGGTTTATTGTTTCGGCTTTCGAATTCAACAATGTGAATTTTCGAAATCCGTTTTGTATAGGTTTATTTGTCCGCCTATAATTATTCCGATAATGTGTTAAAAAATACGAAAAGAGCATACCGAATAAAAAAAATTCTGCCGCTTAAAGCAAAAGCGGCAACACAGACTTGAATTTCTGAAAAAGCGAACTAAATTTTTATTTTGCGCTTTTCGGTATCGGGCTGCGGCTTGTATAAAACCGCGACATTACCGATTATGCGTACAAGCGAAGCACCGGAATTTTTAGAAACAGCTTCTGCAAGTTCCCGTTTTTCGTCTTTAAATTCGTTGAATTTGATTTTAATAAGTTCGTGGGCATCAAGTTCCATTGCAACTTTAGCTTCAAGACCTTCGGTAATACCGTTTTGTCCGACGATGACATTAGGTTCAAGCGAGTTTGCAAGGCGTTCAAGAGCTTTTCTTTGCCGGCTGCTCAGTTCAATCATGCGGGGATATTATCAATATTTATGCCGTTTTGCAACGACCGGAAAATATCCGTGCCGTTTAGCCGGCAAAATCATGAATACCGTAAATTCGGGCTTTACACCGGATTTAAAAAAACGGATCTGCGTGCGGTTGTCCTGCCGAATTGCGGAAAACACGCAAACAACGGAAAGTCAAACCTGCGCCGGATTTTCCATGCGCGAAAGCGCATAACTGCAAAAACTTCCTTGCAACACCGGCGCACAATTTTTATCCATAGGACATTGCGGTTATCCCGTAAAAAAAACGGAGATTGTACAAACGACGGAAGAGCCTTCCTGCGCCGGATTGAAGCGGAAATGCGCAGCATTGGAGCGGAAAGCCGTTTACGATACCCGGTTGCGCCCGATACTTCTTACTTTGCCTCTCCGCCTCTTATAGAAGACAGAAGAGCACTGACTTCGTCTTTTCTAAACTGCGGCTGTTTGGACTGAACGGCGGTAAGATATGCTTCCGCGCCGGCGTTGTCATTAAGAGCCATGCAGACTTTTCCAAGTTCGACGTAAGCGTTCCAGTCGGACGGAGATTGTTTTAGCAATTCGACGTAAGAGTTTTTTGCATTATCGTATTGTCCGGCTCCGGCAAAAGCCTGCGCAAGGTTTGAACGCACTTCCGTGTTTTTAGGCTCCATGCGCAGTGCATTCTGGAAATACAAAATCGCGTTCGTATAATCTTTTTTCGTAAGATACGCACTTCCGAGATTGTTATTCACTTCAAAGTTATTTTTTTCCTGAGAATAAGCGGAAAGGAATAACGATAACGCTCTGTCTGCATCCGGCGGATTCATTGCCATGTACATAACGCCGAGATTTATTTGAGTCTTTACGTGATTCGGATTTACGCGAAGAACTTCCGCATATTTTGAAATTGCTTCATCGGTATTGCCGGTCTTTTCGGAGAGCAGCGCGTAGTTGTAAATCACGTTTACCTGACCGTTTTTATCTTTTAGAGAGGATTTTGAATCGTAAGACCGTTTTGCATAAGAAAGTGCCTGATCATTTTTATTCTGCGCGTAAAGCACTGTAGAAAGATTATAAAAAGTCAGAGGGTCTTCGGTGCCGGCAGGAAGCAGAGCAAGCGATTGACGGAACGCATTTTCCGCATCCGTATATTTTTCCATTTGATAATAGACAGAACCCAGCTCCTGTAAGGCGGCTCTATTGGTATTATTTATTCTTACAACATTTTGATATGCGTTTACGGCACCGGCGTAATCTTTCATTTGAGAAAGCAATCTGCCTTCTTCAAGATAAGCGCGCTCGTGGCGAGGATCAATATCATGTGCTTTGCGGAAGTCTTCAAGTGCCGCCCTTTGTTCACCAAGTCTAAGATTTGTCAGTCCCAAATTATACCGGCTCGGAGCAAAACTTCCGTTAAGCCGGGAAGTTGTAGAAAAAGAATACTTTGCTTCGGTATATTTTTTCATCATATATTGAACACGACCTAAATTATAAAAATACACGTAATTACGGTTATCGGCGGCGGCAGCTTTTTGAAGAAAATCAAGTGCTTTTGCATAATCTTTTTTATCGAGCGAATCCATTCCGAGTATAAATTGAGAAGGGGCATCTTTGGGATTTGCCGCAACCGATTTTTGCGCATATTCAACAGCTTTATCGTGAAGTTTTTTCTTTTCATCGGGTGAAGAAGCGTTTTCCGATGCATCGTATAAGAGAGAGGCAATCTCCGAATATTTACTTGCGGAAAAATCAGGTTCTCCGCCTGATACGGGAAGTTTTTTCTCCGCATTCATAAAATATTCTATTGCGTCGTTTATATTGCCGGATTTAAGAGCGGTTTTTCCCTGCTGAATTCCGTCATTTACGGCGGCAACTTCTTTTTTAAGTTTTTCATTCTTTTTGGCAAGCTCTTCTTCTGCCGCTTTGCGGGCAGCTTCTTCTTTTTTGCGCTGTTCTTCCAAAGCCTTTTGCTGGGCTTTTGCTTCTTCCTGCAAAGCTTTTTCCTGAGCATTACGCTCCTGCCTGTCCTTAATCAAATCTTCCATTGCTTTACGGTTTTCTTCCGCAGTTTTATTATTTGCGGCAAGTTCCGATTTCATGGATTCAATAGAAGACTGAACGGCATTTGTAAGACTTTTTGTATCGACTTCAACCTTAATATTTGAATTTCCGCCGCCTGAACCGCCGCCTGTTTTTTCACCTTTGGCAGTAAGCACTTCATTAAGTAAAGAAAGCGCATCCGCGTCATTTCTGTCTTGAATCAAAAGCTCGTCAAGTTTATCCAGAGCGCGGTCATATTGTCCGCGTTCCATGTACATTTTTACAAGCTCAAGCGTGTTCTTTCTTGTATCGGCAGACGAGCCGGATTGATTTTTGCACGTCCGCAGCCCTAACAGCAGAATCAAAATCACCGCAATAACGGCAGCACTTATACCGCAGGCGAGCGCAATCTTCCGTTTTTTTGAAAATCGCTTTTTACTTCCTGAAGCGGAAAAATTAAAATCATCAAAAGTACCCATTTTACCCCTCACAATCGATTTATTAAAAAATAATTGACCTGTTCGATAAATCAGTTTTTGAACAGGTTTAATTTATTCAAGCTCCGATTCATAATCATAATCTATTACATCTTCTGCGCCGGCAGACATATTCGTTGAATCCGTCTGCTGCAAAGAATTTGCAACTTCTTCCAAAAGTTTTCGCCGACGCTCTTCTTCCGCAGCTTTGCGGGCAGCTTCCGCCGCTTCATATTCCGCTTTCTGTCTGGCAAGTTCTTCCTGCATACGGCGGTTTTCTTCTTCAAGACGCTTTTGTTCTTCTGCAAAACGTGCAGCGGATTCTTCCTGTGCACGTATTTCTTCACCAAGATACGCAAGCACCCGCCTTATATTGTCAGACTGTACATCGGAAGGTCGAATTTCAAGGAAGCGTCTGTAATCGTCCGCCGCATCCTTATATTTTTTTGCCATAAGTCTGGCATTTGCACGGTTCAATATCGCTTCAGAAAAGTCCGGACGCGCCGAAACAGCAAGCGAAAAACAATTTTCCGCTTTTGCATAATCGCCTTGTGTATAAGCGACGTTTCCTTCATTGAATGCAAGTTGTCTGCGGTTTGAAAGCGGATTTTTCATTCCGCGTTCAAAAGCATCAATGGATTTGTTATAGTCGCCCAGCTGGAAATACGCAAGTCCAAGCAGGTTGAATGTATTGGAAGTAATTTCTCCGGAAGCGATTTCCTGTTCAAGTAATACCGCCGCCCCGGACGGATTATTGGTTTTAAAAAGTTTTTCACCTTCGCTTTCTGCAAATAAGGAAGCGGCAAAGAGCGTAATAAATAAAATGATTATTTTTTTCATTGAAGAATTCCCACACGGGAATATATAACCTAAATGTCGAGTTTTGAAAATAGCAGTTAAATCGAGCTGTGTTTTAATCGCTTAGCCGCAGTCGAGTTTTTACGGCAGGGTGTACAGGCATAACACTCGAAGCGGCAAACTATTCAGGAAGCGGATGTCAGTCTCTTTTCATGGGCATTCCTTTTCCTCCCATCATTGCAGAACTTAAATATATTTCGTTTTTACTTTCAATACTTACAGTAACCGTATCAGATGGTTCGGATTCTTTTACTTTTGTTGTTTTATCAAAAGTATTCCATACCACTTTGTAAACGGCGGGACTTTGCTTGGTTACGTCACAAACATAAGTTTGCGAAATTAAATCAGTCTTAAAATCCATGAGAGTAATTTTTTCGTTACTTTTATCCGTACTTACATAAACTGTTAGATGAGCTACACCCATTGCACCGATTTTGCCGGGACTGGTCCACGAACCGTAAAGCGTTTCAAAAGGGTAATCAATTACTTCGCCGCCGTCATCATCATTTTGATTGCATGATATAAACGCAAACAAAACCGCCGCCAAAAAAACGTAAAAAAATTTTTTAGTTTTCATGTTTTAATACCCATCCTCACTGTCATATAGATAATCGTTTTATTCACTCCGATAATTTCCTACAAAAGATTCAGCCGCACACCTACGGAAAAAACAGTTCCGTCGTTCAACTCAAAATATTCTTTTTGAGTTTCTCCGTGAGTGCTTTTTATAAAATGTACATTGTTCAGCATATTGTCTACGCGGGCATATATTTCCAATCTGTCTTTCCACAATTTTTTCTCAATCCCTGCACTCAACATTAAATAATCCGGTGTAAAAGAATTATCGCTTGCGGAAACAAGCTGCGGCGAATGCCAATCTATAGAAGTGTTTACACGCGTTTCCAAAACAGGAATCATATAAAAGCCCGACAAAGAGACATTATGCGGAATTCTAAGCTGCATATCCTGCCACTTTTCACTTGTCCTGTTATATTCTTTTGCTCCGGTATAAGCATAAGCCGCTTTTATGTTGAACCGTTCGCCGCTGACAGATACGGACATATCGCCGCCGAACGTAAGAGCCTTATCAATATTGACATAGGTGCGGACATAATGAGTTCCTTCCGTACCGGTGATTTTGCTGTCAATAAGATTGTGAATATAATTAAAATAAAGTGCGGCGGAAAGTTTTACATAATCGCCTGCTTTCTGTTCAAATCCGGTATTAAATCCGTGCGATGTTTCGGGCTTTAAATCGGGATTTCCGTAAAGAATAAAGTTGCCTTCTCCGCCGGTGTAAGTATGAATAAAAATCCAATGTTTTTGTTTGAGCGTAGGAGTTTTATATCCCATGCCGTAAGAAAAACGTAATACGGTATTTTCAAAGGGATTCCAACGGAGGCTGATTTTAGGCGTACACTGAAAAAGCAATGCACTGCCGTCAATTTTCGGAGATAAATCGAATCGAACGCCCGGCACGATGAAAAATACATCGCTTGCCCCGATATTTATAGAATCTTGGGTGAAAAAGCTGAGCAAAAGCTGCTTTTTGCGCCCGTCAAACGAACCGCCTGCGACCGTTTGGAAATTCGCATTAAATCCGGCAAGCACGGAATTCATCAGATTCGGATTCCATGTAACGCGGGCTTCGCTTTCGCTGTCTATACAGCTTGCGTCGGAAAGATTATCGACATTATTTATTTTGTTTCCGAAATCCGTATTCAAAGAAAACGACTTTACCGTAGAAAATCCTGAAATTATAAATTTGTCGGACAGATTACGCTCGCCGGTTATGCCGCCTTCAAACCTTTGCGACTTATAGTCCAGCCGGTCGTATTTAGATGTATTCAATTTTTGCTGCGAATCCGAAAATAAAAAATATGTCCCGATTTTTCCGTCCGCTCCGGCATAATCGGCATTTGCGCGCACAAATCCAAGCTGCATAAAAGGCGTAAGATACTGTTCAACTTTGCCGTGAGGTGAATTCGTGCGTTTTATTTTACCGTGAGACCAATCAAAAGAGCCGGACACACCCGTTGAAAATCCGCCTTTTATTAGAGATATATTTGCCGCACTGTAATTGCGTATATTGCTTGCAAATTCTTCAACCAATCTGCCGCGCAATTTCAATTTTGAATCTTTCCGCGCCTTATTTTTTTTGGTGATGATGTTTACAACTCCGCCTATGGCATCCGAACCGTACAAGGCGGATGACGCACCGCGAACTATTTCTATGTGATCTATATCTTCAACAGGGATTTGGCGCACGGCAACGGAACCGCCGATATCACCTGATACCGCAATTCCGTCAATCATAATTTTTACATAGTCTCCGTCAAATCCCTGCATACTTATGGAATCAGACGGATGCCCGGTAACTACAATTCCCGGAATTCCTTTTACAGCTTCACCAAGATTTTTTGCGCCGCTTTTTTCTATGTCTTCTCCGGTAACAACTTGCACCTTTTCTATAGAATCTTCCTGATTTTCTTCTATTTTGGACGCGCTTACAACAATCACGGTAGAATCATCTGCAAAAGCTGCCGGATTAAAAAACGGCAGAAAGCACAAAGCAAAAACCCAAATATTTTTATTCATATTTCATCCTTAAAGTCTGACGATATTCTAAAGCGATTTAGGCAAACGCAGTTTTGGTGAAGAAGAATCGCTTTTATCGTAAACAAAATAATTTCCGCAGGCTTCAACATCGCGCTCTTTTTTTAACGGCCCCGATTTCCTTCCGCCCATAGCGGTAATATATTGCGAAAGAACAGTACTTCCGTCATCTCCGGCAGAAAAAGTTAAAATCACTTTTTCGCTTCCCTTCTTGTAAGAAGAATTATTGAGACGGTATGCGGTGCATATCCATTCCGAGTCGGAAGTTTTATTCCACACTATGTTTGAATAATTAAAACTCATAAATGTTGAATAAACGGTTATTCCGTCAGCTTTTACCGCAGTGCAGGTATTCTTTTTTCCGACTTGCCAATAAGTTCCATATAAAGCGTTAATTTCTTCCGACCGAGTTTGAGTAAAAGCCGAAGCCTGTGCAAGTTTTATTCCGCCGGAAGTGCGGTCATCTTCTCCGAAGATTAAAACCGCCGAAAAGATTGCCGACAGGCAAACCGATATAAAAGCTGTTTTATTTTTTTTCATTTTAATCCCAATACTCCAAGACAGATTTACGCCAAAATAACGGAATGACGATTGTAAGACATTTTAATAAGCCTGTTTGACATGGTTTTACGATATGCGATTCATTAAAGCGGATTTGGAAGCTTTATTTTGGGAGACTTACCGTCGTCAGCATAAACATAATATTCATCATCCTTACCTTCATGCTTGTAAATCGCATCTCTCTTTTCTTCAAAAGGCCCCGACTTGCTTTTTCCCATAGCCGCAATATTCTGCATAAAACTTATCTTTCCGCCCTCAGTCTTAAAAAGCAAAATCACTCTTTTAGACTTGTGAGCGGAATCGCCCTTATGATAGGCGGAACACAGCCAATTTCCGTCAGATTTTTTATGCCACAAAATATTTTCATAGCTTATGCTCATCACGTATGAACAGACAGCAAGCCCCGAATTGTCGATACGTGTAAAGCCGTTGCGTGTTCCGCTTATCCAATACGTACCGTATAATTTTTCGATTTCCGATTTATCTGAGTTCGGCAAATCGGCAATTTTTTTACCTATAACTCCGTATTCATATTCCTTTTCATCTTGTAAGTCGCTCTGCAAATCGGCAGGCGCATCTTTACAGCCGATTAAAAGCGCGGCAAAGCATATAAATAAAGCGGAGAATAAAAATATTTCAGTTTTCTTCATGCTGCAATCCTTGAATGTATTTTCGCCAAACTCCGGCAAATAAAATCCCGCTGCCGATTAAAATCCCGCAAACCCTAACTTATAAGTGCTTATCGACAGCTTTGTAACCGCTGCCTTCAGTCCAAGTAAAATCCTTTCCTTTATTGGCAAAAATGGAAGTTTCCATAATAGACGCGCTGACCGTCGCAGGATAGGTATTACCGCCAGATTCATAACTGTCGGTAAAATAATGGCTGTTGAGCATAAACGGACTAACTTTTTCTTTGCCTTTATTGTAGGTACGGCAGCTAATCGAATTATTATTCGGATTTTTTATCCATTCGACATTTTCATAATCCACACTCATCGCTTTTGAATAAACAGTAACTTTTGCCTTTTCAATAACAATTATTACATCACCGCATCCGTGTACTTTTCCATAATATGAACCCTGATATTTTTCGATTTCAGCCGTGCTTGGAACAGGAAAAGCGATTTCTGAAAAACACTTAAATGTAATCGCACCTCCGTCTTCCGCCTTTACTGTAATGACATAATTGTCCCCGTTCCATATATTGGAAAAATCAAGCTCCGTAATTCCGCTTTCAAGCATGGTACTTCCGCGATAAAGTTTCACTCCGCCGGAAACGGAAAAATAGGGTTTTAAGTTAGTTAGAGAACTAAGTATCGTTCCTGCCGGAAACTTCACCGCAATTACATTACCGAGTTTGTCTGCAGTACCTATAACAGCTTTGACATCGCCGGAAAGTACGGTGTTATCAGCTTTCTTAAATCCGAATTCGATAACATTTATCCCAAAATAAACTTTTACGCTGTATTTTTGCTCTGACCCGTCTTCCGCTTTTACGGTATACATAACGCCTTTAGTTACATCGGAAAAATTATTTTCCGTTTCTCCACTTTTTTGGACAGTATTTCCAATCAAAAGTTGAGCTTTGCTGCTGATTTCAAAAGACGCTTTTAGTTTTGTTTTATCAGTGCCGGACGGAACTTCAATAGATATCGTATTTCCGTTTATTCTGCCTTTTATATCGCCGCTAAGTGAGGGATTTGAATCTTTCTTAAACCCGAATTCGATAATTTTATTTTCAGAAGATTTTGAAGCGGTACTTCCCGAATCATCCGATGCGGCATTTTTACAGCCGGATACAACAACAAACGCAAGGCACAGCACCAATGCCGAAAATATTTTTAAGTTCTTAATTGGATTGTTTTTCATGTAAAGACCTCCTTTCAAGTATTTAAGTTAGTTCAAGCTAACTAATTAACAGCGTGTTATATATTGTTTTATTTTTTTATGCAATAGAATTTATAAAAATTGCCGGGAACAGCACTGAGCTTTGAGAGAATTATTGCTGATAATTTATAAGAACGGACATCCGGATTACATATTCTTTGCGGCTGCGGCGGCTTTAAAGCGGTTTTTGTAAACGATTACCGCAGTTTCAGGAAGCCAGCCGGCGGAAAAATGATACCAAATTTCATCTTCGGAAGATAAGGCAGTCCCTTGCACTTGCAGAATTTCCGACTTGCGGCAATGACCGTTTACATCCGCACTCATATCCGGCGTTTTTCTATATGCCGCATAAGGTTCTTTTACAACCGCCCATTCAATATCGGGGGCAAGTGCAAGCGGATAAGTTTCATCGAATTTAATGGTTCTATCTTTTGAGCATGAGGCAGATAATATAGAGACTGCGATAATAAGTGCGGATAATACAAAACTTTGCTTTTTCATTTCAGTCTTTCCAAATATTTTTTTACGGACGGATACAGCTTCATGTCGGAATCCACAAACGAGCGGTTTAAGATTTCGTTTAATTCAACCCATTCATACGCAGTATGCTCGGAAAGCGTAAACGGAATCGAGATTCCGTCGTGTTCAAGACTTACGCAATATGCGGCAACGGAGCATTTCTTTCCTTTGTGCATAAACGACGCTTCGCATATTTTTTCGCCTGCATAAGCCTTTACACCGAATTCTTCGAACATTTCACGTTCGATTGCGGTGTCTGCGTCTTCATCTCCGTCGATTTTTCCGCCCGGAAATTCCCAGCGTCCGCCCATATCGCCTTTATCGATACGTTTTGCAATTAAAATACGCCCGTCTTTATAAATTATGCAGGCAACGGAACAACTCATTTTACAGTACCGCCGAATATGGAAACAGAAAATGCAAAACGGCGGCGGCTATACAAAAAATCCCTACGAACTTCTGTCCGTCAACAAGAACCTTATGGATAAGCGGCGGCAGATTTACGGGAGATGATACGGAATTCATGTAATATCCGAGCAAAATATTTGCCGCCGCAGCAAGACCTGCTACAGCCGGAAGAAAATCTCCGATTATCACTATGCCGCGTACAGGGGAGAACAGTTTTATCATCGCAATGAGGAATGAAAGACCGCCTACAACAATGCGGAAAAGTTTATCGTCCGAATTTTCGCTTATACCGACTATCCGCGAAAACAAGTTTCCGCTCTTATCCGGAGAATCCGTTTTAATGGAAGAATTATCTTCATCGGAATCAATCGGAGATATTTCATCATATCCCGCATCGTGAGCGGAAAAAAACATATAAAATCCCGCAAGAAGATTAAGCAGTACCGAAAGTAAATAAAACTGAATCATATCAACCTCCCATAAAAACTCTTAAAGAACAATTTAGTTTGAAATGCAGCTATTACCGCTTTTCCACAGTAACAAAAAAGTCTTTTTGTTCCGCTCCCGAAGAAAGCACAGCTTTCACTTTGATTATATCATAGTCGTTAAATCTTGTCCGTATGAACAAATCTTCGCCGTTGTAAACATCGTTCATTTCCTGCTCCGCGCTTATTCCGCCGTTATTATCAACTGCGGAAAATAAAACATTTACCGGAAAGGAAACAGGAGCGGCAAAATTATTATTCGGCCTGTTTCTTTTATTTTTAGGCGGACTGAATTTCAGACTTGCATACACGGAATCTTCATAAGAAAAGGCGGAAAGTGTAACGGAAGCACCCATAAAAGTGGAAGATTTACGTTCGGAGAACGAAGAATAAAACCATACAAAGGCGGCAAATAAAATTACGGAAATAAGCATAATACGGTTTCCGCGATTTGCCACAAGCACGCGGAAAATACCTTTTACAGGCCGCCCGCCGCTTCCGTCATAATAATCGCGTACAATCTTGGGTGCGTGTTTCAGGCGCTCTTCCCTGTTGTAATAAAAGTGCAGCTTTTCACCGTTTTTTGAGCTTTCTTCCGAATTACTCAAATCGTCATCGCTTATAACTTCTTTATCTTTATCAAAAATCAAACTTATCTCCGTAAATTATTTTATAAGCGAGGCAATCAAAGAATCCGTTCGCCACCAAACAACACGCACATCGTTTTTTCCGGCAAGCAGCGCGGAAATTATTCCTTCGTCGGACAGCGCAAACGAATAATACAATTCTTCTTTATGATTTATATCCAGCTGCCGCTTTATAACATTGCGCGTTCCGCTGTGAATCATTTCTATGCTGAATCCTTCTTCCGTAGTAACGATAAAGCAGAGCCATCCGTTTTTTGTTATACCTAAAAAATCATAGGGCATACGGTAGGTTAAACGGCTGAAATCTTCCGCTACGGATTCTTCATGCGGAGGAATATTCAAAGCCTCGCCGTATACGCCGTCTTCTATATCAAGAGGATAAACAAAAGATTCCGCATAATCGATTCCGGAACGAACTTTTGAATCTGCATCTATATGGGGAAGATAATAATCGGCTTTTACATAAATACGAAGCGCACTGCAATCGGGAACAATATTTTCAACCGTAACAAAAATATCATCTGCATTCAGACCGGCTGTTTCATGTTCAAGCGGTGGAATGTCTTTTGTGTTGACGGGAATCTTGTAACGCAAAAATCCGTTTTCCGCAAACCAATAAACGCAAAGTCCTTCGTTTGTCTTGCAGACCGTAACAAGTTCGTTATTTTCCGTTGCATAAATTCCGGTAATAAACGGAAAAGGAGTACCGCCCGGTCCCTGCTGACCGATATAGTCGATTACTGAGCCGTCTCCTCCTGAAATACGCAAAACAACTTGACTGTAAAGAAGAGTTCCGCTTTCATTCTGCTCGTTGCGTTCTTTAGGAATCGAGCAAACCGCATAAATATATTTTCTGGGATCAACCGCAATTCCGCCGTCCAAAGTGAACGGATAAGCAATCTTTTTCCATATACCGGCAGTAGATTCCGACGGCAAAGAATGTTCTTCCTGCCCGTAAAAATCTTCATTATAAAAAATCGAAAGCATATCGCCGTAAGAATTAAGCGAAAGGATTTTTTCCGCCTCCCCGTTGACTATGAAGAAAAAACCGTCGCGCATAGCAAGAGAAGTCTTAAAAGAACCCGTTTTATTTATTGAAAAAAGATTTATTTGCTCTTCAAAGTTTCCGTAAGACAAAGGAAAAAGTTCATCTTCCGTTATAGAAAGAATACGCCCCTGCTTTGTACACGCTGAAAGTAAAAACACGCAAAGCAATGCCTGAGCGCAGCATATACGCAATAAAATTCTGTACATGAAACAGAGAATAAATTTAAGAGCCGCTTGTGTCAACGATGACGGCTTGCCGAAAAAATATCTGCTGAAAAGACGCGTAAAAGACAGATTTATTTTGAATGCCGATTTTTATAAACTCCGACAACTGTCTTTACAAAAGCAAACCTTGAGCAGAACGATATACACGTTACCCGTCCTCCTGCCCCCCCCCCATAGATAGATCAGAGGTACCGCCTCGTTCGGGACAGAGGTACTGTCCCGTTCGGGACAGGGGTACTGTCTCGTTCGGGACAGGGGTACTGTCTCGTTCGGGACAGGGGTACTGTCTCGTTCGGGGCAGAGGTACTGCCTCGCTCGGGGCAGAGGTACTGTCTCGCTCGGTGTGTAGAGGCAGCTTCGAGCGGGGCGAACAACTCGCTCCGAGCGGGGCGAACAACTCGCTTCGAGCGAGGCGAACAACTCGCTTCAGGCGGGGCGAGTAACTCGCTTCGGGCGAGGCGAACAACTCGCTCCGAGCGGGGCGAACAACTCGCTTCGGGCGGGGCGAGTAACACGCTCCGAGCGGGGCGGACGAAACATCGCCGAAAGCACGGCTTTATTTAACTGCCGTTTCCTCAAACTCTACATTTTCCAACTCTTTCCGGCTCCTATAGAATGTAAAGTTTTCAAATATATCATTTGTGCGCAGGCAAACTTGCATAAAAACTTTGGAAAAAAGCAC
This sequence comes from uncultured Treponema sp., assembly GCA_963544675.1. Classification (GTDB taxonomy): domain Bacteria; phylum Spirochaetota; class Spirochaetia; order Treponematales; family Treponemataceae; genus Treponema_D. The sequence continues at coordinate 61,963 of CAUUGI010000001.1, forward strand.
TCGCTCCGCAGACCAATCCGGGATTCCAAAGGGCAAGGCGGACGGGATAACTTGGTTTTATAGACTTAATTTGGTTCGCCGTCCGCTACAAGTTTGCGGAACGCAAACTTGCATTAAATTACTCTTGGGATTCTTAAGGGCGCAAGCCCTTAAGCAGGGCGGGGAAAGGAAAGAGGGTTCTAGGGAGGGGCGAACAGTAAAACTTGGTTTTGCACATTTAATCCGGTCTTCTGTTCGCTTGCAGTTTTGCATTAGCAAAACTGCGGTAAATAAAATTTTATGGACGAAGAGGAACGACTGAAAAGGGGCTTCAGCTGTTTTCACTTTGTGGAAACAGCTGCCGGCGGTAGACCCGTTACATCTTGTAATTATGTTTATCGCCGCCGGCACTGCTCTGAACGGGGGGTTCCCTTCCTCCCTAAGAAAACAAAGGAGTCTTAGGCGCATCGCCCTTAAGCAAGTGTGCGGCGGACAGTTCCGCTTCGAGCAAAAAGCTCGACTGCGGCTAAGCGGACGGAATCGCGCCGAAAGCACGGCTTTATCTAACTGCCGTTTTACAAACTCTACATTCGACCAATTATTTTTACACCGTGCAGATTCTTCCTTTCCACAGTGCTTTTGCGATTTTTAATTTTGAATCCGAGACAAGCTGATTAAAAACCGATTCAAAAGCTTCGTGGTTCCATATATTTAATCCGAGTACGCGGCGGCTTTCGGCGTTCAAAAGTTTTACCGAGTCCGATTCAAGCGTTTCTTTTGTGTAGAACTTATTTTTGCGCTCGACGAGTTTTTGCAAAACAGTGTAATCGACAATAAGACTTTCCGCAGAAGTTCCAATTCCTCTTCGGGAATCGCATAAATCACATCCGGTACAGACCGCTTTTTCAGCACCAAGTGAATCCAGCAAAGTCTGCCTGCGGCATTCCGTTGTTTCTGCAAAAATACGCATCGCAAAATAGCGGCTGTTTTTATCGAATTGCGAAAAATGCAGACTGTCGTTCCGATTCCATAAAAGTATCGCCTTTGCGGTATTGCCGTCCCTGCCGCCGCGTCCGGCTTCCTGAATATAACTTTCGACGGTCGCCGGAACGTCAAGATGAATTACGGTTCGTATATCTTTTTTGTCTATTCCCATTCCATACGCACAGGTAGCGCATAAAATTCCGTCCGCCGCATTAAAAAACCGACGTTCGGTTTCATCTTTTTCAGCACGTTCAAGTCCTGCATGATAAAAATGCGCAGTTCCGCTTCCGAAGCACAGATTTATATCCCGCGCAGTTTCTTCTGCGGTGCTGCGCCTGCCGCAAAAAATTATCATGGGGCGGCGCTCCGATGCGGCAAGCTGTAAAACCGCCTGCTTTTTTGCAAACACCTTTTTCACGTAATAGTGAATATTCGGACGGTCGCTTTCGCTTCTTACAATATGCGCGGCACCGTCGAACAAAATCTCCGAAATCCTTGCAAGCACTTCAGGCGAAGCGGTCGCGGTAAATGCACTTACTGCAGGAGCGGCAAGTTCTTTTACCGCTTTGCCGAGTTCTCTGTACGCAGGACGAAAACTGTCCCCCCATTCCGAAACACAATGCGCTTCGTCAATCGCGATGTGCAGAATTCGGCATTTTTTAAGAACGGCAAGAACGCGAGGTTCGGTAAAAGTTTCAGGATTCGTAATTATGATTTTTGCACCGTTTTTGATTTTTTGAAAAATATCGGCACGCTCTTTTTCAGTCTGACCGCCGCGCAAAACGGCGCATTCAATCCCCGCATCTTTAATACGACGCTCCTGATCCGACATAAGTGCCAAAAGCGGATAAATTACAACGGTCGCGCCGTCAAAAAAGAGCGAAGGAAGCTGAAAACAAAGAGACTTTCCCGCTCCGGTAGGAAGCAAAATAATTTGATTACCGTGAGGATAATCACTTTCATCATCTTCACAAACAGATTCTTCCGCCTGCCCATACCGAACAGCATCGATAATATTTTCAATCGCAAGCCGCTGCCACGGATATATATACTTTATTCCGAACACATCGAATGCAGCGGCAGCAATTTCATCACCGCAATAAAGATTTTCGCAGCTTATCTGAAACGTATCTTCCATAACTTTTATATAGCTCCCGCACAGCCGAAACTGAACAGATTTCGACTAACGGAGCGGAAGAAATTAGGATTTACGGATATAATCCGGTCTACCGACGGCTCGCGTTTTTACAAAAGTCAAAACTCGCATAAAAACTTTGGAAGAAAAAGTATCGGGGCTGTCGCAACGAGCACGGCTGTCGGCAGTTTTCGAGCAGCGGTATCGGCAAACTTCGAGCAATGCTGTCGGCACCTTTCGAGCACAGCTGCTCGAATGCTTCGAGCAAGGCGAGCGACACTCTTCGAGCAGGGCGTGCATCTCGATTCGGACGGGGCGGGAGCTTGGACTTCGACCAAAGCATCTCATCATTCAGACGGAGTTTTCAAAAATCCGCATTCTGCCTATTTTTTGTTACGGATTCAGCTTCCATTCTCCGTAATCATCGACGATTTCGGTTTTCATTGCGCCCATCGGTCTCCACACTACGGAAATGCTCATATATGGATTAAAATCGTAATACTTTTTGCCGTTTTCCGTTTTAAGCTGCGGCGAAATCTTAAAATCAAGTTTGAAATCCCAGTCATGCAAATCATGCGTAATTGTAAAATTCATGCTTTTAAGCTTGAAGCCGGAATTTTTTCTAAGCTGCTCATCATCAAAGCGGAAAGAATTTAGTAAATCCTTAAACATATTTTCTTCACCGGGCAGTTTATTTTCATTCCCGAAATATCTGTATATTACGGAATTCCGCGATGTCGAAGAAAAAGTGAAGGTTAGGAATTCATGTATTTTGAATGAAATGGACGGAGAAAATGTAAAATAGCTGTTCGTAGGACGCAAAAAGTCTGCAACTATGCCTGTAGAAAGTCCCAAGCCGAGTGCAACGCGGTTTTTCCATGTATAAAGATTCCATGTAGACGGAGAATATGAAAAAGAAAGAGAATACGGAAGAAATTCTTTTTTTGTCCTAACTTTCCAACCGGAAGACTTGGTAAAATCATAACCGTATGTATAGCTCATATTATAAGCAGTCTGGAGCGATTTCCATGAAAGAGATAATTTAAGCGAATCATGGAATTCTTCTTCAAGATTGTAAACGTAATTCTGCGTAAATTTCAGCGAATCCTTAAAAAGCGAAAGGGAAAATGCTTGCTTAAAAGGCTGTTTTACCCATTTTGAATCATCGTTTTTGCCGGTTTTCTTTATGCCGGACTCAAACGTAAGAGCCGTAAAAGGAAACGTAAATTTAAGCGTACCGTAATATTCATCCGGACGCGGAGGCAATACGGTTGTCATCGTAAACGATTCGGTAATTCTTCCGTCCAGCTGGTTCATCGCCATGATAAAATCAAGCGCATTGGTCGTAATTGCATCTTCATCGCTCCAATCGGCAATATGGTAGTCCCAGTCAGGATTGTCGCCGTCGCCCGTGAACTCCGTGCGTACGATTTTTATCGTTGAACGCCATGTAATACCTGTGTCTTTTATAAAATCGACATAATAAAACGGCTTAAATGCAACGGAATTCGTATTGGTCAAATCCCGTTTTTCCGCAGCATAATCAGTTTTTCTTAACGCTCTCGCTTCACTTTCCGTATAGCCGCCGCTCGCACTATCCGTTGAAATGTACGGGTGCTTTTGGAAAACCGGCTCGAACGTATAAGAATTTACAGCCGTAAAAAAATTTCCGGCATAGGAAAAATTATTGTCCAGAGTAACGGGAATTTTTAATGTATACAAAGAAGAGCGCAAATTCTCCCAGTCAAAATCTCCCGGCTTTTTTAAAGCGGATGAAGAATAAGCAAGCTGTGTTGAAAGCGACGGTTTGACTGAATATTTTGAAGAAAAACTGATACCGGGGAGAGCAGTTTGTGTAAACGACGGAAAATTCAGCACAGGCAGAGCCGCCGCGGTCAATTTTTCATCCGCTTCATCGGATTTATCATCTTTTGCAGAAGAAACCGCATTGGAGCCGGTTTTATCTTCGGAAGTATTTTCGTTTTTTTCTTTATTCGAATTTAATGCGGCTTTTTCCGAATCCGTCATAAAATCTTCCGGCAAGGAAAGCGGAACTGTAAAATCCGTATTCTTTTGAGGCTTTGTCTGCGTCGTAAACGGAAAACTTATTAAAGTTCCGCTTATATTTGCGGAAAAATTGACAGGTGTAATCTGCGACGGATAATAAAATTTCCGCTCCGGCGAATATGCTTTCCATGATGAAAGGTCGGAACTGTTTACTTTAGAATTAGACATATCGCTTGTCATAAGAGATGAAAACGCAAGAGACGAAGTTAAATTCATCGAAAGCGAGGAAATATAAGGTCTGATGACGGCAGGAAGATTTGCAGAATAAGAGCCGGTCAGATTCCACGTAAACGATGATATTTCCGTCGGTGTTTTTACTTCTTTATTTGTACCGGCACTTTCCGTAGCATAGCTTATCCAATCCATCGTTTCCTGTCGGTCTGAAAAGTCGCCTGAAAAATACGGATCGGAATAGATAGGAACGGAAAGCGTCATCGAAAAAGGCTTACTCACGGAAAGTTTTAATTTGCCGCTATATCGGAAAGGCAGTTCAAAGCCTAAAAGATTTGAACCGTCCTGTATTTTTTTGCCGCCGGAAGAATAAGGCAGATAATCGCTGCCGTCTTTAAAAACCGTATTGGAAAATCCGAATTGCGCACCGACTTCGATATTCGTAACGTATTTTTTCGGTTTATAAACGCCGTCAAGCCCCACCATTATTCCAAGATTTGAATAATAGTCGCCCATAATTTTAAAATAATTGGTCGTGTTTCCTTTGTAGTCCGCATCAAGATTATGCAGGACAAGCCCTTCGATTTTTTGCTCCTTAAGGACGGACGGACGCACAAAGTTGAAAAGTGCCTTCAGTTTTTCCGAATTGTCGCTTTCGTTCGAATCCTTTGAATTGGACTGTTTAGGGGATTCCAGAGGTTTTCTTCCATATAGATAAGCGGTAGTCTGAATAAAATATCCTTCGCGCTTCCGATAGCCGAAAACAGGATTAAAAATAAGCTCATCTTTGGGATAGTAAAATGCCGGAAAATACATAACCGGCACCACGCCGACGTACAAGAGCGCATTGAAAAACGCAAACTCGCCGCCGGGCAAAAGCCAAATTCGGCTTGCGTCGATGTGCCAGTACGGGTCTTCGGCATCACTGAACGTCAGGCTTCCGTTTTTAAACGCAATCGTGTTCGATTCGCTTCTGCCGAAAATATCGCTTGCAACGATGAGAGTCGAACCGGAAGGCAGATTGAGTGCATCCGATTTTGTTTGAACAACGCGCCCGTCGTCAAAAACGCCTTCAAGCGTGGACGTATTAAACATGAGCGAAAGTGCGGTTACGGTCTGCCCGCCTGAATTTTCCGTTGTCTGTTCAAGGCTTACGTTGCCTGAAGCGTAAATCATTTCAGAAACGCGGTCGTAGCGGATAAAATCCGCGCTGATAACGTTTTTTGCGCTCCCGCTTTCCACCGAAACTTTTACATCGCCGTTAAGAATGATAATGTCGTGTCCCGTATCTTTATCTTTTTCGTATTGCGTTGTGCGCGCATTTTCTATCGTGATGACGGTACGCTTAGCTTCCGTTTCAGACGTTTTTTTTTGTGCAAAAGCAAACGGAGAGAGAACCAAAAGAACAAATGCGGCTAAAAATGATTTTTGTACGCGCAAAAACTTTTTCATCTTTTCAACAAAAATTTCAGCCCCGCGCCCGCTCACGTTCAAGCAAATCCCGGACAAAAGAGCCGGTAAACGAATCTTTATTTTCCGCAACTTCTTCAGGCGTGCCGCGCGCGATAATGTTTCCGCCGCGAAAACCGCCTTCAGGCCCCAAGTCGATTATGTAGTCCGCTTGGCAGATAACGTCGAGGTTATGCTCAATCATTAGGACGGTGTTTCCTTGATTGACGAGCCGCTGAATGACTTCCATCAATTGTTTTACGTCCGCAAAGTGCAGTCCCGTCGTCGGCTCGTCCATGATGTAGAGCGTTTTGCCGGTCGAAACACGTGCAAGCTCATTTGCAAGTTTGACGCGCTGCGCTTCGCCGCCTGAAAGCGTCAATGCCGACTGTCCAAGTTGAATGTAGCCGAGTCCTACGGAGTTGAGCGTTTCAAGTTTACGAGCGATGTGCGGAATGGAAGCAAAAAATGAACAGGCTTCTTCAATCGTCATGTTGAGGACATCGTTGATTGACTTTCCCTTGTACAGAACGCCGAGCGTTTCGCGGTTAAAGCGTTTGCCTCCGCACACATCGCATTGAATATAAACGTCCGGCAAAAAATTCATTTCGATGGTAATTGTGCCCGAACCTTGACAGTTTTCGCACCTTCCGCCTTTGACGTTAAAACTGAACCGTCCCGCGCTCCAGCCGTTCGCCTTTGCTTCGGGCATACTCGCAAACAAATCGCGGATTGCGGTAAAAACGCCCACGTATGTCGCAGGATTTGAGCGCGGCGTGCGTCCGATAGGACTTTGGTCAATATTGATGACTTTATCAATATTTTCAAAGCCGGAAAGCGTTTTGTATTTGCCGACGGGATAATTGGTGCGCATGACTTTGTTGCTCAGCGCGGGATACAAAACGTCGCTCATCAAAGTGGACTTGCCGGAACCGGACACGCCGGTGATGCATGTAAACGTGCCGAGTTTTATGTCGATTTCGACGTTTTTAAGATTGTGCTCGGTTACGCCGGTCAATTTTATGGAAAATCCGTTTCCTTTGCGTCGTTTTTCAGGCAGTGCCATGCGGAGCGTTCCTGCAAGATATTGACCGGTCAAACTTTCGCTGACGCGCATAACTTCTTCCGGAGTCCCGACGGCAGTAATATTTCCTCCGTGAACACCCGCGCCCGGTCCCAAATCGATAAGATAATCCGCCGTGCGTAGCGTCTGCTCGTCATGCTCTACGACAATAACGGAATTCCCTTGATCGCGGAGATAGGTAAGCGTGTCGATGAGTTTTTGATTGTCCCGCTGGTGCAGTCCTATTGAAGGCTCGTCCAAAATGTACATAACGCCGACAAGACTTGAGCCGATCTGCGTCGCAAGACGAATGCGCTGCGCTTCCCCGCCGGAAAGAGTTTCCGCAGCACGTTCAAGCGTCAAATAGTCCAGTCCCACGTCTTTGAGGAATTTTAAGCGGGATTTTATTTCTTTAAGAACCTGCGACGCGATTTTTTGCTGCGACTCGGAAAGTTCGAGCGTGTCAAAAAAGGCGATGGAGTCGGCGACGGAAAGAAAGGTTAAATCGTAAATGTTTTTTCCGCCGACGGTAACGCCGAGCGCTTCGGGGCGGAGCCGTTTTCCATGACAGGCGGCGCATTCGCGATGCGTCATGTATTTTTCAAGGCTCGTTTTCATGCTGTCGCCCCACGATTCTTGATAGCGGTGGCGCATATCGGCAAAAATCCCGATCCACGGACGATTGTACGTACTCTGCCCTTCGCCGCTTTGCTTGTGGTAGACCCAGCGGATATTTTTATTCGCATCTCCGTTCCAGAGGAAATCCTGCTGTTTTTTATCCAAATCTTTTAGAGGCGTTTCAATATCCGCGCCGGCAGCTTGAAAAACCGCTTCGAACATACTGCGGTTCCACGCGCTTCCGGGATTATACGGAGCAAGGGCACCTTCATTAAACGAAAGATTTTCATCCGGCACAATCAGCTCTTTGTCGTATTCCATTTTTTCGCCGAGACCCGTACATTCCGGGCACGCGCCGAACGGATTGTTAAAGCTGAACAGGCGGGGCTGCAATTCGGGAATGGAAATACCGCAGTCAGGACAGGCGTTCTTTTGACTGAAAAAAACTTCTTCTTCGCCGTTTTCGCCCTGCTTGGTAACGGTGATAATGCCGCCTGCGCTTTCAAGAGCCGTTTCTACGGAGTCGGCAAGACGCTTACGCACGTCCGCGCTTAAAATAATACGGTCGATAACGATTTCTATCGTGTGCTTTTTTTGTTTATCGAGTTTAATCGTATCTTCAAGCGACGCCATAACGCCGTCAACGCGCGCACGTGCAAACCCTGCTTTTTTAGCATCGTCTATAATCTTTTGATGTTCGCCTTTTTTGCCGCGCACAACCGGTGCAAGCACTTGAATCTTCGTTCCGTCCTGCCATTCCATAATAGAATCTATGATTTGGTCGACGCTCTGCTCTTCGATTTCGCGCCCGCATGACGGACAATGCGCTTTTCCCGTCCGCGCAAACAGCAAGCGGTAATAATCGTAGATTTCGGTGATAGTGCCGACTGTAGAGCGGGGATTTTTATTCGTAGACTTTTGTTCGATTGAAATTGCGGGAGACAAACCTTCTATCATATCGACATCGGGCTTATCCATGCTGCCTAAAAACTGCCGCGCATAGGAAGAAAGGCTTTCCATATAACGCCGCTGTCCTTCTGCAAACAGCGTATCGAAAGCAAGGGAACTTTTTCCGGAGCCGGACAAGCCGGAAATCACGACCAGTTTGTTTCTCGGAATATCGACGTCGATATTTTTTAAGTTATGCTCGCGCGCCCCGCGGATTACAATCATTTCATCGTCAAGAGTTTTCACAAGAGCGGAGTATAATGAAAATATTAGGCGGTTACTACTCTATGATAAAAGATATACTTGTTAGTCCACTCAATTCGAGTTTTTTTACAAGAAAAGTCATGAGGATAAGGAGGTTTTATACAAGCGGATTTTTCATGATGGGACAAATTTAATTATTTTCCTGTTACCGTTTTTTTATTTTTTTGTTATTCTATGAAAACCCCGATACGGGCTGCGAGGAATATCCAAATGTCAAAAACTTACGGAAAGCATCTTCTTACGGTGCTTTTATTGTTCTGCCTTAATTCAACCTTTGCTGAAAGCTACACACCTGAAACTTCCGAAGAAAATCCGGAAATATCCGAACTTTCGCTGGACGATGCGATTTCATCCGCATTAAAAAACAATACGGGAATCAAAAATGCAAAAAGCGCACTTGATTTATTGAAAACTAAAAATACTTTTTCATGGAACGGTGCAAGTCCTTCAATAGGTTTAAGCGGAAATTATGTCGATGATTTGAAAAATAAAACTTCATCTTTGTCGATTTCCGGTTCGATAAACATATCATTGTCGGCAAATCTTTATTCGGAAATACAAAGTGCAAAACTTAATTACGAAAAGGGAAAATTATCTTACGCGGAAACTTTGAGAAACGTTGAATGCAATGTAAGGAAAGCTTTTTACGGGCTTTTATATGAACGCGAAAATATTGCTCTTCAAAAACGCAATCTTGAAACAAGTGAAATTCAATTTAAGCAGAATCAAGAGAAATTCCGCAACGGAAGTGTTTCCGAACTTGACGTACTTACAAGCCGCGTTAATTATGAACAGAAAAAGCCTGCCGTTGAACAAGCTGAAATTACATTTGCGAACGACCTTGATTCATTTAAACAGCTTATCGGAATTCCGCAAAATGTAAAAATCGAATTAAAAGGCTCTCTCGATGACGTGCTTGCAATAAAACAAATTACGCTTCTGCAGAATTCAGACCTTGCAGCGGATTTCCCGGTGATTGCAGAGGCGGAAAATAATGTAAAAATTGCGGAAAATGCTTTGCTTGCCTCGCGCTTTAGGGCATATTCACCTAACATAAGCGGCGGTTACACTTACGGTAAATCAAAATCTTCCGCGTTTGATGAATGGTCGGAAACAAATCGCATTACAGCCGGAGTTTCCATTCCGCTGGATGGAATTATGCCATGGTCAGCATCCGCCTTAGGCGTAAAAAGCGCGAAAACTTCTTTGGAGCAGGCTAAAATCAATCTTGAAAACGAAAAATCTTCGGCGGTAATCAAAACGGAAAGCTATATACGAAAAATAAATCAGGCAGTTCTGCAGATAGATTCGTTAAAAGCGAATGTTGAACTTGCGGAGCAGTCTTACAAGATGACACAAACCGCTTACAATTACGGTAAAAAGGATCTTTTAAGCCTGCAAAATGCTTCTGATAATCTTTTGAGTGCACAGGTCAGCTTAAAATCACAGGCATATTCGCTTATAAGTACGATTTTAGATTTGGAAAAAACGCTCGGCATTGATTTTGGAACGCTTGGACGCTAGATAAAATGATTTTGAAAATTAAAAGAACTCAAAAGTCCATATTGTTTGTAAAAAATCCGAAACAAAAGGAATATTATTTATGAGTGAAGTTCTGTTGATACAGCCTGCAAAGATGAGCGATATTGAATCGATAATGCCGATTTTCGAATACGCACGAAAAATTATGAGCGGCACCGGTAATCCTAATCAATGGGAAACCGGATATCCGTCAAAGGAGCTTATCGAACACGATATTCAAAACGGAAATCTTTATACGATTATTGACGGAAATGAAATAAACGGCGTATTTGCGCTGATTGCGGGAATTGAGCCGACATATTCGTCTATCGACGGTAAATGGCTGAACGACGAGCCGTATGCAACAATCCACCGCCTTGCATCCAACGGAAAAACAAAAGGGATTTTTGATACCGCCGTAAATTATGCAAAAATCTTGTATGAGAATCTAAGGATTGATACGCATGAGGAAAATAAAATTATGCGTTGTTTAATAGAAAAAAATAAATTTAAATTCTGCGGAACCATACATATTGACCCATGTTCCGATTGTGCAGATAAAGACAGAATACGGCTTGCGTATCATTGGCACAGGACACAACCGCTTTCAATTCAATATGTGTGAAGAAAACAGCAGCACGGTTTTAGACAATGCTGTTTGACGAAAGAATGTCTTGCAGATACGTAAAAATGCGGAAAAACGGCAGAAGGTGAAAGATGAAGCCTGCGCCGGATTGCAGGGGCGCACGTAAGTGCGTTGCGAAATGAGCGTAAGCGAACGGAGCAATGGAGCCGAAAGGCGGAACCCCGAAAAGCCGATTACGGAACAAGTTTGCGCCCTGAATGATTTTAAGAGATTTTATATCAGACGATTAAAATAGAAGAGGAAAATATGAGTGAAAAAAAATTATCCAAGAAGATGACGATTTTGGCGGTTGGAGTGATTATCGCGCTCACCGTTATTGCCGTTGTTGTAATCAATTTGATGAAAAAAAGCGGCGGAGCGATGATGTTCATAGACGGAACTCTTCCTGAACAGAACGCACTGCCTGTTTCTGTAAGGACTACGAAAGCCGCTTTTTCTACGCTGACGGACTATGTTATTACAAATGGAGAAGTTCAGTCGCAAAGTTCGATAGAAGTCTATCCCTCCATGAGCGGAAAACTTGCTTCTGTCAACGTCATGCTCGGTTCTGCCGTAAAGGCGGGCGATATCATTGCGCGGATTGACCCCTCCGAGCCCGGCACAAACTATGCGCTCAGTCCCGTTACGGCTCCGATAAGCGGAAATATCATTTCTTCTCCGCTAAAACGCGGCGCAAAAGTTTCGACAACGAGCGTTATTGCGATGATAGGCGACTTGGAAAATCTGCAAGTATCGGCAAATATTCCTGAGCGTTATGTGGCGGAGCTTAAAATCGGACTGAAAGCAGAAGTTTCCCTTGAAGCCTATCCCGATGTCATCTTTTCCGCACAGGTGGCGCGTATTTCTCCGGTTGTCGATGCCGCAACGCGCACAAAAACGGTGCTTTTGACATTCAATAAAAGCGATTCGCGCATAAATGCCGGTATGTTTGCAAAAGTTAAATTGTACACGTCAACATATAAGGGATTTGTTACGATTCCGTCCGATGCGGTTATATCGCAGGACGAGGAGAATCATATTTTTATTTTGAATGACGACGGCACGGTTTCAAAACGAATTGTAAAACTTGGGAAAAGCGTTGACGGCTCTGTTCAAGTTACGGATAACCTTATGCAGGGAGAAAAAGTCGTATACGAGGGAATGTTGTCTCTTGCCGACGGCGTAAAAGCACGCGATATAGAAGACGTGAATGCCGCCAAAACGCAGCAAACTTCTCAAGATGAAAAAGAAATGCCTGCGATTACGGAAGAAGGCACTGCGGACAGTCAGACGGCGGTATCCGATTCAAAAATGACTATAAAAATGGACGGCAAAGCGAAAAAGTCTTCCAAAAAGGCGGTAAAAAAATGAGCCTTTCACGAAAAACGCTTGAACATCCCGTCTTGACGCTGATTGTTTTTTCTCTATTAGGTTTTATCTCTCTTTTTACGATAAAAAATATCGCGCTCGGACTTTTTCCGGACGTGGAAGCCCCTTTCGTCCTTGTTATGACGACGTACTCCAAAGCAGGGCCTGAATCCGTTGAAAAGTCGATTACCAAACCGCTTGAAAGTTCTTTAGTGAGCGTCAACGGATTGAAAAACCTGTATTCACAGTCGTCGGAAGGCTCTTCCACCATTCAACTTGAATTTGAATACGGCACAAACCTCGACAACGCCGTCTCCGATATCCGCGACAAACTTGACCGCGTGGCGCGCGCCCTCCCTGACGGAGCCGGCTCTCCCATGATATTCAGAATGTCCGGCGATTCGATGCCGATTATGGACATTGCAGTGCGCGGTAACCGTTCCGTTGACGATATAAAACAAATTGCCGAAGACGATATTATAGATATCATCGAACAGGCGGACGGCGTTGCGGAAGCGTCGGTAAGCGGCGGACGGAAAAAGCAGGTCTGCGTCGATTTAAGTCAAAATCGACTTGCCGCATACGGATATTCGGTGTCGCAGGTTGCCGCCGCATTATCAAAACAAAATCTTGAACTTGGCGGCGGAACCTTACGCGACGGGCAGAAAAGTTATGTTGTCCGCACAGCCGGCGAGTTTACAAGCATAGACGAAATCAACAGAACGGTTATTTCAACGATAAACGGTTACGACGTGCGTTTAAGCGACGTGGGAAAGGCGTATCTCGGTTTTGCGGACATGGCAAGCGAAGTCTTTATCAACGGTGAACACGGCGTATATGTTTCCGTTACAAAACAGTCCGGCAAAAACACGGTTTCCGTCGCAAATGCAGTCTACAAAAAAATCGATCAGCTTAAAACAACGCTTCCGTCGGATATTACGCTTGAAATCATCAGCGACGATACGACAATAATCCGCGATACGATAAACACGCTTGTTCAGTCGGCATGGCAGGGATTGCTCCTTGCCGTCCTCATCCTCTTTATCTTTTTGCAGAATTTCAAAAGCACTATCATAATTTCGATTTCCATACCGCTTTCGATTCTCATAACGCTGCTTGCAATGAGTTTTGCAGGTCTTACGCTCAACATGATGACGCTCACCGGTCTTATACTCGGAGTCGGAATGATTGTTGACGCGTCAATCGTTATGATTGATAACATTTATTCCTACCGTGCCCGCGGTGCAAAAGCGCGGATTGCAGCCGTACTCGGCTCACAGGAAATGATTATGTCCGTCGTTTCGGGCAACTTAACGACGGTGTGCGTATTTGTGCCGTTCCTGTTTTTTATGAAAGAACTTGAGATGATCGGGCAGATTTTCAAAAGCATGATTTTTACAATCGTTATCGCACTTGTTTCATCGTTGTTTGTCGCAGTCTTTCTTGTTCCGGTACTTGCAGGAGTTTTCCTGCCTCTGTCCAACAGAAAAGAAAAGCCTGTAAAAAACATAATGCTTAAAACCATGTATGCACTTTTTCAAAAACTGATGGATAAAATCACAGATTTTTACGGGCGGCTTCTTAACTTTGCACTTAATAACCGGCTCATCACGATTCTTGTTTCCATAAGCCTGCTTGTTGTTTCGTTTGCGCTTATTCCTACAATGAAAGTCGATATGCTTTCGTTTGGTAACGATGATTCCGTAACGCTCAATATTACAATGCCTATCGGAACACCGCTTTCCGAGACAAAACGGGTTACGCTCAATTTTGAAGACATTATCAGAAGCGAAGTCAAAGGTTATAAGACGATTATTTCAAGTATCGGTTCCGGCGGCTGGCGTTCGACTCTTTCCTACAAGGCAAATATTCAAATTACGCTGCCGGATTCAAAAAATCAAATCGACAATGCGGAAACGGTCAAGCAAAAACTCCGCGCCCACTTTGAAGATTTTACACAAGCTTCATTCAGCTTTGACCAAGGATTCCGCGGACAGATTGCGGGTTCGGACATCAGCATCGCGCTGCGCTCAAACGATCTTGATGCCGCGCTTGAAGTTGCGGAAAAAATACGCGGAGTAATGGATAATATTGCCGACATCGGGGAATCGTCCGTCGATACGGAAGAAGGCTTGCCGGAAGTGGAAGTTGTTATCGACCGCGACAGAGCGTATTCGTTCGGAATAGACGTTACGACGGTCGCGGACGAAATTAACCGCGCAATAAACGGCGTTACATCCACCGTTTACCGCGTCGGCGGCAAAGAATACAATGTTGTGGTGATGTACCGCGAAGAAGACCGCTCAAAGGTTATCGATTTGGAAGCTATGTATGTTCGCGGCTCTAAAGGAATGATTGCAGTTTCGAATTTTGCAACGCTCAGGCGCGGTCTTGGTCCGGTTACAATTCGACGCGAAAACCAGCGGCGCATTATAAATATTTCCGCAAATATTATTTCGCAGGAAAACGCCAACGTCGTTGAAGAAAAAATCAAAAAAGGAATTGCAGAGTCTCTTATTCTGCCTGAAAACGTTCAGCTCAGCTACGAAGGCTCGTGGAGTAAAATCAATTCACAAATGCGCGTATATCTTTTAATCATCGCAACGGCAATCATTCTCGTATTCGGCGTTATGGCGGCAACCTACGAATCGTTTAAGGCACCGCTTATAAATCTTGCGACAATTCCGTTTATGATAATCGGCGTTGTGTTCATCTATAAAATAATCGGGCAGGCGGTGTCGATTATGGCTATGGTCGGTTTGATTATGCTCGTCGGTATCGTCGTCAATAACGGTATTATTCTTGTTGACTACACAAATCTTCTTAGAGGGCGCGGCATTCCGCTGAAAGAAGCCTGTTATAAGGCAGGAACGAGCCGTCTTCGCCCTGTATTGATGACAACATTGACGACTATATTGGGAATGCTTCCTATGTGCTTTGCTTCCGAAGGACAGGCGGCTATGGTTCAGCCTATCGGTGTTGCAGTTGTAGGAGGACTTGCGTCCAGTACATTCGTAACGCTGCTTTTAATTCCCGTGCTGTACTCGCTGTTTATGCGCGATAAGAAAAAATCTTCACGGCTCCGTATTGAACATGAAGACAAAATAATTGAGGAATAATGGGAGAATCTATGGACTACAGAGTTGAAATAATTGCAAATCAATCTGTTGAAGACGACATAACGGATCTTTTGGAACATGAACTTCCGGATATTGAATACACGGTTCTTCCCGTTGTTCACGGAAAGGGGCTTAGAACAAAAAAACTTGGAACATCAATATGGCCCGAGCAGAATTTTGTTTTGTTCTCGTACATAAGCAAAGAAGATGCGCTTAAAGTAAAGGAGATAATCGCAGCATTAAAAGAAAAGTTTCCCGATGAGGGAATTTCGTTTTTTTGCTCAAAAGCTGCCGAATTGTAAGTTCCTTAAAATGCAACAGTTTCCAATATTTGAATTTTGGAAGCTGTTGCATTCGTGTGCTTTCTGCGCGCAATCGAAACTTCAAGTTTTCGAAAGAAAACTTGAAGCTAATGTGAACGGTTCATTCTTTCTGCCGTATCACTCTCCTGCCCACCCTCTCTTTTACTGCCTATCCGCTCGGCGGAGCAGTTCAGTCTCCCATGCCAAAAGTTCTTTTTCCATGCCGGAATCGCTGCCTTTTACATCGCACAAAATGCGGAAAACATTTTCCGTTCCGCTGGGGCGCATCCAAATAAAAGCAATCGGCATTTTATCTTTATCGAAAAAACGTATTTTCAATCCGCCGTTTGCGTTATTCCAATTTTGAGCATTCAGTAATTCTTCCGTACCGTTCGTTGTATCGGCTTCATATCCGCAGATTCCGTATTTTTTGCCGGAGCGGGCAAGAAAGACTTCCCATTCGTCTTCAAAAACCGTCTTAAACTTTTCTTTGAGCGCGCCTTTATCTGCCGACTTTACATTAAGTTTTGCACGCTCCTCATTTACGATTGTCGTACAATATTCAGGGAGAGTTTGTATTACGTCCGAAAGCGTAAAATCGTCTTTATATTTATCTTCCTGCTTCGACTTTTCACACCAAAGATGAAAAAGCCCTTTTTTATCTCCAGAATCGCGCATCGTAAGCAGTTTTACAAGTGCAAATATCGTTGCAACCGGATCGCGCACTCCGGACGGATAAGTTATATTCCCGCCGTTGGAACCTTCTCCCAAAATCCTAACTTCATATCCTTCGGAACGCTTTTTGCGCGCAAGATTGACGACATTCGCTTCCCCTACTTCCGCGCGGAAAAGCTCCGCCCCGAACGCCGCACAAATTTCGTTTATACGCATAGATGTGGGACAATTGACTGCAACAGCCCGTTTAATTTCCGCTCCGTCACTCTGCCTGCATGAAAACGCAAGTTCGGACAGAACACAAAGCGCAAAAACTTCCTGAGCCGGAATACATTCCGCGCTGTTCGTGCGCTCGTTCCAGTAGACGATATTTCCGCGATCACCGTCGCAGTCAGGCATATATCCCAAAGTGAATTGAAATCTTTTCTTGAGCTGCTCTTCTTTCAGCCTTTGTGCGCAAAACTCAAGATTTTCCCCTTCGGGAATTATCGCATGAACAATCTCTCCCGCCTCATCATTAAAAGACAAAAAATCAATTCCGAATGATTTAATAAATTCCTTATCGATGCTTTGCGTGCGCGAAGAACCGTTCATATCCGCTGCGATACCAAGTTTACGGCAGGAAAGACCTTTTTTTATTTCGGCAAAAACGTTTTCCTGAGCTTTTTTATCTTCTGTGCCTGCAATTATTATTTTCATAAAAGAAAAATATTCTTTCAGCGCGTCCTGCTTGTTTTTCACCGCAGAAGAATAAATTTCCGTCACGGAAGAATTATCCGCACCGTCTATCAAATCTTGGGCGCGCCTTTCTGCGTGATTTTCTGCGCATTTCCTGCAGAATGTTTTAATTACTTTTGAATTTTCGCATCCGTCAAGAACGCCGCCGTCATTCATACCGAATTTTATTCCGTTATGCCCGACAGGATTATGGCTTGCAGAAATGTAAAGAAATCCGTCCAAAGTTTTAGCATAGCAAAAGATTTCAGGGGCGGCAGTTACATCAAGATATTTTACGGTGATACCTGAAGTGCTTAAAACGCGGACGACAATATCCGCAATCATCGCACCTGTCGGACGAGTATCCCGCCCGACAGCAATTACAGGCGTTCTGCCGAGCCGCTCAATCATATATTCCGCAAAACTTTCAGCAATCAGAGCGCATAAAAGTTTATTTTCATTTCCAATGTCGCAGGAGCGGCTCTCTTCATTGCCGTCCGCCGCAAAAACTTTTCTCCAGCCTGATGCGGAGAGAATCATATTATGTTCCATGCGCAGATTATAGCGAAGAACCTGTGTTTTGTAATCTTGAGCAATGAGAAAGTTATCGAACAGGTACAATGTTTATTTTTTTCTGCAAAAAAAGTACACTCGGCCCAAATAAAAAATCGGGAATCACAAATGAAAAATCAAAAAATAAAAAACTTCCTGCTATGGTTTTTATCGGACACAATGTTTTTATTTTCTTCCGCTTCGGCACTTTCCGTAAGATGGGCGAGACAAAATTATCCTATGCAGTCTTTCAGAAACGTATATTTTGTACTCTCATCGGATACATCAGGACACGACTCGGGAACGTTTTTTTCCGCCCTCAAAGGATTTTTAATTCCTTCACTGATGATTTACATCGTCTACCGCATTGTTTTATTCATTCTAAAAAAGAAAAATATAAACTTGAGCGCATACGTTTTTGCAAAATTGAACGCGCTTTATATGATTGCAGTTGTTTTACTCTCCGTTATTTTGCTGAAAGCGTGGAATTACCCCTTATTTGCGCGGGAAGTGAACGGAAAGCCGGTCTCATCGGAATTTTACAAAGAAAATTACACGGATCCGTTTGAAGTAAAAATAATCGCCCCGCAAATTAAACGCAATCTCATATTGATTTTTATGGAATCAATGGAATCTTCTTATGCGACTGTAAAAGACGGCGGAGTTTTTTTGGAAGATATTATTCCGAACCTTAGTCGCACAGCAAAAGAAAATGTCAATTTCAGCGCGGACTCTCTTATCGGCGGCGGATATAATCTTGAAGGAACATCGTGGACGAGCGCAGGACTTATTTCCAAACTTACAGGCGTACCGTATTTCAATCCGTTTATAACGGAAAACGGAAATGTTTATTGCCTGCGCCGCGCGCTTTCGCTTGGAGATGTCCTAAAATCACAGGGATATAATCTTGTATTTTCTATGGGTTCGGAAAAGCAATTTGAAAACCGCGATGCTTTTTTAGAAGGACACGGTTTTGACGTTCACGATATAGTTTGGTACAAGGAACACGGTTTTATTTCAAAATATTACCGCGTATTTTGGGGATTTGAAGATTTAAAACTTTACGAAGCCGCCAAAACGGAACTGACTGAGCTTGCAAAAAACTCTTCTCCGTTTTGCTATGGAATGCTGACAATCGATACGCATTTTCCGTACGGATATAAATGTCCGCTTTGCAAAGACGATTTTTCCCATCCGATGATGAATGTCCTTCGCTGCGCAGATTCTCAAGTGAATGAATTTATAAACTGGTGCAAGGTTCAAAGCTGGTTTTTCAACACAACAATCGTCATCATGGGCGACCACTGCTATCTCAATGCTCCCGAAAACAATTTTATCGACGAATGCAGTCCGCTTTCAAAAAAACAGATAAACGAACGAAGGCGATTTTTCAATTTAATCATAAATCCAAGCTCGAAAATCAACATTGATATGCAAAAAAACAGAGATTTTTCATCATTCGATATGTTTCCGACCGTTCTGGAATGTCTAGGAAATCAAATTGAAGGCGGACGACTTGCACTCGGACAGAGTTTGCTTTCAAAAAATCCGACTCTTGTTGAAAAATACGGCGAAAAGAAAGTCAACAAAGAAATTATGAAACGCTCTGTCGAATACGAGCAGCTCAGATAAATGCAGCCGTAAAAACCGGATTTAAGAGACATAAGCGTTTTACTGCCCGACGTCCGCCTTGTATAAGGGGTTTATCCGGCATTGGATAGAGTCTCTATCCGGCATTGGATAAAGTGTCCCTCCAACATTGGATAAAATGCTTATCCCGACCGTAACCGACATCTCGATTCGAGCGGAACGCATGTCTCGTATAAGGCGATGCGAACACTTCGTATAGAAGCATACGAACCTCTCGCATAAAGCGATGCGAACACTTCGTATAGAAGCATGTGAACCTCTCGCATAAGGCGATGCGAACACTTCGTATAGAAGCATGCGAACCTCTCGCATAAGGCGATGCGAACACTTCGTATAGAAGCATGCGAACCTCTC
>CAUUGI010000002.1:0-66490 GCA_963544675.1 uncultured Treponema sp.
GAAATCAAATTTTTTGATATGCCATAATGCCACGCCAGTGGCGTGTGAGCATAACATTCGCTTAACCTGCATTGCCGCAAAGGCAATGTCAGGTTAAGCGGGTGTTAGGTTTTATTTTAGTCTATGCTTATTTTTGGGATACCATATTAAATTATTAAACATTTTTTTATAGTCTGTAATTAAAAATGCTATTGATATATATAGAGAAACGCATAATAAAACAATTATAAACTTTTTCATTATTTTATTCTGCATATTCATTAGCAAACTTAATAATTGGCTACAAACAGATTCTTTATTTTTAAAACCAATACATAAGTCAAAAATAGTTAATATGACCATAGAAAAAACTATATTTGCTATTTTCATAATATTTTTTTTATCTCGATAATATTGTTCAATTCTCATTAATTTAAACTGATTTTGTTCTAATAGCGCTTCCCTATATAATATATTTACATTTGTAAAATCCAATTTTGTTTTTTCCATGTTTTCATTTTGGTTTAATGGCATTTTACTTAAAATAAAATGAATTGAATTATATATTTCTATTTTTGATATAGGAATAACAAATGAAATCATAAAAGCAAAACAAATTAAATAAATAATGAAGAATTTAATATTTTTTTCAATAAAAATGGAAGAAAAATCTATGATCAGAATTGATTTATTAAACAGTAATACGAAAAAAATATCTAAGGACAAAATAAAATCTAATAATATATAGAAATAATTTATTTCAAAAAATTTTTCTGCTAAAAACAAGTTACTTGTGATAATTTCTGGATTATCTTTTTCCATATTAATTTCCTACTAGAATATGCTTATCTTTTAAATAATTATCATATTTTTCATCAGAAATTACTTTATCGTAAGTACTTTTTACTTTCCCTAAAGCAATATCTTCTATTAGATCAGAAATAAATTTCTTGAAATCAGGAGAATCTTCTGAAAGTCTATCCAATGTGTCCCAATCAATATTTTCATTAACTCTAGCCGCACATATTATCTCTGATTCATTAATATTTTCTGCATTTAATTTAATAATTCCTACACCAAAGGAATTTGATAATCTTTGTAGTTCATTTCTAAAATTTAAATCTTCATCAATTTTTAAACAAACTAGATACCCTTCATTTGCCCAACTTGAATTTGATACCGCTTGAAAATAGCATTGTCTTAAATTTGAATAATCTAAATGTTTTTTCATTTCAAACGAAAATAGTTTTATAGAGCTAATATTCAAAGATTTTTGTAATTGTATTGTTTCTTTTCCATAATTGCTAAAAGGAAAATATACTCCAACTAAATCAGGATGTAACCATTCATTTGCGCCTTTTACTTTTCTTACAGAATTTTCTTGATATATTGTTTTTGCATAACAATTAAAATGTGGATTTGTATATACATATTTTACTAAAAGAGGATGTAAATCTCTTTCGTTAAAATTACTTTCATTTGTTTTTCTATTTTCCGATTCTTCTTTTCTTTCTATTTCTTTTTGAATTTCAGTCGAACTTATATTTATACTTCTCAATAAAAATCTTGATGGTCGTTTTGAAACCTGAATAAATTTACTTTTATCTCCATTTTCTTTTATATCAACATATAAACGAGCACCTATAGTCGCTGGAGGAGTTTTTCCTAAACTTCCTAATTTCTTATCTAAAGAAAGGTCTCTCGCTTTTCCCCAAATTTCTTCTGGAGACATAGGCTTCTTTACTTCATTAAAAACATCAATAATCAATTCAACGAATGTATATTGTTTTTCCATTTTTCCCCATCCATGCTATTGCGTGTGCACTTACCCCATCTTCTCCATATCCGCCATAAATTTCTTGCACCGACAAAAACTGTCCGCATAAAATCCACAGCGAAATAGCTATTTCTTCATTATACATAAACTTGAGAGAAATTAAAATATTTTATTTGATAACACCATGCTGCAAGGATAATGGAGAAATTATTGCGGTTCATTCTTCGCTGTCCGTCTGCACAGCGATAGCAGTCCTTGCACTTCCGCGTTGGAAAGTTCCCGGAAAGAGCCGCTTTTCATATTGTCGATGGTGATGTTGCCGATTCTGACGCGCGTAAGACGCTTTATTGCCGCGCCTTCGCTTTGAAATACGTTGCGGATTTCGCGGTTTTTACCTTCAATTAGAACGATTTTCATGCGGCGTGCGTTAATTTCTTCCGCGCGGCGGCACTTATAAAACACTCCGTCAACTCGCAGTCCTTTTTCAAAGCGTTCTGCAAGTCCGCGCGGAAGATTTAAACTCGTATCGACGATGTATTCTTTTTCAAGCTCGGCAGACGGATGTGAAAGAATGCGTGCAAATTCTCCGTCGTTCGTAAATAAAATCAGCCCCTGACTGAACATATCCAGTCTGCCGATGTTATAAAGACGCTCTGAATAGGCGGTTTTAAGCAAATCCGCCGCAACGGGACGTCCTTTTTCGTCGGAAAGCGAACACACATAGCCTGAAGGTTTATTTAAGAGTATATAGCGTTTTTTTTCTTCTATAAGAACTTTTTTTCCGTCAACATAAACATCGTCGCCTGAGAAAACTTTTGTTCCTGCCTGTGTAATAACGTTTCCGTTTACGCTTACGCTGCCTTTGGCAATCAATTTTTCACAAGCGCGGCGGCTTGCCACACCGCAATGTGCAAGATAGACTTGCAGACGCATCGGAAATTCGCTATCGCGCAAGTTCGAACCTCTCTTCCTCGTTGTCGTCCAGACGCGGCAAATCGGCAATTGTGTTCAAGCGGAAGAATTTCAAAAATTCTTTTGTCGTTCCAAATTGAATCGGTCGTCCCGGTACGTCTTTTCGTCCCACTTCTTTGATAAAATTGCGTTCAGTCAGCAAGCGGATCATGTTATCCGCGCTCACGCCGCGTATCGCTTCGATTTCTCCTCGCGTTATCGGCTGTGAATAAGCGATAATTGAAAGCGTTTCCATCGCCGAGCGGGAAAGTCTGCCCTTGTTTTTTTCGCCGTAACGTTCTCTTAGAACATTCCAAAATTCTTTTTTGGGCATAAGGCACCAGCCGCCTGTAATCATTCCAATCTCAATGCCGGAATTCTCTGCGCAGTATTTTTCCTTTAAGTTTTCCAAACACATACGCACGACTTCTTCAGAAAGCTCCGCCGCATTGGAAATCGCTTTTTCCGATACCGGCTCACTTTCCAAAAAAAGTATCGCTTCTACCAGCGCAGTTTCTTTTTCCAATTCCATATTCATATCCGAATTATACTAGCTTTTATTTCAAGTTTTATAAAGCCCGCTCCTGACGGTATGGTAAGTTTGATACGAAGCGAAACTTGTTTTAAGCACAATTGTTTAGAATGTATTTTGGTTTAGATTTTACAATCTCACGAAAAGTAGTTTACGTCAGTTTACCGTATGTAAAACAGTACAATCATGCAGTGCAAATACGATTTTTTATCAATAAATTTTATGTGTTTGTGAATAAATTATAATTTAATCGGTTTAAACGTTTAATTTATTGAACACTTGACAAATGAAAAATGCACTTATAGAATAAAAATGATTTAAGGATTTATACAATGTTAAACGAAAATGAATTACATAAAATTTACAGCCAATTCCGTATATGCTCACCGATATTTATTGCGTTGGGTGATGAAATACGCCAAAAACTTATTTTAGACATTGTAGATTCACATGAAAAAGGAATAAACGTTACTAATCTTAGTGCAAAATCAAAATTATCCCGTCCTGCAATTTCACATCATCTGAAAGTTTTGAAAGACAGCGGTCTTATAAAACCGATAAAAGTCGGAACTCAGATTTTTTACCGATTAAACTTAAAACAAAATCTTGAAGAAGTCGCAAAACTTATCGCATCTGTGCAAAATGTTATTCATCATATGGATGAGAGTGCCGTTCCTGCAAATTAGCTTAAAATTGATCGATTATTTTTAGCTGAAATACCGATTATTCAATTCTATAAAATTCATTACATAAAACCGTTTTGTTTATTCATGCGGAGGGTTTAATACCCAGACGCTCCGCGTCGGAGTTGTTGATTTCAAGATTGAAAATAAAATATTTGTTGCGAAGTCTTTTTGAATAATGTTATAATCGAAACATGAAAAAGACTGCTGTAAAGACTATTGGCATTTTAACATCCGGAGGTGATGCACCCGGTTTAAATTCCGCAATACGCGGAGTATGCAGATCCGCAATGAATAATTACGGAATTAAAATTATCGGCATAAAAAACGGATTTCGGGGACTTGTCAACGGAGATTGTTTTGAACTAAAAAGCGAAGATGTATCGGGAATTTTGACACGCGGTGGAACGATTCTTGGAACTGCGCGAGATAAACCGTTCAAAAATCCTGTTCCGAACCCCGAAACCGGCTTACTTCCTATCGAAGCAATCAGAAAGAATTGGAAAAAATTCAAACTGGACGCTCTGGTTGTATTGGGCGGCAACGGCACAAACACAACAGGCAGTCTTCTTGCAGATGAGGGGTTTAACGTAGTCGGGTTGCCCAAAACGATTGATAACGACATTGTAGGTTCCGATATTACATTCGGATTTCATACGGCAGTTGATGTAGCAACGGAAGCTATTGACCGCATTCATACAACCGCCCACAGCCACAGCCGTGTTATGATTGTAGAAGTTATGGGACACAAAGCAGGCTGGCTTGGACTTTATTCCGGAATTGCGGGCGGCGGCGATGTAGTTTTGCTGCCGGAAATTCCATACGATATAAATTCTGTTACGAAAGAAATTCTTAGACGGCGGGATGCAGGGAAAGAATTTTCCATTGTTGTTGTTGCAGAAGGTGCGCTTTCAAAAGAAGAAGCAAAGCTTGATAAAAAAGCATTTAAAAAATCCCGCCTTGAAATGCAGCAGTCTATCGGTTATAGAGTTGCGCATGAGCTTGAAGCTGCAACAGGTCTTGAATCCCGCGTTACGGTTTTAGGATATTTACAGAGAGGTGGAACGCCGTCTCCTTATGATCGCGTCCTTGCCACTCAGTTTGGCGTTGCGGCTGTGGATTTTATCGTAAATGAAAAATTCGGTAATCTTGTTGCAATGCAGGATAACAAAATTGTTGCAGTCCCCTTGCATGAAGTTGCGGGAAAAGTAAAAAATATTCCGATTGACCATCCGCTTTTAGAAAGCGGACGCGCGGTAGGAATGAGCTTTGGAGACTGATTTTAAATGCCGGTTTTGCAAAGAATGTAACGGTTTCGGCTGCAAAGGACAAATTCCCGGAATGGGAGGTGTCGACGGCAGCCGTAATTTTATTATTAACTGCACCGGCTGGCAAAAAATCTACGATTCGGAAAAATCTGTCGGACGAGCAGACAAAATCGACAGTATCATAATTGCACCTGAAAATGTCGGCATTGCACCCGTTACAGGTGCAATTCAAAATATCGGGTTCAAGGAAGAAAAAGATTTTTATCTTCCTTACTTTACGGCTGCAAAAAAATGCGGCATAACTATATGCGTAGGTGATGGTGCTCCCGACGAAAAACTTTTATTCGGTGTGGAAGCAACTAAAGCACTCTATTTAAAATCATACTTTTTTTTAAAGCCTTACCCCGATGGAAATCTTATAGCCAGAATAAATCTTGTAAGAGAATATGCTGCCGCAATCGGAATGGATATAGATTCGTATAATATTCCTACAATGCAGGGACAAGTAAGACTGGAACAGAAAACACGGGAACAAATCGAACGCTTTCGGGATATTTCCGGCTTGCCGCTTATGCTTAAAGGTATTTTTACAGATGACGATTTGGAGCTTTGCAAGACTGTAAAACCTGATATTGCGGTTGTATCAAACCACGGCGGCAGAGTGGAAAGACCTTTTGGAAGTTCGGCAGAATTTCTGCAAAAAAATGCGGATATTCTCCGCTCGTGCTGCAAAGAAGTTTGGGTTGACGGCGGAATACGCACCGTGCGGGATATTCAAACTGCGCTGTATTTAGGGGCTGACAAAGTTCTAATTGCTCGTCCGTTCATTACTGCATTGTGCATGGGCGGTATACAAAAAATGGAAGAAAAAATAAAAGGACTGCTTTCACAGTCCCTTGCATAGACGCATTCGCGCCGAACGTTAGAATTTTGCCCTGCGCAGTCGCACCCGCTCAATATCTTCACAGAATAATTCACGTAAATCATTTAAACCGAGTGCCATAAGAGCCATACGGTCGATTCCTATTCCCCATGCCAGTACAGGAACGTCAATTCCCATTGCTTTGGTAACTTCTCTGCGGAAAATACCGGAACCGCCGAGCTCGAACCAGCCAAGTACTGGGTGTTTTATGTGAACTTCAATAGAAGGTTCTGTGAATGGAAAATATCCCGGCACATATTTAACTTCTGTTGCGCTGGCAATTTCTTTTGCAAATATCTCCAAAAAACCAAGCAGAGTACGCAAATTTACATCATTCCCAAGCACAATGCCTTCAGTTTGATAAAAATCGCTCAAGTGAGTTGCATCTACTTTATCATAACGGAAACATCGTGCAATTCCAAAATATTTTCCGGGAATCTGTGCTTTATGCAGTTGGTGTGCAGATAAAACTGTTCCCTGACTGCGTAATATCAGCCGTCGTGTAAATTCGATATCAAAGCTGTAGTTCCAGCCTCTGCTGCCGGAATCGCCGCCATTTTCATGCACTGCAGCAACATTTGAAAGATATGGTTCTTTTATAGATTTTGCATGAGTGGGATTTTTTAAACGGTAGACATCATGAATATCTCTTGCTGCATGAAACTGAGGCATGAACAAAGCGTCTCCGTTCCAGAACTCCGTTTCAACCAGCGGTCCGTCAAATTCTTGAAAACCGAGCGAACACAATTTGTCTTTTACGGATTCCAAAAATTGAACATACGGATTTAACCTGCCGGCAATAACGCGAGCGGGCGGAACGGAGATATTATAACCTCTAAAAACTCCGCTTTTCCATTCACCGGTTTCAAGCATTTTGGGAGTAATTTCACCTATTTCATTGCCGGTAATTCCTGATTTTTTTAGAGCATCCGCTACGGCTTTGTATTCGCCGCAAAGCTTGTAAGTTACGGTTTCCCGCTCTATGATTTTGAACGGACTATCTGCAGCACCTCTTTTTTTTGCAAGACCCGCTATGCACTCGGCTTCTTGCTCTGAAAGAGAAGATTTATCTAAAAGTCCGTCTTTTTGAGCCGCAGCTTTTTTTATTAAAGCGGATGAAATTTTTATGCGTTCCGGAATCGGCGCGGCAGGATTATATTCCGCTTTTTTTTCGGTATTCATTTTAAGGATACCGTCTTTTGAAAGCTGCCCGAAAGCACTGCCAATATCTTTATTTTCAATATTTAATGCAGCTGCGGCCTCAGGCAATGTTTTTGCGCCGGCGGTTTTCAGTAATTCAATAAAGCGTTCTTCAACAGTCCCTGCTTTTGCAAGTTCTCGCCCCATATCCGTAATTTCATAATAAGTATGAGGAACTCTTTCTGTTTCTTTTAAGAGTCCTTTACCGGACAGCCATGAAAACGCTTGATTTGCATGACCTTCTTTATAGCTTAATTCTTTGACAAGTTTTTCAGATGTAAGTTCGTCTTTGTCTGAAAAAGTTAAGAGCACCCTTGTTTCCAAAGGGTGCAGATTTTTTATAATGCTTGAAATATCCATTTTATACGTTAACCGGAAACCTTCTATCGTACAAGTTTTACATGGGAGCTGTATTCCGACCAGCTTATTCCGCGTTCATCTTTATAATAGCGTTCTCTGTCGCGTTCCATATATTTATAATTATAATAACGATTCTGTTTTGTAAAATCTTGAAGGCAGGCAAGCACAGTGTTCATCGCCTCCCCTTTTTGATATGTTACATACATACTTGTATAATAAATTCTCGCTTCATCGGTCATGGGAATATATTCAATTCTAACTTTAGCAGTTTTATCCGTAGTATGCTGATTTTCAGGAATAATTACTTTTAATGAAAGATCCGGCTTGTTCGCATTATCTTCAGGCATTTCAGATGCTTCTGACTGGGCAAAAACACCGCCAATTACAAAAAATAAAGAAAAAAGAGCAACTGCTAATTTTTTCATAAAATCCTCCTAACACGGTATTATAGTTAAAACTGTGTATATGTTGTTATTTTATCCGTTTCCAGAAAAAAATCAAGTTCAAGCGTATAGTGCCCGGCGTTCAATCCAAGCAGCGGGGAACGACAAATAATAACCCTGCCTTTTATTTCTTTCGGTTTATTTTTGATTGTGGACCGATAATAAGTTCTTATGGCATTTTTTACCGCATCGCTTGCAGCATCTGTAATTCCTTCAAAGCCGGCAGAAATTTTTCCTTTCCCATAACCTTTTATTTTTTGATATTTTATGCGCCGCCACATATTGTAGTTCCACATCATTTGCGGTGTTCGTACAAATTCAACCCATACATTCAATTTATTGGCTTCAATCCACGGCTTTGAATAAATAATTTCGGGATTTTGATTTTGCGGTGAAATCGTTCCGATTTCTTCAAGTTCAAAATATTCTTTTACATCGCGCAGTTTATCAGACGGAGTGTATGTAAAATTCCAACCGTAAACCATTCCATTGAGCAAAAATAAAGAAGTCGCTTTTAGGCGATTTATCGGGAAATCAAATTGACCTGCATTAAAATCTTGTGCTTCTTTTGATTCCGGATACGCATCAAGTTCCGCCCACAAAGCAATTCTTATCTTTTGAGAAAAATCCGCTTCCTGCGCCGGAGATTTTTGAGATATAAATAAAAACACAAATAAAAATGGAATTACGCGGAAATTTGGTGAAAAATGTGCAAATCTTTCAGAAAAATAAAAAAGATTTTTCAAAGAAAAAGTTTTATTCGTCATCATCGTCGAGTGAAACAAGCGACGGCGGAGCGTATGTTACTCTGTTCCTGCCGTTGTGTTTCGACATATAAAGTCCTCTGTCTGCTTGTTTTACGAGCTGTTGAGGAACTGTCAGAGGATTTTTTTTGTAATCAAAAACAGAAAGTCCGCAGGAAATTGTAACTTTCATTACTTGGTTATTAAAAACAAATTCGTGATTTTCTATTGCGGCACGAATTCTTTCTGCAATGGAAATTGCGTCCTCTTTTTGTGTCTCGTTAAGCATGACGGTAAATTCTTCTCCGCCGTAGCGGCTGGCAAGATCATCCTCACGCAAATTGCTTTTTATAAGAAAGGCAACCTGCTTTAAGACATAATCACCGCAGTCATGCCCATAAGTATCATTGAAATGCTTAAAAAAATCTATGTCGAACATTAAAATAGAAAGCGGTTGCTTTTGCACCATAGCCGCATCAAGTTTTTCCGTAAGTGAATTAAAAAAGAAATACTTAAGCTTCAGCTTCGTCATCATATCTGTTGAAGAACGTTCAAGCAAAACACTGTTGTTGATAGCAATGGAAGCTAAGGACGCGATAGTCATTATCTGTCCTTTTTCATAATCGGTATAAGCTGCATCCGCATCGGAATCGAAAATAAGACGTTCACCTAAAAAAAGAATACCGTTTATGTGATTTTTCAAAATCAGAGGAATAATGAGCGAAGAATGCATTGAACGAAGTAATTCTATCGTTTCAGAATCTGCGGAACATTTTTTTTCGATATATTCCAAAGAAAGCGGACGTTTTTCCTCCAGAAGAATCGAAACAATAGGATCCTCAAAAGGAATTTGATATTTGTTGTCGTTTTTGGTTTCAAGTATGATCTGGTTTGTTTCAAGCACAAAATAATCGGAATTCAGCATATCAAGAACAAATATTCCCGCATCTATTACGTGCATTTGTGCCATACATGAAAATACGATGGAGTCCAACAGTTTAGAAGCTTCAAGAGTAGAAGAAAAAGAACGAGAAATATCCAGCATTTGTTCCAAATCGTAAATTCGCTTTTCGTAGTTTGCTGTCAATTCCTGTAATTTTATATTTGCTTTCGCCATATTCCAAACCTTGAGATTTACGACAATATTATAGCATAATTTTTCATTATTTCAAAGAAAATCTGCCAGCTTGGGTACTGCCGCTCAAGTAAGTCGGTGTTATCTCTATTTCGGGAAGACATCATTAAAACTTTTAAGTTTGCAATATTCTCGCTGGCAGGCTTCTTTGCGTCCTGCAAAATGCCGCTTATATGTTTTGAAACCTTATTTATTGCGTTTACGGCACGCGGAATCAATTTCCCCGCCTCTGCATTTGCTTCATTTACAAGCTGTTCGAGTTTTTTTACAAAACCGGGATCGTTGTGAATATCGCGGATATATCCTTCTATATTGGAGATAGAATAGGGGTTTCCTACGGAAAATTTTACTTCAAATGTGCGGATCTTCTCTTCAAGTTCAAGTACGGCAAATACGTCGTCAGAAAAATCCGTTTTATATGACGGATTGTTAAAAAATCCTTCAACAACAATATCGTTAAGCAATGCGCGTACTTGGTTGTTAAGGTAGACAGACGCAAATGTTTTTAGAATGCGCATAGGCATAATCCAAGTAAATGCAGGTGCAGAGTTTTCCATCAATTTTGCATTCAGAGCATCATTATAACCGTCCAAAGAAAGTAAAAGCGTGTTTCCGAAAAGACCTGAAAGTTCATGAGATATTTTATCGTCTTTCATTTCGGTTTTTATTCGCTGCTCGTCGGATTTGAATTTTGCCTGCAAAATCCGTGAAAAGTTCGAGGAAGCGGAATGCTTGTAATCGGCATATTTCGGAATGTAGTCGGTATCGTTTTTTATATAGCAGATAAGTGTTTTTAGTTTTTCGGCATTTAAAATATGATTCAGTACATAAGCGATTTTTTTAAGACTTGCCGTAAGCAATTCTTCCGTGTACTTTTCCGATGCTGCCTGTCCGCGCAGATTCGCAAGTGCCGATAAAATTCTGGCGGAAGCGGTATTGATTGAAAGCCCTTTGCTTACGAAATATAAATCTTCAAGGAGATTTTCAAGCTTTTCAATAGGAACGGAAATAAAAGATGAATTGCTTTCAGAGGAGGCTGACGAATTAAAATTAGGATCAAAAATTCTAAGGATATAGATAAAACTGAATTTGCAAAAATCCGCCAAATGTCTAACGGCAAGTATTTCCGAATCGATTTGCTTAAAAGCATCCGTATGAAGATCGCTTATAATTTTATCAAGCCGTCTTTGCTGACCGTCAAAAATTTGAGAAATTGTAAGATTTGTATTGTCCAGTTCTTCTTTTCTTGAATCATACGAAAGGCTTGTAATTACTTTTTGCTCCTGCATCGAAAATCCAGTAATAACAAGCTGTGATTCAAAACGTGCAGATTTTTGTATATCCGTACTCCCAATCGTATCGGAAAGAAGAGCGTCGATGGGCTTGGTATTCACATAAAGTATTCGTACAGCTTCTGCAAAATTCGGAAGAATCAAGCCGTCTCTAAACAAGGCAGGATTATAAGTCCGCAATTCCGCATCAATTTTCTTTAACCGGAGACGTTTTTGAACTTCCGGAGAATTTCTGTTAAAAATGGAATCTATAAAGTCGGAAATAGCTTGAATCAAACCCATGCTTTGAAGTCTAATGCTTAAAGAGATGTTTTGCAACCTCGCCGTTTATGCTATACTTGCTCGTATGGAAAATAATGCACTCATTATTGGAAAAAGTTTGCCGGATATTGCGGAGTTTGCCGATGCGATGACAGTTGCAGGGTTCAAGCTGTCCGTTATAGGCTTGCCGGAAGAAAAAGCGGCTTTAACCTCGCAAGAAACAGCTGTAATTACGTGGAATAAATCTTCTGCCATTTCCGCCCGTTCGGTAGTCATTCAGGCAGAAACTGCGCACGGCTACACATCCAATACGGTGTTTTATTTTGATTCCGCTTACTTTTCCCGTGTATATCCGTCGTTTACAACAGATTCGTGCCCTAAAATTCTTGATAAACTTACAGCAGGATTCCAATATCTTGCAATCGAAGCATATAATAGAATTGAACAGCACAAACAAAACGCTCGTTTGGTATTTATTCTTAAAAACAGTCCCTCTCAAAAAGATATTTTAGCATTGCCGTCACTCAAAAATGAATTTCCATCTCCTTTAAGTCCTCTTGTTGCTGCTGCCGAAGCCTCGTTTACAGCTTTTGCGGAAAATACAGCGGCTCTTGCAGTGCAAACGGAATTTGTGCAGCCGCTTCTTATTGTTGTAGAAAGACAAAATGAAACAATGAGTCAAGATTCCGCTCTTGCATCTTGGTTTGCGGAATATCTTACAGCTCTTGATTCTTTTAAAAGCAAGCAAAATGCTCGAACTTTATGCACATGGATTAAAGCAGGCGCACGGATGCCCGGCTCGTTTTCTTTATTCCGATAAAATACTAACTGAAAAAAACTTTCCATTAATGGAGCTTATATGACATTCGGAAATCATTATGTCGACTGCGCAATCCGCATTGCGGCAGGGCTTTTTTGCGGTCTTGTGTTGGGAACCGAGCGCAAACTCCGTCAACATACGGTAGGATTTCGCACACTGATTTTGATAAGCGTATCTTCCGCGCTGATGTCTATGCTTTCCGTATTCATTACGCAGCTTCCGGGTGTTACCGGCGGAGATCCTACGCGGATTGCAGCGGGCGTGATAACCGGTATCGGCTTTTTAGGCGGCGGCGCAATTTTAAGAGAAGGTTTGAACATAAGAGGGCTTACCTCCGCTGCAATAATATGGACTGCTGCCGCATTGGGAATTGCCTGCGGAATTGGAGAATTCTTTGCAGCCGGTCTTACTCTTGTAATAAGCATTTTATCGCTGATAATCTTTGAAAAACTGGAAATAAAGTATTTCCCGGCAGAAAAAACAAAATATCTTACGGTTGTATATAACGGCGATAAAATCAATATCGAAAAAATTCAAAAGCACATTACCGAATCCGGACTTATGCTCCGCGATATGAATATGTCTGAATCTATAGATAAAAATAAAACAGCCGTCCGGTTTTCTGTAAAAGCACCTTGTATGTTCAATCTAAATGCCCTTAAAGAAAGACTTAACGAAAGCGGCGGACTTATAAAAATATCCATTTCCGATTCGGACTGACATTGGACTATAATAGCGATACCGACTCTAAACTTATCTTGCCTTAATTTCGATTTTTGAAAATCGGCTAACTTTCTATATGCTTTCGGAGAGACTTTCGTTCGCTGCGCTCTCTATCGACCTTGCGCTGAAATCTCGAAGCGGATGGCAGTACCGTTCAATCTTTCAAAACCGATTCCGTCCCGTCCGCATTGCCATCCCGGAAGAGCGAATTATCTGCATATCTTTATTCGTGCGGAAGAGTTCAACACTCGGACGCGATGCTGTGATATTGTTGATTCAAATTCCCTCAAAAAAAATCATTAAAGACGATAAAAATTAGGAGTTATTCTCCCGTTACAACATGAAACCTGCGAAGTATAATAAGCCCATTCGGAAAATAAGCTGCCTAACAGGTTGCCGAATTTTCGTAAAATAATTTTCACAAAGGAGCGAAAAAATGAAAAAAATTATTGTACTTTTTTCATTAATGTTGTTTTCCCTGCATTGTTTTGCTGCGGAATTTATTATTTCACCTGCCATTGGCTACTCGAATATTGCTGGTTCAACAAACTGGTCGGCAGAGGTTGGGGCAACGAAAGCTACAGGCGAGCTTGATTTTTCATTAAACGCAATGGATTTGAGTATTGCGCTGGGTTTTATTACCGAAGGGAACGGATTTACTTTTATTGTGAACAATGATTTTGCTGTTGCCGGTCAGGGTACTGCGAAGCTCAGTGGAAAAGGCGGCAGTTTAAGTTTTGATGTGGAAAAACCCTTTGCATGGGAAATGAGTGTTATTTTAGGACGCACTTTTAAGGCTTGTAACAACAAACTTTATATAAATATTGGAGCAGGTCCTGCTGTTGGAACAAACCAAGTTAGCATATACCAAAAAATCGCAGGAAAAAAAGAAAAAATAGCGGATATGTTTAGTACCAATTTCGGAGCAAGGGTTCAGCTTGGCACTCAATATTTCTTTGCAGAAAAAATGGGAATAAACTTTATTATTGCAGATACCATCGCCGGAGCTTCCGTCGATCAGACTAAAATGCCGGGCATGACTATAAAGTACGATGCCCCAAGTTTTGAAAATATCTTCACTATAAAAGCGGGCTTTATGTTCAGAATTTAATAAATCTGTTCGAAAACTTTCGTTTAGGAGCGATTTCAATCTTTTCTTAAAAAACGGCGATCGGCTTTGTCTCCATTATTTTGTATTCGATGCCGATCGCTGGCGTCTTTCCAATACCTGCGGCTTCGGCTTTTTATTTTTCGTGCAATACCGATTTGCATTTTGATATTTATTTTCATATAATTTCACACATGGATTCCGGCGAAAGAATAAGAATAGTAAGAGCCGCTTCTGTTGCAGGATTGGTAGGAAATATCGCGATATGTCTCACAAAACTCGCAGCCGGAATATACTTAAAAAGTCTTTCCGTTTTGGGCGACGGCATTGATTCTTCAACGGATGTTGCACTGTCGATTATGACCCTAGCGGTAAGTTTTATTATCAGTCGTCCGTCGGACAAAAAACACGCATGGGGACATCAACGGGCGGAAACCGTCGCGACATTGGTGCTTGCGTTTGTAATTCTTACAGCAGGTTTGCAGCTTTCTCTTGCCGCTTTAAGAAAACTTTATACGTTTATTCAAAATAACGATTCGGGCTCGTCTCCAAGCCTCATCGCCGTTGCAGTTACAACATTTTCGATTGCAGGAAAATTAGCATTGGCTCTCAATCAGTACATTCTTGGTAAAAAAGCGGAAAGTCCGATGATTCAGGCGAATGCAAAGAATATGCGAAACGATGTGGTCTTATCAACATCGGTTTTGACAGGACTTTTATTTTCGCATTTCTTAAAACTGCCCGTCCTTGATGCAGTAACGGCATTTTCGGTGAGCCTTTGGATTATCAAATCCGGCATAACCATCTTTGTCGAACTTAATGTAGAACTTATGGACGGCAATACCGATGAACTGTTGTACAAAAATCTTTTTGAAGCTGTAAAATCCGTAGAAGGAGCCTACAATCCGCACAAGGCGAGAATTCGAAAAATGGCGAATCTCTTGGACATAGATCTTGATGTGGAAGTCGATGCAAATTTAACCGTTTACGAAGCGCATATAATCGCAGAAAAAGTTACTGAATCAATAAAAAACAAAATAGAAAACGTGTACGATGTTATGGTTCATATAGAACCCAAGGGACTTGCCGAGCGCGATCACGAGGCATTCGGTTTAAGCGAAAAAGATATTTTATAGTCGATTTTTGCGGCGGACCGTGAAAGCATTTTTACAGAACTATTTTATTCGTGCGTACGGTTTAATACCCCGATACTCTGCATCGGGGTTGTTGATTCGATTTTATGCTGACATAACAAAGTGCGTTTTAAAATCTACAGATTATCGAAAAAACCTTTCGCTTTTAAAAGCTCCGCGTTTAAGATTCCTCCTAAAGCGGCTCCGCGTTTTGTGTTGTGGCTGAGTGCGACAAATTTTACGTCAAAAACAGGACACTTACGCAGACGGCCGATTACGCACGCCATACCTTTTTCCGTTTCGCGGTCGCGGCGCGGTTGTGGACGATTATCTTCATGGCGCACAACAATAGGATGCTCCGGCGCACTCGGCAGTTTTAATTCCTGTGGAAGCGATGTAAACGAAGTCCATATGCGCTCAATTTCTTCAAGCGTCGGCTTTTTTTCTTCCGGCAGGTCGAATTCCAGACTTACGCAAGCAGTATGTCCGTCAATAACGGGAACGCGGGTGCAAGTTGCAGATACCAAAGGCAGTGCAGCGTTCTCAATTGCGCCGTTTTTTACGGTTCCAAGTATTTTAAGACATTCTTTTTCAGTTTTTTCTTCTTCGCCGCCGATATACGGCACGATATTATCGATCATATCGAATGAAGGAACCCCCGGATAACCCGCTCCGCTTGTCGCCTGCAAAGTTGTTACAGTCATGCGCTTTATAGGGTAACCTGCCTGCTGTAAAGCAAAAATCGGCATCATGTAAGTTTGAAGAGAGCAGTTCGGCTTGACGGCGACAAAACCTTTTTCCCAACCGTTATGTTTTTTTTGTGCGGCAATAACATCAAGATGAGCGGCATTGATTTCGGGAATGAGCATGGGAACGTCCGGAGTCCAGCGGTTCGCACTTGCATTCGACACAACTGGAATTCCTGCTGACGCGTAAGACGCTTCAAGAACCTTTATCGCCTCTTTATCCATTTCCAGCGCACTGAAAACGAATTCACATTTTCCTAAAGCATTTTTTACGTCATTCGCGTCATAAACGGTCAATTCGGAAACCGACTCGGGAATATCCGCTCCTATAAGCCATCTGCCAGCGACCGCTTCTTTGTATAATTTTCCGGCAGAGCGCGGACTTGCCGCTACAAATGTAACCTTGAACCACGGATGATTTTCCAAAAGATGAATATAACGCTGCCCGACCATTCCCGTAGCTCCAAGAACACCGACATTAATTTTATTTTCCATAATAATTCTCCATGTAGATATATAATAGCCCCGTTCAATAATGAAAGTATTGAACAGGTTTAATTAAAAGTCTGTCTTTAAAAGTTCAGTTTTTAGGCAAGTCTGTCAAAGTCCGCATTCTTTAAGTGCATCTTCGATTATTTTTTTTGCCGAATCCGTAACTTCCGTAAGAGGAAGTCTGATTCCGCCTTTTATTATTTTCTTAAAGCTCATAGCGTATTTTATCGAAGAAGGATTTCCATCAATAAAAGCGGCTTTAAACAGGGGAAGCAATCTGTAATAAATTTGTCTTGCTGCCGCAAAATCATCGGAAAGAGCTGCCGAAGTAAATTCTTTTATAAGAGCAGGCGCAATATTCGATACGACGGAAACTACTCCATCTCCGCCGCAAGCTGCAAGTGCCAGTGTAAGACCGTCATCACCTGAAAGAACTGAAAAATCAGGATGAGCGGATTTTATTGAGGCAATAACATCAATCATTTGAGAGATGCTGCCGCTTGCTTCTTTTACGCCTGCAATGTTGGGGAGATTTGCAATGCGCATAAGGGTGGGAATATCAATATTTTTTCCGGTACGTCCCTGTATGTTGTAGACAATAATAGGAATACCGACTTTGGAAACCGCTTCAAAATGACGGAAAACGCCTTCATTGCTCGGTTTATTATAATAAGGAGTTACAACCAGAGCTGCGTCGGCTCCGGCTTTTTTTGCGCGTTCGGTATAACGCACGGCATCACGCGTATTATTGCTTCCTGCCCCAAGAATAATAGGAATTTTCTTTCTCGAAACACTTTCAAATCCGCGTACTTCAGTGAATATTACTTCAATAATTTTATCTTCTTCGGTTTCATCGAGAGTCGGAGTTTCTGCGGTTGTTCCAAGCGGAACAAGTCCGTCTATTCCTGAATTAAGCTGCATTTTTACAAGTGAACGCAATCCGTCAAAATCGATATTGCCGTTCGCTTCCATCGGAGTAACAAGAGCTGTAAAAGCTCCTCTGAACTTTTTCATATAATCTCCCAGGCAAACTTCTACCCACTAAAATTGAGACAGTATGTCATTTTTGAGTGATAAATTCAATAATTTGGAAGTTTGAGAGGAATTTAATAAAATTAAGATTTAAATAAAAAACAGGAGACTCCGAAAAGCAACGCTATCCAGAGCCTCCTGCCGTCCAGCTATGCTGGACATCGGAGAGAGTTTATCAGCTTATTTACAAGCTGAATTAAATATACCACATCATATAAAAAAGTCAATGTTTTTTTATATTTTTTTCATTATTTTTGCATTTATACGACAATCATCGCTATAAAAACTTATGATTTATGGAAAATTATATATGAAGCCGCTAAAATGCAATAAATGTCAAAGGATATAGCGAGAAATCAATAGATTCAAAAAACACAGAGTGCGAAATCTTATTTAGCCTAAATGTCGAGTTTTAAAAAACTTTGCTGTGCTTTCGGAGAAGTTACGTCCGCTTAGCCGCAGTCGAGCTTTTCGCTCGAAACGGCACGCTGCCGGAACTTCTCCTACGCAAGATGGATAACTTTCAAAACTCTCCATTCTATTGGTGTAGGAAAGAGTTGGAAAATTTCGAGTTTTTGCAAACTTGAAATTCAGGATATTTAAATCAAAATGCTTGCAATGCAAGGGACCCGGTCTGAAACAGAAATTTCGAACAGGTTTTTAAGGAAATAATTTTGCCAAAGAAAAACGGTTCTATATTGTACAAATGCTCAAAGTGCGGCTATACGCAGCCGCGTTGGCTTGGACGCTGCCCTGAATGCGGTGAATGGAATTCTCTGGAAGAATGCATAATTGACAGGAACGCCGTAACTCCTGCAGGGCGCGGAACTATAACATCGGAAAAAGTTAAGCCGGTTCCGCTTGCAAATATCCGCGCCGACGAAACCTCAAGACTTGTTACGGGTATTGAAGAATTTGACCGTGTTCTCGGCGGAGGTGCGGCTAAACATTCTGCAATACTCATAGGTGGAGAACCGGGTATCGGGAAATCGACATTATTGATACAGGCTGCGTCTTTGACGGCGAGTAACGGCGAACTGAAATCCGCAAAACAAGTTCTTTATGTTTCCGGCGAAGAATCTGCCGCACAAATAAAAGAGAGGGCTGACAGGCTCAAACTTCAATACAGCGGAATTAGAGTTTTATGTACGATGCGTCTTGAAGATATTTTGGATGCGCTTGATGAATTGAACCCTCTGTTTGTGATAATTGATTCGATTCAAACTGTTTATTCTGCGGAAGCGGGACTTATTCCCGGCACTGTAAATCAATTAAAGTATTCTGCGAATGAACTTATTTCATGGGTGAAAGAGCGCGGCAGTGTTCTTATTATGACGGCACATATTACAAAGGACGGAAATATTGCCGGACCTAAGACACTTGAGCACATGGTAGATACCGTTATCTCGTTTGAACGAAACGCTGATGATATTCGATTTTTACACGCGCAGAAAAATCGATTCGGTTCTGTGGATGAATTGGGAATTTTTATAATGACGGAAAACGGTCTTGAAAGTGCGCAGTCACCGGCGACAATGTTTTTGTCGCAAAGGAGCGGTATTCAGCCTGCCGGTGTTGCTTGTACTGCCGTATTTGAAGGGAATCGAGTTTTTATGGTAGAAATACAAGCCCTTACCGCTCCTGCAAAAGCTGCTGTTTCGCGCGTATACAGCGATAAAATCGACAGTGCGCGTATCAGCAGAATTGCAGCGATTCTTGAAAAGCGCGTCGGAATAAAATTTGCTGAACAGGATATTTACGTAAATGTTGCAGGCGGAATCAGGCTTACGGAAAGTGCAATTGACGGCGCGCTTGCTGCGGCAATTTATTCCGCGCGTACGGATGTTGCTGTTCCTGCCGGAACTGCGGTTATAGGTGAATTAAGTCTTGCCGGAGAGCTTAGAGCCGTCCCAAAAATAAAAAACCGCGCAAAAGCCGCAGAAACACTGGGCTTTTCGCACATATTCGCTCCCGATGATTGTGAAAATGTAACTAAAACTGAAAATATCGGTGCTCTTATAAAAGCCGTATTCGGAATGTAAAAGTCAAAATTAGGATCAAATGTTTTCCAATACTGCTCTTAATTCCGCTGCAGATTTTATATAGGGACGATTTAATTTTACGTTTACAAATGATTCTTTTATGGTTTTCGGGATTTCGGGTACCTCACCGATTGTTCGACGGATATATTCTTCCGAAATTGAAGGATGATCGCGGGCTATAAGAACGGTCGCAAAACCGTCGTGTTTATCTGTGCTGCAGCAAAGTTTATACGCCGCATAACCACGTGCAGTATGTCTGTCCGCATAAACATTATATTTCATAAACAATTCTTTTGCCGCCGCATTTATGTTTTCATCTTTTACAGCAACAGGATAAATAAAATGCCTCATCATAAGCGAATTCACACTGAAAACTTCTTCAAGGCGTTCAAGATTTGAAGGAGATGAAGGATCTGCCGGAAGTCTTTTTTCAATAGGAACCATTGAATCCAAAAATATCGGATTTCCTGCGGCATCTGCAGAAAGTGCATCTGTAGACGAAACGATAAAACCGTTTAGAGGAAGCGCGAATTGCCAGCTGTAAAGACCTGCAACGATATTACTGTAATTTCCGGGTGCAAGAGCGTAAAAAATATCGCTGTGGATTTTATTTTTTATGCGGGAAAAAGCAAACGGATAAAAAAAAGTTTGCGGCATCAATCTTCCGATATTTGCAGTATTTGCAACCGTTATATGCCGCTCGGAAATAAATTTGCGGTCAGCAAAAATTTCTCTCATAAGGCTGTAGCAGTCATTTACGGTTCCGTCTACTTCAACCGGAATGATATTTCCGCCGTTCCAGACAAAATCGCTTTCAATCATTCCTCGTACACACCCTTTGGGATAAACCAAAACGGCTTTTATATTCTTTTTTCCCCGCAAGGCGAGTGCAAGGCTTGCTCCAAGTTCACCTGTAGAAACATCAAGAAAAACTGAAGAACCTCCGTTAAGCTGTAAAATAGTTTCAATTACGGATGTAAGATAAAACGAACCGAAATCACGGTGTCTGCCGGTCGGTCCGTGAGTGAGTTCAAGTAAAAACAAATTTTCATCAAGCTGTCGGAATTCCGGAACAAATTTAAATGCTTTCATTGCGATTGTTTCGCATATAATGGGACTGAATTCGTCATTTATAAAAGCGGAAGTCAAAGTTCCTGCTATTGATTGGAATGAAGTGTTTTCATCTGTATATAAAATCCATTTGCGTAAATCTTCCGTATCGGAAGGAACATAAAGTCCGCCGTCTTTTGGCATACATTTTAAAATCGCGTCCGAAAAATCAACACAATTGTTTTTATCTCGTGTGCTCGTAAATTTCATAGCCAAATTATAACATATTCCGTATGGGCTATCAAACTGTCGATTATCGACAATTATTGACGGCAGCGAACGAAGCATAGCCGTCAATTTTTTCAATAGCAGAATTTTCATCCTCACGCTATACTGGGGCTATGATAACGTTTTTAATAAATTTTCTGCCGTGGTTTTGGCTTGCAGTTATGATTATATTGATTGTTATTGAAGCTCTGACATTCAGTCTTACAACGATATGGGGAGCAATTGCCTGTATTCCGCTTATTTTTATTGCGCGTACTCAGCTTGCGTTTAAATGGCAGCTTTTAATATTTGTCCTTATTTCTTTAATTTTATTGATATTTACACGTCCTTTCGCCGTCAAAAAGCTGAAAATTTCCAAAACGAATGTGAACGGACTTATCGGTCAAGATGTAATTGTTGTGAAAAGAATCGGCTCACTTGAAAAAGGTGAGGTAAAAAGTTCTGCCGGCTTAATATGGTCTGCAAAATCCCATGACGGTTCGGAAATAAAAAACGGAACCGTTTGTTCGATTATCGCAGTTGTCGGTAATACGCTCGAAGTCAAAGTCAAAACGAATGACGACTTGTCCGATAAATAGAAACTGCCGTAACTGATTTGCACATCTTGATTTGTGCAGCCGGTGATTTTCGGTAACAAAGTTATCAAAGAGGTTTATTCATGCGGAGGGTTTAATACCCCGATGCTCTGCGTAGGGGTTGTTGATTTTTATACAGGAATTGTGTTGAAATGTGCTGCATAAATGCCGCAGTGCATTTCAATTTGAGTTTTCATTGTGTGTGGGCTTGCATATTTTAGGAGGTAATATGACTTATGTATTGGCGGCATTGATTGCCGTTGCTGTGGTGTTGATTGTGGGCAATATCCGTATTGTTCCGCAGTCGTTTGCATTTGTAATTGAGAGGCTCGGTGCCTATCAAAAAACATGGGAAGTCGGCTTGCACGTAAAAGTGCCGTTTATCGACCGGATTTCGAATAAGATTTCTCTTAAAGAAAAAGTGTTGGATTTCCAGCCTCAGCCGGTTATTACGAAAGATAACGTAACAATGATGATTGATACTGTCGTCTATTTTCAAATTACCGACCCCAAACTCTACACGTACGGTGTTGAACGTCCTATCAATGCTCTTGAAAACTTGAGTGCAACGACGCTCCGTAACATCATCGGCGACCTTGAGCTTGACCAGACGCTCACGAGCCGCGACGTTATCAATACGAAGATGCGCAGTATTCTTGATGAAGCGACCGATCCTTGGGGAATCAAAGTGAACCGCGTCGAAGTAAAAAACATCATTCCGCCTGAAGCGATTAAAGAAGCGATGGAAAAACAGATGCGCGCCGAACGCGAACGCCGCGAATCGATTTTGATTGCGGAAGGTAAAAAGCAATCGGAAATTCTTATTGCCGAAGGAAAAAAACAGTCGCTCATCCTTGAAGCTGAGGCGCAAAAGGAAGCGGCTATTCAAAAGGCGAAAGGTGAAGCCGAAGCGATTTTGGAAGTGCAGCAAGCGAAGGCGCAGGGCTTAAAGATGATTCGGGAAGCGGGCGCGGACGAAGCCGTAATAAAACTTCGCAGCCTTGAGGCCTTCGAAAAGGCTGCCGACGGACAGGCTACAAAAATTATTATTCCGTCGGAAATACAGGGACTTGCAGGACTTGTTTCCGGTGTTACGGAACTTGCCGCAAAAACAAAAAAGAACGGCGCATAGACAAAATATCCGGTGAAAGGGCTGCCGATTTAAGCAAACGCTTTTCGGCAGCCTTATTTTTACTTCACGGCAGTTTGTATTTTATTTGTTATAATTCACTTGTTTTACACAGCTTATCCACATTTTATTAACACGTTTTGTGCACTATCTTCTAATTCTCTATAATACGGATACTTAGAGTAAAACTGTATTGTATTGCATATAAAATCTTATATTGTAAAGAAATATCTGTAAAGAAATCAAAAATATATGTGAAAATGTGGAAAAAAACGATAAAAAAAATGCAAAAAAGCTATTGACACAAAAGTTATCAACATATTATGCACATTTAGCAATGGATAACTTTATTTTATGCAGAAAGACAACTGTGTCCAAATGCCGTACAAATCAACATAAAACAGCGGATTTATATCCGTGTGCTTCCGAAATTTGCGTTACTCCGCCAATTCGTTAAATCTTTTATGACTTCGCTTGCAATAAGTAATCCTGCACTTGCCGGCACAAAAGCAATGCTTGCAGGCATTCTTTTATGTGAAGATTTTATCTCGCTCGCTTCGTTTTCATTGCTGTCGATTAAATCCGCTGACCGGGAAACGGAATCACACGGATTTTGAATATAATCCGATTTTAGCGGCGTTTCTTTAGAATATATGGTTTTTAATTGCTTTATGCCGTATCTTCTCAATTCTCGGCGCATTACACGCGCGAGCGGACATACCGAAGTTTCAAAAATATCGGCAACTTCAAATTCTTCAGGATTCATTTTGTTACCTGCACCCATACAGCTTATAACAGGAGTTCCGACATTTGCAGCGTTTTTTATAATTAAAATCTTAGCCGTAACCGTATCTATTGCATCGATTACATAATCATATTTTGAAAAATCAAAATTGCTTTCCGTCAAAGAATCGTAAAAAATAGTATACGGATTGATTTTGCAGGCGGGATTTATATCGAAAAGTCGTTCCGCCGCGACTTCCGTCTTGTATCGTCCGACTGTTGAATTGAGGGCGAAAATCTGCCTGTTTATATTGGATTTGCTTATTTTGTCGCTGTCTATAATATCGATTGCGCCTATTCCGCTGCGAACAAGAGCTTCCGCCGTGTGTCCGCCTACTCCGCCCAGTCCGAAAATCGCGACATGAGATTCTTTTAATTTTTGCAAAGCGGCTTTACCGATTAAGGCTTCAGTACGTATAAATTCATTTTCCATAAAAACTGACCGTATTCCGCCGGACTTTAGCATAAAATTTATATCAATGAAAATATGATTGCCATACTTTCAATATATAGGATACAGGAGAATGTTCTGACAAATCAACATACCCAGACGCAGAGCGTCGGAGTATCAACCTCTCCGCACAAATAAAGTACGCATTTATTTTAGGATAAGCAAAATAATGTGGTCTTAATACCGATTCATCTTCAATTTTGATTTTTCATTCGTAAACGGAATGTTTCTTTTCAAGTACATGGAAGATGAGAGTAAAGACCGCCGTTATTACAAGATACAGCACCATCGCCGGTATATAAACAAGAGAAGATGCCGTCGATGATTGAATGCTGCGAGTTACTTTTGTGATATCGGCAAGTGCAATTAGGGACACAAGAGAAGCGTCTTTCAGCATCATTATAAACTCATTTCCGACCGGCGGTATAAGGCGGCGAATTGATTGGGGCAATATGATAAGGCGCATTGTCTGAAA
Source organism: uncultured Treponema sp. (assembly GCA_963544675.1). Classification (GTDB taxonomy): domain Bacteria; phylum Spirochaetota; class Spirochaetia; order Treponematales; family Treponemataceae; genus Treponema_D. The sequence continues at coordinate 24,394 of CAUUGI010000002.1, forward strand.
ATAATTCATTCCAAGTACTTTTGCAGCTTCAAACTGCCCTTTATCAATTGATTGAATTGCCGCGCGAATAATTTCCGAACAATATGCGCCGCTGTTAAGAGCAAACGCAATAAAAGCCGCAAGAAATTGATTATGTATAGTTAATGCACGGTTTATTTCCGGCAGACCGTAATAGACAAAATAAAGCTGCATTAAAAGCGGCGTTCCGCGGAAAAAGAATACATAAGCATTGCAGATTCCGCGAAGCACCTTGTGCTTCGACATTGTGCCGAGCGCAATAAAGATGCTTATAATAATACCTGCCATGACAGAACACAGCGTAAGAAGTATAGTAATTCTGGCACCGGCTAAAAGTTGCGGTATCCAGCTTATCATTTTAGGTAAAGTTTCTATCATTCAGGTAGCTCCGTTTACTTTTAATCCTTTATCGAGTCGGAAAGGTCGATTCCAAAGGAATCTATATAAAGTTTTTTCAAAGTACCGTCAGCTTTCATTTCTTCAAGTATGGTATTCACTTTTTCAAGCAAAACGGTATTGTCTTTTTTCATACAGATTCCCATATATTCATCTGAAGTTCCTGTCCAGACCAGCTTATATTCACTATTCGTTTTGCCGAGATAATCTGCTGCAACAAGATAATCGCTTACAACTGCATCGATACGCCCGAACTTCAAATCGTCAAAAGCATTAAACGCTTTATCGTATTCGGCAGGAACGTATGTAATGCCTTTCTCTTTTTCAAGTTTCTTCATAAAAATATCGCTGGTCGTTTGAGTTTGATAGCCGACTTTGTGATTTTTTAAATCTTCGGGCTTTGTGATAGAAAGAGCCGAATCTTTTGCAAGAAGAATTGCCTGCCCGTTTCCAATATAAGGAATTGAAAAAGCATAATTTTGCTTGCGTTCTTCAGTAATCGTCATACCGGACATAATTACGTCGTAGCGGCCGGCATCAATTCCTGCAAGTAGTCCGTCCCAGTCGGTATCGATAATCTCGGCGGTTAAACCGAGTCCCAGACGTTTCGCAATTTCTTTCCCCAAGTCAATATCGAAACCGAGCGCAGTTTTGCCGTCCGCCGCATAATATTCGAACGGCGGATAGTCTACACTGACTCCGATTTTGTACTTTCCTTTTTCAATGGTGAATTCGCCTTTTTCAACCTTTTTTGAGCATCCTGCCAGGATCAATGCCGACAAAAGTACACCCGCAAAGACCAACACGATTTTTTTCATATTTCCCCCTTAATCAGTGCGCATGAATGCGCACGTCAAATATTAGAGATTGCAAAATAAAGTGTATTATGTTTATCGATTTTTTATCGAAACAATACACATTCTGCAAACATCCGTGCAAACTCGTGATAAAAAGTACCGTCGATATTTTTGATGGAACTTTTTATCATGCCTCATATTCTTTTCTAAAGAAAATCAAATATCAGACTTGTTCTAAAACTGAAATTTCCGAACAAGTTATTTTATGCTGTCAGATAAATCCGTACCGAAAACGTCCATATACATTGTTTTCAATGTTCCGTCTTCTTTCATAGACTGCATTGCAGAATTAATTTTTGCAAGAAGTTCAACGCCGGTCTTTTTTGTGCATATACCGAAATATTCATCCGGTTCGCCGATCCATACGGCTTTAAATTCGCTGTTCTTTTCATTTAAATACGATACGGCAACAAGATAATCACTTACGACCGCATCAATTCTGCCAAGTCTAAGGTCATCATACGCATTCAAAACTTTGTCATATTCCGCTTTTACGAAATTCAATCCTGATTCAGACTGTTTTTCCATAAAAAAATCAGAAGTACATTCCGCCTGATAACCGACTTTTTTACCTTCAAGGTCGGCAGGGGATGTTATTTTTAGAGCAGAATCTTTCCGCAAAATTATTGACTGTCCGTTGCCGATATAAGGCTCGGAAAAAGCGTAATTAGCTTTGCGTGCATCGGTCATCGTCATTGCAGATACAATAACATCGTAGCGGGATGTATCCAGCCCTGCAAAAATTCCGTCCCATGCGGTATCGATAAACTTTACATTGACACCCATGCGCTGCGCAATTTCCTTGCTCAGCTGTATATCAAACCCTGCAGGAGTTTTTCCATCCGCTGAATAATATTCAAACGGCGGATAACCGATTTCTACGCCGACTTTGAGAACATCTTTTTCAAGCGTAAATTCTCCCTTTTGAGTTTTCTTCGTACAACCGGACAAAACAACGACGGCAAAAATAAAAATAACAGCAGCCTTTTTCACTGTATTCCCCCTTTTTTATAAAAATGCAAGCTCAACAAAATGTGCAGGAGCCGTATTATTATGCAATCCATAAGAATAATAAAACAGTATGCAAATGTTTTATGCATAAACAATATATTTTTGTGCATAAATATGCAATATAAAAAAATAAGAATTTCAAAATCTTTTTTACGACGACAGTCGATTTTGCCCGAAATATTCATCATAATTGAAAAATTCCGGTCGATGATTTATACTCCCGAAAATACAGCCGAATGCGGTAAATAGAGGAAAAAATGCCAAAAATCGAAGTAAATGAAAAACTGTTTTTTAATCTTCTTTCAGAAAAATACGATTACGATACGTTGGAAAAAAAGCTGACTTGCGCAAAGGCGGAACTTGATGAAAAACCCAATCCTGCCGAGCAAGAAGATAAACGCATTATAAAAATAGAATTAAACGATACGAATCGTCCTGATTTATGGTCTACTAACGGAATTGCACGACAACTACGCTTGCACGGCGGCAAAACCGCACCGGATTATAATAAATTCATGTCGAAAAAAGGTGATATGAAGGATTGTAAAAACCGCACAGTGTATGTTGACCCCGAATTGAAAGAAATCCGCCCGTTTATGGTCGCGTTTGTTATTTCCGGAAAGCCGATTGACGAACCTATGCTGCTCGACATTATCCAGACACAAGAAAAACTTGCATGGAACTTCGGTAGGAAGCGTAAATCACTTTCAATGGGCGTTTACCGCGAAGAACATATTCAATTTCCTGTTCATTATAAAGCTGTCGATCCTGACAAAACAAGTTTCGTTCCTTTACAGTGTGAACAACCTATGACTTGCCGGCAAATTCTCACAGAACACCCAAAAGGAAAAGATTTCGGATGGATTCTGCAAGATATGAAAAAATTTCCGCTGTTGATAGACGATAAAGGCGAGATTCTTTCGATGCCGCCTATAATCAACAGTGCAACACTCGGTGCAGTCCAAACCGGTGATAAAAATCTCATGGTTGAATTGACCGGCGATAATATGGAAAACCTACTTCTTGCCGCAAACATCGTCGCCTGTGATTTTGCAGACTGCGGTTATGATATTGAACCGATACTCGTAAAACATCCGTATGAAACAGGTTTCGGCAAGGATATTACAGCTCCATTTTACTTTCAGAGTTCCACAAAAGCGCGGCTCAGCAATATCAATAAGATGTTAGGTGCGGATTTTGATGCGGCAAAAATAACCGACGCACTCAAACGTATGGGAAATGTTGTCGAAATAGCGACAATAACTGGTGACGGCAGAAGCGACACGGAATTTACGGTCTATCCCGCTCCGTACCGCAACGATTTTTTACATGAATTCGATATTATTGAAGACGTAATGATAGGTGCGGGACTTGAAACGTTTACACCGCAAAAACCGACCGATTTTACAATCGGCAGACTTTTACCCATCACCGAATTAAGCCGCAAAACAAAATCTCTTATGATAGGACTTGGCTATCAGGAAATGATTTTTAATTACGTCGGAAGCCGCAAAGACTACATCGAAAACATGAATATCGATGCGGCAAAAGTAATCGAAATCGCCAATCCTATGAGCGAAAACTACCAGTTTATCCGTTCTGAAATGCTTTCGTCTCTTTTGCGCGCGGAAAGCAAATCCGCAGGCGCGGTTTATCCGCACAAGATTTTTGAAATCGGTAAAGTTGCATATATTTGCGAAGAAGAAAACACCGGCACGAGGACACGCCAAAATTTGGGCTTTCTGTCTGCGGGCGCGGGTGTGAATTTTAACGATGCCGCAGGCGAAGTTTCTGCACTTTTGTATTTCCTTGACCATAAATACGAAGTTACCGAAAGCACCGACCCGCGCTTTATTGCGGGAAGACAAGCTGCAATCATCATAAACGGAAAGAAAATCGGAGTTTTCGGCGAAATCCATCCGCAGGTTCTGGAAAACTGGTCTATAACCGTTCCGTGCGTGGGCTGCGAAATCGACCTTGAAGAAATATAACTATCAACAGCTCCTTGAACAGACTCTGAAGAAACTTGACTTTAGCGGCGGAAAAAAACCGTCGCTGCTTCTTCATGCATGCTGCGGTCCATGTTCATCGTATGTCATTGAATATCTTGCTTCATTTTTCGACATTACCATTCTTTATTACAATCCGAACATTTACCCTCAAGAGGAATATCAACGCAGGCTGGAAGAATTAAAAAATCTTTTGCCGCGTTTTTTGCCTGCCGTGCAGAACAAAGTCAAACTGATTGAAGACAATTATGACCCGAAAGATTTTTATGAAGCCTGCGGTGTAAAAGACAAACCGGAACTTGCGAAAGAGGCTGAAAAAGGGGAGCGCTGCCGCCGCTGTTACGAATTGCGCATGAAAAGAGCCTATGTCTATGCTGTTAAAAATAAGTTTGATTATTTTACGACAACGCTTTCAATCAGTCCGTTTAAAGATGCAGAAAAAATAAACGAAATAGGAATGCAGCTTGAATCCGGCGGCGGCACAAAATTCCTATTCTCCGATTTTAAGAAAAAAAACGGATTTAAGCGGAGCCTTGAACTCAGTGAAGAATTCGGTTTGTATCGTCAGCATTATTGTGGCTGCATATACTCCAAAAATAATGCACAGGGCGAGCAGAATGAACAGTCTTGCCCTTGAAGCAAAACTTGAAGCGGACAGGAAATCACATTAAGTTTCTTTGATACGGTTTTATTCTTCCTTATATTCGTGCGGTTGTCTGAAATTTATTTTGCCGCACAACGCAATCAAATCTTCAGTATAAAATAAAAAAGCGTCCTAATATTGATATTTATCTATAATCAATTTTAGGACGCTTTTTTTACGAATATAAAAATTCTAGTTTAGTTTTACTAGCTCCACATCGAATGCAATATATGCGCCGCCGGGAATTACTCCGCCTGCGCCTTGATCTCCGTAAGCCATATCCGGTGGAAGAACAATAGTCCGCTTTTCACCAATCTTCATATCCTGAACCATAATATCAAATCCGGGAATCATTTGACCGGATGCAGTTTTAAATGCCAACGGTTCACGTCCTTCCGATGAATCAAAAACATTTCCGTTTACAAGATAACCTTTGTAATCAACGGCAACATTTTTTCCCTTTCCCGCTTTTGCTCCGGTACCTGCCTTTTGAATCTTAAAATAAATTCCTTCTAATGTTTTTTCAAATCCCGGAAAAGCCTTTTCAACTGCGGCAATTTTTTCAGCCATGGCAGCTTCTTTTTTAGCTAAGGCAGCTTTTATTGCCGTTTCCGCAAGTACATCGAAATCTTTTTGCGTTGCTGTAAATTTTTGTGCATCTTCACCTTGCCGAATAATTTTAATCGAATTTATTTTATCACCCATTTTTATGGAATCTACAACTTTCTGACTATCCGAATCCGTAACACGTCCGAAAATAGTATGCTTACCGTTGAGCCAAGGAGTTTCAACGTGAGTTATAAAAAACTGACTGCCGTTTGTATTTGCTCCGGCATTAGCCATAGCAAGAATACCGGAACCGTCAAATTTATATTTATCAACGATTTCATCGGCAAACTTATAGCCGGGACCGCCGGTTCCGTTGCCGCGCGGATCCCCGCCCTGCATCATAAAATTTTCAATTACACGGTGAAACTTTAATCCGTCGTAAAACGGCTTACCCTGTGCGGCATCAAGAGTTCCTTCCGCAAGCCCTACAAAATTAGTTACCGTCAGCGGCGTATCTTTATAATACAGCTCAACACAAATATCTCCTTTAGATGTATTGATAACTGCAAAAACACCGTCTTTTCCTTTAATAGAATCCATACTGCTTCCTTTGGAACTGCAAGCTCCATTCATTAAAATAAATAATGCAAAAATCGAAACAAACAATCGCTTTTTCATTTTAAATCTCCCGTAAAAACTTTTGCAAAAGTTTCAATATTTTTAAACACACGAACAAGCAAATTAAAACTGTTTCATAAACCAGTTGTAAATCGCTTCAATTCGAGCCGTCATAGATTCTTCAATTTGCTTTCTGACATTTATCATTCCGATTTTTTTTGCATTACAATCGGTAGAAAGATAAAGCAAAATATTTTCGCCGCAATCAATAGAAATGACACTTATACGCATATTTTCAGGCATAATAACTTTTATACCAAGAGTTGTAAGCGGTAAAGTATTTAAAAATGTTGCATAAAGTTGGTTTCCGCTCTGATGATATTCAAGTTTGTATTTTGTATCTCCGTATGTGTGATCATGCTGATAGCAATACGAAATTTGCCCGTCTGCATTTCCCGTATTTTTATCCGCAATCGGCTCGTCGGAATCGGGATTTGCAATCATATAAGCCTTTTTATACAAAAGTTCGCCCTTGTCATTCGGTCCTTTTTCTCCGACATGATAACGCATTCCGGTCATTTTACTGATAGAGCGGAAAAGTACGGACAAACGATCCGTGTTGATGACGGTATTTTTATCTGCCGAATTTTCAATAAGTTTCGCTTTAGGAATCAAATATAAAAATTCCGCAACAAAAGGAACATTTTTATCCGTTTTTTCGATTATAGCTTTTTCCGCCTGTGATTTATAAGCACATTCAGGAAGCAGATTGAGTTTCGTATCATCTTTTTCATGGATAATTTTTACAACGCCGGAAGATTTAAGCTCTTTTAAATAATCCGGACTTACGGCATCTTCCAATTTCAAATCATCTGCAAAAAGAAAAGATGACGTAAAAATTAATCCGAATACAAAAAAAACTCTCAACGAAAATATTTTTTTCATTTATATACTCCGTTATAAATAACACGCACTTGCTTATAAAGTCCGTCTCCGTCAGATTTTGTTTCAATATCAGGAATATCGTTCAATGTCGTATGAATAAGTCTGCGCTCAAAAGGATTCATCGGTTCGAGCAAAACGGAACGATGAGTTTGGCGAACTTTATCTGCCGTATTATAAGCAAGTCGCACAAGCGATTCCTCCCGCCTAATACGATAATTTTCAGTATCAAGTACGACACGCACTTCTTCATGCCCCAAATGTCCTGCATAAATATTTGCAAGCAGCTGCAAGGCATCAAGATTTTTTCCCTTGCGCCCAATAAGAATTGAAGAGCTTTCCGACTGAAGTTTTATACCGATTTTTTTATTTTCTCTAAAAATTATTTCGGTTTTTACTTCGTATCCCATTTTTTCAATCAAAGTTTGTACAAACTCGAGCAAACGCTTCTCAAATTCATCCTGCGGAACGGGATCGATAATTTTTTTTGCGGCAGAAGATTTAACTTCATCGGGTTTGTTTTCTCCGGCGGAATGCTTTAAGTCTTCGATTGTGTGCACGCAAATCTTTACATACCCTTTTTTAAAAAGCGTATTTTTCTGGGATTCAAGGATTTCGACATCAAATTGATCTCTTTGAAGTCCCAACTGCTGTGCAGCAGTTTCAATAGCTTCTTTTTCCGTTTTTCCTTCAAATTCGTAAGTCATTTATATACCTCTATAAAAAAAGTTCTAATTCATATATGTAAAATACTTAAAGCACAAGATTATTTTAAAATCAATCAAAAAATAGTTCCGCATTCTGCTTTTTCTTATTATCGCAGTATGCGAAATCGACAATATTTTAAATCTAAGCCTTTGCTTTCATCTTTCCTTTCATCATATTGTTTATGACAAGCTGTTGTCCCATCTGGAAAAGATTACTGACAGTCCAATACAGCAAAAGTCCCGAGGGAGCATTGTAAAACAAAAAGAAAAATACAATCGGCATACCGTACATCATCATATTCATTTGAGCTTGAGTTGAACCTGCTGCCGCAGTTCCGCCGTTTTGCGTTATCTTTCCGAATAAAAGCTGCGAAATAAGATAAATTATTGGAAGAATGCGTAATTGATTTCCTAAAAACGGCAGCGTAAACTTAAAAGTATGAATGCTGTCCCCTGATGAAAGATCGGAAATCCAGCCCGGAATAAAACTTGCCCCGCGGAATTCAAAATAATTATTAAAAAGATTATACATTGCAAAAAGAATTAGGAATTGAACACCCATCGGAAGGCAACCGCTCATCGGATTATATCCCGATTCTTTATAGATTTTTGCCATCGCTTCCTGCTGTTTTTGTGGAGAATCTTTATATTTTTCCTGCATTTTTTTAATTTGAGGCTGCAATTCTTGCATTTTAAGAGTGGAAAGAGATTGCTTACGCGTCATTGGGAACATCGCAAGTTTTAAAATAATCGTCATAATTATGATTGCCGCACCCCAGTTCGGAATGAGCTTATAAATCATTTCCAAAAACCATTTTAATCCTGCCTCAAGCCAACTTAACCAGCCGGATGACTGCAAACTTTCTCCTAAACGCTGACCTTCAAGTTTAAAAAAATTATTTTCCGCGCTGTTATAGATTTTTAAATCTTTTTCGTTGCGAGGTCCGAAATAAATATAATAAGAATCTTGAACGTCCTGTAAGGTGATCGGCTTACGCACCAAAATAGCCTGAGCGTTCGCATAATTATTTACTTCAACTTGAGTTGAATAATAAGAAAAATCCATTGTTTCCGGTGCGGTAGGAATAACAATTTCTTCAAAATATTTTCCGGCAATTCCGTTCCAAATATATTCTTTACTGAACTGTTTAAATTGGTTTGCGTTTATTATTTGGCGTTTTGCTCTGCCGTTCGTGTTAAGCGAAATAAATTGGCGATTTTCGTATCTATTTAATTTAGGATTAAAATGTGGTCCGATTTGCGGAGAAGTACGCAAAGTGTAAGCAAATTCATTATTTTTTATAATTTCTTCATCATCTGAATGAATCAAAATATCCAGTTTGAACATATATTCATCAGGAACAAAAGTATAACGCTTACCAAGTACAAAACTTTTTATATTTCCATCAGCATCTTTTTCAGAAAATCTTTTTGTAAAAAGAACCGTATTATCATCGATTTTTTCGACATTAAACAATTCGTTTATGATTTTTGAATTTACTCCGCCGAGAGCAAGTGCGCACGCTCTGTTTGTTTCGGAAACATTATCGACCATCTGCACACCGTCTTTCGTTTCTACGTCGATATGCTTAAAAAGTTTATAACTTATTATATCTCCGCCTTTATTTGTAAGTACGATATCGGCTTTGTTCGTTTTTATAAAAACTTGTTCTTCAACAAGAGCTGAATTTTCTTCATTAAAAAAAACTTGATTTTCCAAAGCTTCCGATTCGGAAACATTTTCTTTTGCTGCGGAATTTTCATCCGTTTGACTGACACTATTTCCGTTTGATTTTGAAGAATTCGGAAATAAATAAGTTTGCATAAAAAAAGTCGCAATTACGACCAATGTAGAAAGAACCACCGCAATAACGGTATTTTTATTCATTATTTTCTCCCATAAAAACTTTTGCAAAATGTTTCAACATCAGAAAAAATTTTTAGTCATGCGCACGCAAATATTAAAATCGAGTTTGCAAAACAATATTTTCTACAAACATCTGTACAAAGTTGAAATAAAAAGTACCTGAAAAATTTTAACCTGTGCTTTTTATTATAAATTTATTATCAATTTTGAACGGAAATTATGGAACCGGATCATAACCGCCTTTAAAAAAAGGATTACAACGTAAAATCCTCTTTATTGCTAAGAAACTTCCTCTAACACTGCCGTATTTTTTTATTGCTTCAAGCGCATATTGAGAACACGTAGGCGTGTATCTGCAGCACGGCGGAAACAAAGGCGAAATACATTTTTGATAAGCTCGGATAAAAAAACAGAAAAATTTAATAAAAAAATTTCTCATTCTTTTATCAAACCTGCATTTCTAAACAATAATTGAAATTGCGCATACCGCGAATGAAACGAATCTTTACCAGGATAGACCAGTACAATCATGTCATATCCTGTATTTAAATGCGCTTTTAATAAACGATAGACTTCACGGCTGTAACGTTTAGACAAATTCCTCTGTACCGCATTACCGTATCCGCGAGGCAGAGAAAAACCGATTCTGTTCATATCCGTTCCGTTTTCCATTAGGAAAAGTTTCGCACCGGATATATTTGTCTTTTTTCCGTCTTTAAACAATCTTTTAAAATCGGCAGGATTTTTTATCCGTTCATTACGCTTAAAAAAACCTGTCTTTTCCAAGATTGCTTCCATCCCTAGTTAATAATCAATACGGCTTCTTTTCATCGGAAACGGTAAGTTTTGCGCGTCCCTTTGCACGTCTGCGAGCAAGAACTTTACGTCCGCCTTTTGTTGCCATTCGTGCTCTAAAACCGAATTTTCTATTGCGTTTTACTTTACTTGGTTGATATGTTCTTAACATGGAACATTCTCCTTATAATTAAATCCTTTTACGGATTAAGTATTAAATATAATAGTGATAATGGACGGAATATATCATTTATTTTTATTTTTCGTCAACATACTTTGTTTAAGACTGTTTAGTTTATCGCGAAGTTCGTTAGGAATTTCTATATTTTCCGACTTCGTTGGAAAATCTTTATCATATTTGTAAAGTTTTTTTTCATCCTCATTGATTTTTTTATTCATTTTTTCGCTTTCACGTTTTAATTCTTTATCATAATCGACATTACAAAGTTGAGCATTACTGCCTTTCAGCCGATACGACAAGGAAGAAATTTTTAATTCCGGCGCATACATTTTTAATCCGCGTATAATAAAAGAACTATTCATCTGCAAAATTTGAATCCATCCGGGATGGTCGGTCTCCAAAAGCAAAATACCGTTTTTTATATCTACGATTGATGTATGTTCGTAAAGATTCTGACCAAAATTCAATATACCGGTTATAATTTTTTTCCACGAATTAAACAATTTATTATTTTTTTCAAGAGATGATTTTTCTATACTGTTGAATGCGGCGGAAACCATATCCGAACATGAAATAAAATCACCTTTGCTCATTCCATCCACCTTCTCTTATTTTATAAACGCGCGTAGAAGAACTCATATAATTTTCATACGGTTCACCGGGCAAAAAAGTACAAAAAAGCTGCTCATATTCAGGTAACATTGCAGTAAGACGGCGGCGTTTTTCCGGATCCAACTCAAGAAGAACGTCATCCATTAAAAGAACGGGTTTAATTCCTGTAAGACGTGTGTAATAAACCGCCTGTGAAACACGCAGTAAAAGTGAAATTAAGCGACACTGACCGGTAGATGCGTTAGGAATAAACGGTGAGCCGTCTTTTTTAAAGATAATTTTATCGATGTGAGGTCCGCTTAAAGTTCTCATCATAATTTTATCTCCGTCCCGCTTTTCAAAAAGCCGCGCAGTTATTTCTTCCGGCGAAGGAAAACGCGTTCCCATATCCTCTTTTATTTCTTTCCAAGACGGTTCATATTCAATTGTAATTCTCGAAATACCTGAAATTTCTTCATACAGTTTTCCGAAAATCTGATTGAACTGAAAAATCGCTTTTTTCCGTTTTTTTTGAATTTCAAGTCCGTATTTTGCAAGTTGAACATCGTATACATCGAGCATCTGATAGTCGGATTCTTTTAAAATGAGATTTCGAGTCTTTAAAATCTTTCTGTAATTACGCAAATCATCGATGTAAAGCGTATCGTACATGGTCAGCGACTGGTCTAAAAAAAATCGACGATTTTCAGGCGCACCGATTGCAAACTGCATATCACCATGACAAAACAAAACACACGGAATCGTATTGACCAATTCTTTGCGGTCGTGAATTTTTTTTCTGTTTTTTTCGATTGTCTTTTTATTGTTATCAAAAATTACCGAAATCTGCTGTGTGCTTTCTTTTTCGTTATTATACAAGCAATTAACGCTGAATTTCGTTTCACCGTTTTTGATTACCTGCGCGTCGATGTGTGTACGAAAAGACGAACCGTAAGCCGAATAATACAAGGCTTCAAGTATGTTTGTTTTTCCCTGTCCGTTTTCACCGACAAAATAGACCTCTTTTGAAAGGAGGTCTATTTTGCCGCTTTGCAGATTTCTAAAATTAAATAAAGAAAGCGAAAGAAAAGGCATCAGTTGGTAATGTTCATCGGCATTATTATATGAAAATAATCTTCTGCAGGTTCAGGACGAAGTGTTACCGCTTTCATTGATTCCGTAAACTCAAATACAACATTTTCCGATGCAATATTTTTAAGCGGCTCGGATATATATCTGTTATTGAACGCAATCGTAATTTCGTTTCCGTCATATCGGCACGGAATTTCTTCGTCGGCAGTTCCGATGTCGGATTCAGGAGATGTTAAAGTGAGCGTTCCCGGAGCAAGCTTAAAAATAATGCGGCTTACTTTTTTATCAATCATAATATCCGTGCGCTTTAAAGCATCTTCCAAATCCTGTTTATTAACTTGGAAGTTAAACATTTGATTTTCAGGAATAACTTTTTCGTAATTCGGAAACTGTCCGTCTAAAAGTTTTGAAGAAAACTCATAATTTGAAAACCGAACAAAAATCAATTTATCGACGATTGCAAGCGAAATATTTCCTTCATCGGAAGCGTTTTTCAAAATACAGCGCAAAACTTTTGTCGGAACAATTGCACCGGAAAAATCAAAACCTTCTGCAAACGGTTTTTCTATAAATGACAGACGACGTGCATCCGTTGCAACCATAATAAGTTTATTTTCTTTCTTAGTAAAATAAACACCGGTCATAAAATATCTGTTTTGGTCGTCAGAAACGGCAAATATGGTCTGTTCAATCATTTGCTTAAACTCTTTTGCCGGAACTTCAAAGAAAGGAATATTATCAGCAGAAGGAATATCTGCAAATTTTTCACTTGCAATACTTTTAAGTTGAAATTTAATTTTTTTTGCGACAGGCTTGATAGTAACTTTTATATCCTGCTGATCAAATTCAATTTCTCCTGACGGAGAAGATGAAAGAATACTCATAAATTTATCACAAAAAATCGTTGTGCTGCCTTCTTCAATTACTTCTACAGGAATTTGTGCGACATAATTTACCGAAGTATCCGATGCTTTTATCGTAAGAGTATTATTTTGCGCAATTAAAAGAACATTTGAAAGAATTGAGATTGGACTTTTATTCGTAATTATTTCTTGAGCAATTGTAATTTCCTTAATCATTGCATCTTTATCAAAGTTGAATTTCATAAAATTCTCCTTAAAAATTTTATTTTTTTAACATATTATAAATTTACTAAATTTATAAATTTAGTAATAGTAATAATAGATTTGTGAATAAAGTTGAAAAACAGTTTAATTATATAATATATAAAAGATTACAAAGTTCATAAAACGTGATTTGTTATTCACTTTTCCAAACTTATCCACAGGTTCGAAATTAAATAACCTGTTTTTTGCAACTTGTCCACATTATCTTATCATAATATTCACAATTTTGGGAATATATTCATTTTTTAGAAATATTTAATACGGTTATTTTTAGTATTAATTTGAGTTTGCTGTCTCAAAATCAACAACCCGGACGCAAGCATCTGGGTATGTTGTTCTCATAAGGTGATTGCACTCGGCTTTAATACCCTTTGTTACGACGCAGAGCGTCGGGGTATTAAACCCTCTGCACGAATAAAATATTTTGAAACAGCATATTAAATCAGTTTTTATATTCTTTTATTTCTTTTATAAGTGCATTTACTTTTTGTGCAAATGATGAGTCCGTTTTAATTTTATCTTTAATATTATCGCAGGCGTGCATTACCGTAGAATGATCTTTACCGCCGAACTCATTGCCAAGCTCTGTAAAAGTGTATTCGGTAAGCTCCTTTGAAATATATAAAGCTATGTGGCGAGGAATCACATATTTTTGTGCTCGGCTTTTGTTTCGTAACTCCTGTACTGAAATTTGATAATTATCGGCAATTACTTTTTGAATATTTTCGATTGAAATATTTCCTACATTCGGCAGCATATAAATATCTTTAAGCTGTTGACGTGCAATCTCTACCGTTATTTTATTATCCATAAATTCCGAATAGCCTAAAATTTTATTCAAAGCCGCCTCAAGATCTCTTATGTTTGTTTCTACAGTTTCCGCAATATAATCGATTACTTCTTCCGGCAAGGATTTTTTTAGAATATCGAGTTTTTTATAAAGAATTGCTTTGCGAGTTTCATAATTGGGCGGTTGTAAATCAAGAGTCATTCCGCTTGAAAGGCGGCTTACTAATCTGTCCGTCATTTCTCGTATTTCACGTAAAGGACGGTCGCAGGTGAATATCATCTGCGAATTATTTTTATGAAGGGCTTCAAATGTATAAAAAAGTTCATTTTGTACACCTTCTTTTTTTTGTAAGAAGTGAATATCGTCAAGTAAAAGAACATCAAGTTTTCTATATTTTGACTGAAATTTTGCAGGAGTCTTATTTCGAATATTGTTTGTAAACTCATTTGTAAAAGATTCTGCCTGAATGTAGCATATTTTTAATTTTTCACCTTTTTCAGCAAATATTTTATTTCCTATTGCCTGCATTAAATGAGTTTTCCCAAGACCTACACCTCCGTAAAGCAAAATCGGATTTGCTTTTAAGCCGGGATTTTCCGCTACGGAAAAGGCAACATTATATGCAAACTGTAAATTTGTTCCAGGAATAAAAGAATCAAAAGTATATTTTTCATTTAAAGCCGTATTTTTATACTGTACAGAAGATGTTGATAATAATTCGATTTTAGTTTCTTTTTCTGGAGATTTTGAATCATTTTTTTTCTTGTCGTTGTCCGGATTTTTTTCTGTATGATTTTGCTCCGGTGATGATTTATTCGTAAGAGTTTCAAAAGAATTTTTAATTATCGGATTTAATACAATATTTTTCTGACCGGTAAGTTGTTCAAGTTTTTCCTGAATTTTTCGAATATTTCCTTTTTTTACCATTTGCTGCCACAAAAAATCGGATGAAACGGAAACATTAATAGTATCTATTGTATCTTCAATATATTCGATATTGAACCAAAGTTTAAATTCGTTTTCCTGACCGTTTTTTTTGTATTCTTCGGAAAGTTGATTCATCGAAAATTGCCAAAATTCTTTATAGTTGTTTTCAGACATGGGGCGGATTATAACGCGCCTTTACTTTTTGTTGCAATATAAGTATACTCCGGCAAAACGAAATGACCGTTTAATCTGCTTATTTAAGTGATTTCTAAAATCTGCTGAAATAATAATCGCGATTTTAATCTTTTATAATAAATTTCAAGGAAAAATAATGTCTGCAACTTACGATGCCGGTAATATTCAAGTATTAAAGGGACTGGAAGCTGTTCGGAAGCGTCCGGGAATGTATATCGGTTCTACAGGGCCAAAAGGGCTGCATCATCTTGTGTATGAAGTAATTGATAACAGTATCGATGAAGCGATGGCGGGTTTTTGCGATACGATTACGATTGCGCTTGAAAAAAACGATATTGTCCGCGTTGAAGATAACGGACGCGGAATTCCTGTTGATATTCACCCGACAGAGCATATCAGTGCGCTTGAGCTGGTCTTAACGCGCCTTCATGCCGGTGGTAAGTTCGATAAAGGTTCGTACAAGGTTTCAGGCGGTTTGCACGGCGTCGGCGTAAGCTGCGTGAATGCGCTTTCAACATGGATGGAGGCTATTGTCCTCCGCGACGGGCATAAATATTGTCAAAAGTATGAAATCGGCGTTGCAAAAACAAAGGTCGAAATACTTGGAGAATCCAACGAACATGGAACGATGATTCGCTGGAAAGCCGATAAAACGATTTTTACGGAAACGACGACATACGATTTTGACGTTTTGGCGCAGCGTTTGCGCGAACTTGCCTTTTTGAACAGCGGAATAAAAATCATTTTCCGCGACGAGCGACTCGAAACGCCTAAAGAAGTCATCTATAAATTCGATGGGGGAATAAAAGAGTACGTTTTATTCTTAAATGAAGGAAAACCCGTTGTTCCTGCCGATCCGATTTACATTACCGGCGAGCAAAATGACGTTATCACTGAACTTTCAATGCAGTATAACGACTCGTATAACGAAAACATCCACACTTTTGTAAACGATATAAACACGCGCGACGGCGGCACTCATCTTGACGGATTTAAATCAGCTCTTACGTCCGTTTTGAATAAGTCGCTTGATGCAAACGACAAACTCAAAAAGAAACTGGATAAAGATGAAAAATTGACTGGAGATGACGTGCGCTCCGGTCTTACTGCGATTTTGTCGATGAAAGTGCCGGAGCCTGAGTTTGAAGGACAGACGAAAGAAAAACTCGGCAACACGGAAGTGCGCACAATCGTTGATTCTCTTATAAAAGAAAAGCTCGTTATCTTTTTTGAACAAAATCCTGATGTTCTTGAGAAAGTGCTTGAAAAAGCCATTGGAGAAGCGAGCGCACGTATTGCAGCGCGACGCGCAAAAGAAGCGACGCGCAAAAAGACTATCGGCGACAGCTTCGGGCTGCCGGCAAAATTGTCCGATTGTTCATGGAAAGACCCTGAAAAATGCGAATTGTATATCGTTGAGGGAGACTCTGCCGGCGGTTCGGCAAAGAAGGGACGAGACAGCCATACGCAGGCGATTTTACCGCTGTGGGGAAAGATGCTGAATGTGGAAAAGGTTCGACCGGACAAAGTTATGAACAACGACAAGTTAGAGCCGGTTATTGCGACGCTTGGCGCGGGTTTTGGCAAGGACTTTAATATTGAAAAACTCCGCTATCATAAAATCATCATTATGGCTGATGCTGACGTTGACGGCTCGCATATTCGCACACTGCTTTTGACTTTCTTTTTCCGTTATATGCCGGAGATTATTGAAAAAGGCTACGTGTACCTTGCAATGCCGCCGCTTTTTAAAGTCCAGCTCGGAAAACAAAAACCGGTTTATGTATACACGGAAGAAGAGCGAGAGGCGGAGTTGCAAAAACTCGGCGACAACAGAGGAAAAGCGAACGTGCAGCGGTATAAAGGTTTGGGCGAAATGGACGGTACGCAGTTGTGGGAGACAACGATGGATCCTGCTACGCGGAAAATGAAAGTCGTAACGGTTCCGGACGCGGTTGCAGCCGATAGGATTTTTACCGTCTGTATGGGAGAAGACGTTGAACCGCGCAGAAAGTTCATCGAAGAAAATGCGGTCTACGCAAATATTGATGTTTAATTTTTTTCGTAAGTAATCAGGAAAGATAAAATGGACGAGATTCAGACACCCGAAGGCGGGACTTTGATAAAAATTCCGATCGAAGCGGAAGTAAAGCAGGCATATATCGACTATTCAATGTCCGTTATCGTTCAGCGAGCGTTGCCGGATGTGCGGGACGGATTAAAGCCCGTCCACCGCCGCATATTGTATGCGATGGATGAATTGCATCTTGGAAACAGCGGGCCGACGCGGAAATGTGCGAAAATCGTCGGCGACGTGCTTGGAAAGTATCATCCGCATGGGGATGCGTCCGTTTATGATGCGCTTGTCCGTCTTGGGCAGGATTTTGCTCAACGATATACGGTTATCACTCCGCAGGGAAACTTTGGAACGATTGCAGGAGACCCTGCGGCGGCGTACCGTTATACCGAAGCGAAGATGGCAAAACTTGCCGAAGAGATGGTTTCCGACATCGATAAAGAAACTGTCGATATGATTGCGAACTTCGACGAAACAACCAAAGAGCCGACCGTCCTTCCGGGAAAGTTTCCTTTTTTGCTTTGTAACGGAACGACCGGAATTGCCGTCGGTATGGCGACAAATATGCCTCCGCACAATCTGCGGGAAGTCGCAGCGGCTGTCGGCGCGTATATCGATAATCCTGAAATTTCGATTGATGAACTGTGCAATTACATAAAGGGACCTGACTTTCCGACAGGCGGTACGATTTACGGAAAGGCAGGGATTAAAAAAGCTTACAAAACCGGACGCGGAAAAATTACGATTCGCGGAAAGTTTTCGATTGAGACGGCGAAGGGCGGAAAAGAGTCGATTGTTTTTACCGAAGTTCCTTACGGCGTGAACACGACAAACCTTGTAAACCGCATAAAGGACCTTGTGCGGGATAAAGTCGTTGACGGCATTGTCGGCGTAAACGATGAAACGTCCGACCGTGCAGGAATGCGGCTTGTAATCGACTTAAAGCGCGGCGCAATAACGAAAGTCATTTTGAATACGTTGTTTGCAAAGACGGATTTACAGTCAAACTTCGGCGTAATAAATCTTGCGCTGGTAAAGGGACGGCCGGAAGTCCTCACGCTTAAGCATATCATTCAATATTTTGTGGAGCACCGCGACGAAGTTATTACGCGGCGCACTCAATTTGAACTCCGAAAAGCGCTTGAACGCGCTCATATTCTTGAAGCGCTGATTGTTGCAATAAACAACATTGACGAAGTTATAAAAATCATCCGCGGAAGCCGCGATACGGAAAGTGCAAAACTTGCCCTCCGCGAGCGTTTTGAGTTTGACGATGTGCAGGCACAGGCGATTGTCGATATGCAGCTCAAACGCCTTACGCATCTTCAAATCGAGGATTTGAAAAAAGAAATGGCGGAGCTGCAGGCTTTGATTGCGCATTTACAGGACTTGCTTGCGCATCATGAAAAAATCCTTGCGCTTGTAAAGTCGGAAACGAATGTGCTTGCAGAAAAATACGGCGATGAGCGCAGAACGGACATTATTGCCGACGAAGTTGAGGAAATCAATGTTGAGGACATGATAAAAGAAGAAGAAATGGTGATTATGATTTCCAAACTTGGTTATCTTAAACGAATTGCCGTTACTTCGTATAAAAAACAGGACAGGGGCGGCAAGGGAAGCAACAGTGCGTCTCTTGTTGAGGATGACTATGTTAATCAGCTTTTTATTGCATCTACGCACGACCACATTTTGTTTATAACGACTGCTGGACGCGCTTATTGGGTAAAAGTGCATGAAATTCCGGAAGCGTCGAAGGCAAGCAGGGGTGCACATATAAAAAGTTTGATTTCAATCGGTGCGGACGAAGAAATAACAACTGTTGTCTCGATAAAAGAGTTTTCTGAAAAAGAATACTTGTTTATGGCGACGGCGAACGGCGTTATCAAAAAAGTTCAGACAAGCGAATTTTCCAATGCAAAAATACGTGGAATTATTGCGCTTAAACTTGATGCCGGAGATAAACTTATCAGCGCGATTCCGACGGACGGCACTTCAGAAGTCATACTTGTTTCACGGCGCGGAAAAGCACTCCGTTTTTCGGAAGAAGATGTGCGCCCGATGGGACGCGCCAGCCGCGGCATAAAGGGGCTGAAACTTTCCGAAGGGGACGAGGTTGCCGGCGCAATAAAAGTTACGCAGGACGAAGCGATTTTGTTGCTTACGGAAAAAGGATACGGTAAGCGCGTTGACTTTGATGATTATAGACCGCACGGGCGTGGCACCGGCGGACAAAAGATTTTCGGCAATATAGAAGAGCGCGGCGAAATTATCGGTTTGCTTTCTGTCGGTGAGTCGGATGAAATTGTATGTATGACCGGGCAGGGAAAGACTCTCAGAGTTATTGCCGGAGAAATAAACAAGCAGGGTACGGGTTCGATGGGAATTAAAGTTGTCAATATTTCCGAACCGGATACTCTTATTGGTGTAGATAAAGTTCAAAACGATAAAGATGGTAAATAGATATTACATAATTCTTTATATTATAAAGAATTACATTGTATTTATTGTCGATATGAATATTTAATGATTTATATAATGACAAAAAATAGTATATATTATATATTATTTATGTGGGCAGCCAATTTAGGTTGGGAATAAATAATATTACATCAGGCAAAGCCGGTCTAATTTGACCGGCTTTTTTTATCTATGAAAATGATTATTGTTTCACGTGAAACTTATCCACAATTTGTGAATTATTTGTGGATAAATTTATTTAAGCTGATTTTATATCTGACTTATTTTGATGAAAATTATTTTTTATGTAGTTAACTAAGTTTGACGGCTATAAAATGTTTCACATGAAACATCTTAATCTGAATATAGATTCTGCTTTTTCAATATCCTGCATTGAAATAAAAAGTGTTGAATATTACTGAAGTCATCTTATACGAACAATGTTATTCTTTGTTCTGTAATAGGCTATCATGACTATTTATATAACTATTTTGTTTCACGTGAAACTATTGGATTGTTATTATTCAATTGGATTATATATTAACTAACGAAAGTAAGTTTTATTAAACAAACGATTGTTAATTAATATCAATTTTAGAGTTTTAACAAACTCTAAAATTTTCAACTTTTCCCGTATGACTAACATAGTGAGTTTTGAAACCGCAATATTATTATATGCAGGCAAGGTTCTGGGGATGTGTCTGTTTTCTATGAACTCTGCACTCGGGTTTTACAAAGCAAAATCTGTACAAAATGATTTCACTACATTTGTGGATAGTTTAAAAAATACGTCTGCATCCTTTCGGATTGTGAGTTTTGCCGGCAAAACTCGGGATTACAAATACTCTTAAGTTCATTTGTAATACACTCGGTTGGTAACTTTTTTTCTGCTGTTGCTGCAACATTTTCCTAATTAAGCACAAAATTGGTACACAAATTTTATAATGCAGAAGTCTTGATAATTCATAAACACAGCTATACGTAAAATTGATATTTTTAAAATTTAAAGATATAATCCATCCATGCAAATTTTACCTATAGCCAGCGGAAAAGGCGGTGTTGGAAAAAGTCTTTTATCTGCGAATCTCGCCATAGCTCTTGGGCAGGCAGGAAAAAAAGTTGTTCTTGCCGATCTTGATTTGGGAGCGTCGAATCTTCACCTTGCAATAGGGCAGACAATAAAAAATAACAGTATCGGAACATATCTGACCGATAAAACTCAATTTAAAGATATAATCGAACCGACGGAATATGAGAATGTGAGTTTTATTGCCGGAGACAGCCAAATTCCCGGTCTTACATCTTTAAAAGCTGCTCAAAAAGAAAAACTCGTACGCAATTTTAGAAATATTGATGCGGATTTTTTAGTTCTCGATTTAGGGGCAGGAACTCATCAAATAATACTTGATATGTTCTTGCAGTCTCCTCAGGGTATTCTTGTTACTTCTCCGACTGTAACTGCAACTCTTGACGGTTATTTGTTCTTAAAAAACAGTGTATTTCGCCTTATGTATACGACTTTTAAGCGCGGCAGTTCCGGCTATGAATATCTTGAAAATCTAAAAAAATCTTCCGAATCTATGAAAAATCTTTATATTCCGAAGATTACAGAAGAACTTGCTAAAGCCGATCCTAAAAACACTGCTGTTTTCAAAACAAGAATGAGGCAGTTTCGCCCTCGCTTAGTATTGAATATGATTGACGATCCTAAAGATGCAGACCGTGCACAGCGTATAAGAAATTCCTGTACGCAATATCTTGGTATGGAGATAGAATATCTTGGTCTTATGTACAGGGATCATTTTCAAGACAAAGCTTTGGCATCTCGTCTTCCTGTTGTAATTTATAAACCGCATTCCGTTCTTGCACAGGCGATATATAGAATTGCGGAAAAAGTTATTGCTGCAGAGTTGCGTGAATTTGATAAAGAATTTACCGAAACGATAGATTCCGCATCCACTTTTAATTTTGCGGAAGATGATGCAAATAATGACTATCAATTTAAACTTTCCGGAATAGATGATTTGATTGCCGGCGGAGAACTTAAAACAAGCGAACTCATTGAAATGATTAAAAATCAGCAGTATGAACTTGCACAGATAAAAAAAGAAAATCTGCTTTTAAAATCAAAAATCGTGAGAGCTGTAAAACAGGGATTCAAACTCTAGCAGTTAATTTTTTACCGTATAAAATTCCGGAGGTCTTATGTTTTTATATATAAATTATCCGTCATGGATTCATCCAGAAATATTTCCAAATATCCCCATACTTGGACTTCTTCGTTGGTATGGATTGATGTATGTTTTTGCTTTCGGAACGGCATTTCTTATTCTAAAAAAAGTAATGAAAGAAGGAATGCTGAATACCGATTCATTTACAGCTGCAGAAGATGATATATTCAGTTTTATTGCAACCGGAATAGTTTTTTTACTTATTGGTGCGCGCGTTTTTTCAGCCTTTGTTTATGATACAAGCGGTATATATAAGCGTATGCCGTGGTTAATATTTTGGCCTTTCGATTCACGGGGGCATTTTACAGGACTTGCAGGAATGTCTTACCACGGCGGATTTATCGGCGGTCTTGTAGGAATGATTGTATGGTGTCTACGCAGAAAACAACCGGTATTTAAATGGATTGATGCTATGGTTACGGCGATTCCGCTTGGTTACACATTTGGCAGAATCGGAAACTTTTTGAATGGAGAACTTTTCGGACGTATAACAACTGTTCCGTGGGGTATTGTATTTCCTAATGCAGAACGCTTTTCTTTATCTCTTGAATGGGTGTGTGCATTTGCAGAAAAAGCGGGGCTTTCCGTTACAAACAATGCAGCACTTGTAAATCTTCCGCGTCATCCCAGCCAGCTTTACGAAGCATTTTTTGAAGGTATCGTTCTCTGGGTAATAATCTGGTCTATTCACCGCCGTAAAAAGTGGGACGGACTTCTGTCAGGAGTGTATATGACCGGATACGGTTTTTTTCGATTTATAATCGAATATTTCCGAGAGCCGGATGCGGAGTTAGGCTATCGAATTGCAAAAGATTCTGCCGCTCCTATTTATACAAATACTTCCCTGTTGAATTTTTCTACAGGGCAGGTGCTGTGTTTTATAATGGTTGTAGGCGGAATTGTTATGGCTGCGACCACATATATTTATAGTAAGAAATGCAAAAAATCAAACTAATGTATTTTTTGAGAGATTTTTCTGAAAAAATCTAATTGTGCTTCTCTAATATGTTGACATGAAATCTTGCTTTCTTTATATTAACGCAACGCATTATCGTCTGCTTAGGCGGACTTTTTATGCCCTTGTAGCTCAGCTGGTAGAGCGCAGCCATGGTAAGGCTGAGGTCTGCGGTTCAATCCCGCACGGGGGCTGAGCAAATGATTATGATTTAAAATTTATTAGGAGTAATAAATATGAGCAGCAAGAAAAAAGGTGCGGTAGAAATCATTGCATTACAGTGTTCGGAATGCAAAAGAAAAAATTATACTACTACAAAGAACCGCAAAAACATTCAGGGCAAATTGGAACTAAGCAAGTATTGTCCTTTTGACCATAAGCACACGTTGCATAAAGAAACAAAAGTAAAATAAATTTAATATATTTCCGCTGTAAAAAGCGGTTCATATATAGGCCAGTAGTTCAGCTGGTAGAGCAGCGGTCTCCAAAACCGCCTGTCGTGGGTTCGAATCCTGCCTGGCCTGTTTTAATAAATAAGCGGAGTGGTAACGAGGTTGTTGCTCCTGCGAGTTTTAAGTCGTTGGAATAGCACCACTTAAAACATCGCGTTTTAAAGTAACCTATTCGAAAACTGAAATTTCCGAATAGGTTTAATATCAGTTTGGAGGAATTATGTCTAAAGTAGGACAGTTTTTACGTGAGAGTAAAGCGGAGCTTAAAAAAGTTGTATGGCCGTCACGCGATGATGTTGTGTCTTCCGTAAAAGTTGTAATTATCTCCACGATTTTGATTGCAATTATTCTCGGTCTTTTAGACTTCGGTTTTACACAAGCATTCCGCGCAATTATGCGCTAATTTCGGATAGGTTTATGTCAAAAAGCTGGTATATTCTTCATACATATACGGGTTATGAAGGTAAGATAGAGCGAACAATACGTACTTTGTTGGAAAAAAAAGAGCTTGATTCTGCCGTTGTTACCGATG
Organism: uncultured Treponema sp.; assembly: GCA_963544675.1. Classification (GTDB taxonomy): domain Bacteria; phylum Spirochaetota; class Spirochaetia; order Treponematales; family Treponemataceae; genus Treponema_D. The sequence continues at coordinate 48,416 of CAUUGI010000002.1, forward strand.
TAAAAGTCCCTATTGAAGAAACCGTCGAAGTAAAAGACGGAAAGAAAAAAACTAGAAACGATAAATTTTTACCCGGCTATGTTATGATTGAATTGGATCTTCCTGAAATCGGATGGAAAGCAACCTGTTCAACAATAAGAAGGATACAGGGTGTTACCGGTTTTGTCGGAACCGATCCAAATGTGCGACCTCGTCCTATAACTGCCGACGAGGCAAAAAATCTTTTGATGAAAGCCGGTGCAATCAAGGGTGAGAAGCAGGTTAAAATTAAGCAGTCGTTTGCAGTCGGAGATCAAGTTAAAATTATCGACGGTCCTTTTGCAACTTTCAGCGGTTCGATTGAAGAAGTCAGCGATGAAAAAGAACGCCTGCGCGTAAACGTCCAGATTTTTGGTCGTGCAACTCCGGTTGAAGTCAATGTGCTTCAAGTGGAAAAGATCTAATTAAAACAAATCAGGGTTCGTTTGCCGAAACGGACATAACCTGTTTTTGGGAGAAACGCACATCCGTTGGATAAAGGTGTTTCGTTAGGAGCGGCAGCAGCCGTTCCATACCAATTTTAGGAGAATCAAAATGGCAACAAAGAAGGTAACAGCCGTAATTAAATTGCAGTGCCCTGCCGGAGCTGCAACACCGGCTCCGCCGATTGGACCTGCTCTTGGTCCTCACGGTGTTTCCGCACCGAAGTTTGTTCAGGAATTCAACGACAGAACGAGTAAAATGGAACGTGGATTGATAATTCCTGTCGTTCTTACCGTTTATCAGGACAAATCCTACACATTTATTTTGAAAACACCGCCGGCAGCGGTTCTTATCAAAAAGGCTTTAAAGCTTGAAAAGGGGTCCGGAAATCCGCTTCGTGATAAAGTTGGAACGCTTTCCAAAAAAGATCTTGAAGAGATTGCAAAAACAAAGATGCCTGATGTCAACGCTAACGACCTTGAAGCGGCTAAAAAAATTATTGCCGGTACTGCGCGCAGTATGGGCGTAGAGGTGGAGCAGTAATATGAAACATGGAAAAAAATACCGCGCATCCGCTGCAAAATATGACCTTACAAAAAAATACAATGTATCTACCGCCTGCGGTATGGTGCAGGATATGAAAGTCGCGAAATTCGATGAAACTGTAGAAGCACATGTTGCACTTCGTCTTGAGAAATCCGCGACCGTACGTGATACGCTTGTGTTTCCAAATCAATTTAAGGGCGAGAAAAAAGTTCTGGTGTTCTGCAAGGATGATCGCGTGAAAGAAGCACTCGATGCAGGTGCGGCATTTGCCGGTTCCGACGAATACATCGAAAAGGTAAAGGGCGGTTGGCTTGATTTCGATATTGCTGTCGCTACTCCCGATATGATGAAAGATGTCGGTCGTCTTGGTATGGTGCTTGGACGCAAAGGTCTTATGCCTAATCCGAAAACAGGAACTGTAACAAACGATATTGTTAATGCAATTTCCGAATTGAAAAAAGGACGCACGGAATACCGCGCGGATAAAACGGGAATCGTGCATATAGCCGTAGGAAAAGTTTCTATGGACACCGGCAAAGTTGCTGAAAATGTTAGTGTTTTGCTTTCGGAGCTTGGCAAAAAAGCTCCTAACGGCGTTGTTGCGGGCTTTATCAATTCCGTGTCGTTGAGCTCGACGATGGGACCCGGTGTTTGGGTTGACATAAAGGAAGGTGAATAATATGGCGATGCTTGCAAAAAAAGTGCAGTCGGCTAAGGCGGCTGCGATTGAAGAAGCGAAAAAGACCTTCGCGGAATATAATGATTTTATTTTTGCCGATTATCGTGGAATGACTGTTGAGCAGATTTCCGATTTGCGCAAAAAACTTCGTGAACAGGATGCCGCGCTTAAAGTTGTAAAAAATAATTTTGCACGTATTGCATTCGCTGATATGAAAATCGACAATGTGAGTGATTATTTAAAAGGTCCGACAGTTGTTGCTATGTCAAAAGAAGATTCCAACGTTGTTGCAAAAATTCTTTTTGACGCTGCAAAAGACAGTCAGAAGCTCGCAGTAAAAGGTGCATTTGTCGGTAACGAATTGTTTGATGCGGCAAAGATTGAGGCATTCTCTAAAGTACCGGGTAGAAAAGAGCTTATTGCTATGCTTATGAGCGCGATGAACGGTCCCGCACGTAAACTTGCCGCAACTCTTAAAGCATATGCGGAAAAGAAAGCGGCAGAAGGCGATACTCCTGCACCGAAAGCTGAAGAAGCTGCAAAACCTGCCGAATCTCCGGCAACGGAAGCTCCAGCAGCGAACTAATTTTGTTTGAAAATGTACGGTCAGGCTTCATACGCTGTCGACTGTCCGTGCGGAAATTGCGGTGCGTTCCGTATGGAAATGATGCCGCGCGCCTGAATTTTGGGCGAAAATATTTTATTCATATTATGGAGAAGATAATATGGCAGCATTAACAACAGATCAGATTCTTGATGCAGTTGCGAACATGACAGTTCTTGAGGTTTCAGAGCTTGTAAAAGCTATGGAAGAAAAATTCGGTGTAACAGCGGCGGTTGCCGTTGCTGCAGCACCGGGAGCGGCAGCGGGTGGAGCTGCTGCGGAAGAGCAGACAGAGTTTACCGTTACACTTGAAAAAATCGACCCGGCAAAAAAGATTCCGGTTATCAAAGCTGTACGTACAATTACCGGACTTGGTCTTGGCGAAGCAAAGGCTCTTGTCGAAGGCGCGCCGAAAGTGCTTAAAGAGGGCGTAAGTAAGGCCGATGCCGACAAGATGATTGCCGACATTAAAGAAGCCGGCGGTGAAGCATCTAAGAAATAAATAAACGCGTTGATAACAGCGTTCGATTTTAGGAATTGCTGTCTGCTGTTTTACGCAGACAGCTTTTCTTACCTTTACCCATATAGATGGAGAGAGGATAACTTATAATTGGTAATACCTGTGTCGGCAAATATGTTGACTTAGGCGTTTCAGCGGCATAAATGCCGTTTAATAAAAAGTTTCGTTCTTTGTAAATTAAATCGTCTTACACCCGGTAAGGCGTGTCGGAAGCTTCTGTGCTGTACGCGGTCGGCGTATGTAGCAGTCTTTTTCCGAACTCAATAAACAGGGGGAACCGATGTTCGCAAAAACACGGACAATAAACCGTCAGTATATCGGTAAAGACATCCAGAACTTTATGGATGTGCCGGATCTGATAGATATTCAAACTTCTTCTTACGAAAGTTTTCTCCAAGCACAAAAAATAAAAGCAGGTGAAGCTCCGGAAAATCAGGGATTACAGGAAGTTTTTACTTCCACCTTTCCTATTGAAAGTCCGAACGGCGATATGTCGCTTGAATTTGAATACTATGAGCTTGATTATCCTAATATTAAATTCACTGAACTTGAATGCAAACAAAAAGGGTTGACTTATTCCGTTCCGCTTAAAGCCAGAATCGATTTAACGTTTTTGAACGACGGACACATCATCCAAAAAGATATATATATGGGCGATATTCCGCTGATGACGGAGCGCGGAACATTTATCATAAACGGAGCGGAGCGCGTTGTCGTTTCGCAGATTCACCGGTCGCCGGGCGTTATTTTTCAGCATGAAAAGGGAGTTTATTCCAGCCGCATTATTCCGTACCGCGGTTCGTGGCTCGAATTCGAAATCGACCAAAAAAAGGATTTGATTTACGCGAAAATCGACCGCAAAAAGAAGATTTTAGGAACAATGTTTTTGCGTGCGCTCGGTTACAGTACACGCGAAGAAATTATACGCTGTTTTTACGCGGTGGAAAAAGCAACAGTCAGTGACAATGCTGATGTGCGCGAAGCGCTCGTTGACCGCGTACTTGCCAGCGCGGTTATCATCAACGATGAAAACGGCAACGAAAAACGACTTTTTAACGCAGGTTCCCGTCTGCATCCGCACGACATCGACGATTTGCTTGCGAACAATATTACGGAAATCGACGTTATAAACTTCAACACAAAGAAAAATCCGAACGACAAGGACGAAAAAAATACGTCGCTTGATTCTCAGATTATCATCAACTGCTTTGAGCGCGAAGAAGTCCGCTATGTAAAAGAAGGCTCGGTCGATATGGAGCCGCTTAAAGAAGATGCGCTTGCTGCCGTTTACGCGGTGCTTCTTCCCGGTGAGCCGATTACCGTTGACGCTGCGGAAAAAGACTTGCATTCAATGTTTTTCTCCGACCGCCGGTACGATTTGGGGCGCGTTGGACGCTACAAGCTCAACAAAAAATTTGACTATAAAGATGATGTTCAGGATTTTACGCTGATAAACGACGACATCATCAACACGATGAAAATCCTTATCAATGTTTACATTGATGAAGACGTTATTGACGATATCGACCATTTGGGAAACCGCCGCATCCGCTGCGTCGGCGAGCTTATGACGAATCAGCTTAAAACCGCGTTCAGCCGCATGGAGCGCATCGTAAAAGAGCGCATGGGCTTAAAAGAAACGGAAACGATTAAACCGCAGGATTTAATTTCGATAAAGCCGATTGTCGCTTCGATAAAGGAATTTTTCGGCTCGTCTCAGCTTTCTCAGTTTATGGATCAAGTCAATCCGCTTGCAGAGCTTACCCACAAACGCCGTTTGAACGCGCTAGGTCCGGGCGGACTTTCCCGCGACCGCGCCGGTTTTGAAGTCCGCGACGTTCACTATTCGCATTACGGGCGTATGTGTCCTATTGAGACTCCGGAAGGTCCGAATATCGGTCTTATCGTGTCGCTTGCGATGTTTACGAAAATCAACGAGTACGGATTTCTTGAAGCGCCGTACCGGAAGATTGTTGACGGCAGTGCGACCGACGAAATCGAATATCTTTCCGCAATGGACGAAGATAAATTCTATATCGGTACGGTTGTTGAAGGCTTAAAGGACGACGGTACATTCCCGACGGATATGATTTCGTGCCGCAACCGCGGAAATTATACGCAGCGCAATCCAAAAGATGTTCAGTACATGGATGTTTCGCCGCGTCAGGTTATTTCTGTATCCGCGTCTCTGGTTCCGTTTTTGGAGCACGACGACGCGAACCGTGCGCTCATGGGCTGTAACATGCAGCGTCAAGCGGTGCCGCTTTTGTTCCCTGAGCCGCCTTATGTCGGTACCGGTATGGAACGAAAAGCCGCTTATGATTCCGGCGTTTTGGTAAAAGCCGTCCGTTCCGGTGAAGTCGTTTTTGTTTCAAGTGAGATGATTAAGGTAAAGTCGGACGAAGGAATTTCCGGTGAACTTGACGAATATCCGCTTTTGAAGTACCAGCGTACGAATAACGATACGTGCAACCATCAGCGTCCGACCGTTTCCGTCGGCGAGCGCGTGGAAAAAGGCGGCGTTCTTGCCGACGGGCCTGCAACATTCAATGGAGAACTTGCGCTTGGCCGCAATATTTTAGTCGGCTTTGTGCCTTGGAACGGTTACAACTACGAAGACGCTGTTTTGATTTCTCAGCGCGTCGTCAGCGAAGATATGTACACTTCGATTCACATAAAGGAATTCCAGATTGAAGTGCGCGAAACCAAGCTCGGGCCGGAAAAAATTACGCGTGATGTTCCGAATATGGCGGAAAAAGCACTGGATAATCTTGATGCGGAAGGTATTGTCCGCGTCGGTGCAAAAGTGCGTTCCGGCGATATTCTTGTGGGAAAAGTAACGCCGAAAAGCGAAACGGAAACGACTCCCGAATTCAAACTTTTGAATTCGATATTCGGTGAAAAAGCGAAAGAAGTCCGCGATTCTTCCCTGCACGTGCCGCACGGCGTTGAAGGCGTCGTTATCGACGTTCAGCGCATGAAGCGTTTGGAAGGCGACGATTTAAGTCCCGGTGTGGATGAAGTCGTAAAAGTCCTCATCGCAAACAAACGCAAGTTATGCGAGGGCGACAAAATGGCGGGACGGCATGGAAACAAGGGCGTTGTAGCCCGTATTCTGCCGGTTGAGGATATGCCGTATCTTGAAGACGGTACGCCTCTTGACGTGTGTTTGAACCCGCTCGGCGTTCCGTCTCGTATGAACATCGGGCAGATTATGGAATCGGAATTGGGAATTGCCGGACGCTATTTGAATCAGTTTTACGAATCTCCTGCATTCCAGACGCCGTCTCAGGAGCAGATTGCTGAAAAACTTGCCGAAGCAGGGCTTTCTACCGACTGTAAACAGATTGTACGCGACGGACGCACCGGCGAACCGTTTGTAAATCCGATTTTTGTCGGCGTTATCTACTTTATGAAGCTGCATCACCTTGTCGACGACAAAATGCACGCCCGTTCAACGGGGCCGTACTCGCTCGTAACGCAGCAGCCGCTCGGCGGTAAAGCGCAGTTCGGCGGTCAGCGTCTCGGTGAAATGGAAGTTTGGGCGCTTGAAGCATACGGCGCGGCAAATACTTTGCAGGAAATGATGACGATTAAGTCCGACGACATGAACGGACGTTCAAAGATTTACGAATCAATCGTAAAGGGCGACCCTTCATCGCCTGCAGGTGTGCCTGAATCATTCAATGTTTTAGTACAGGAACTGCGCGGCTTAGCGTTGGATTTTACGATTTATGATGATAAAGGCAAACAAATTGCCCTTACGGAGCGCGATCAGGAATTAATAGACAAAGCCGCCTCCGGTTTTGATAAGGAGAATGCGAATGCGTGATATTCAAGATTTTGCCAGTCTGAAAATAAAACTTGCCTCCCCGGAAACAATCCGCGCGTGGTCTTACGGCGAAGTAAAAAAGCCGGAAACGATAAATTACCGCACCTTGCGCCCCGAGAAGGAAGGTCTTTTTTGCGAGCGCATTTTCGGAACAACAAAGGAGTGGGAATGCTATTGCGGAAAGTTTAAGTCAATCCGCTATAAAGGCGTTATCTGCGACCGCTGCGGCGTTGAAGTTACGCATTTCAAAGTCCGGCGCGAGCGCACGGGACACATCGAGCTTGCCGCTCCCGTAAGCCACATTTGGTATTACCGCTCGGTGCCGAGCCGCATGGGACTTTTGCTTGATTTGCCGGTCGGCGCGCTGCGCTCAGTCTTGTACTACGAAAAATATATCGTTATCGATCCGGGCGACACCGACCTTAAAAAAATGCAGCTTCTTACCGAAGACGAATTTATTGAGGCGCGCGAACGCTATGGAGAAACCTTTACTGCGGATATGGGGGCGGAAGCGATTAAGACGTTGCTTGAAAACATCGATCTTGACGCGCTTGCCGCAGAGCTTCGCGCAAAAATGGTCGAAAAGGGTAAAAAGAGTGACAAGCGGCTTTTAAAGCGCATCGAAATCGTGGAAAACTTCCGCACGTCCGGCAATAAAGCTTCATGGATGATTTTGGACGTTATTCCGGTTATTCCGCCGGAACTGCGACCGATGGTTCAACTTGACGGCGGACGTTTTGCAACATCGGACTTAAACGATTTGTATCGCCGCGTTATAAACCGTAACAACCGCTTAAAGAGGTTGCAGCAGCTCAACGCGCCGGACATCATTATCCGCAACGAAAAACGGATGCTGCAGGAAGCCGTCGACGCTTTGTTCGACAACAGTAAACGCAAGCGCGTTGTAAAAGGCGCGTCAAACCGCCCGCTCAAATCCATCAGCGATATGCTCAAAGGAAAGCAGGGACGTTTCCGTCAAAACTTACTCGGTAAGCGCGTCGACTATTCCGGACGCTCGGTTATCGTTGTTGGCCCCGAATTAAAACTTTGGCAGTGCGGACTTCCGACAAAAATGGCGATGGAGTTGTTCAAGCCCTTTATAATGAAGAAACTTGTCGACAAGGGCGTTGTGTTCAACATCAAAAAGGCGAAACTTCTTGTAGAATCGGAAGCTCCGGAAGTATTCGGCATTCTCGATGAAGTTGTCCGCGAACATCCGGTTATGCTCAACCGTGCTCCGACGCTCCACCGTCTCGGTATTCTTGCCTTTGAGCCGGTTCTCGTCGAAGGAAAGGCACTTAAACTTCATCCGCTTGCCTGTAAGTCCTTCAATGCCGACTTTGACGGCGACCAGATGGCAATTCACGTGCCGCTGACGCAGGCGGCGCAGATGGAATGCTGGACTCTCATGCTTTCAACACGCAATTTGCTTGACCCCGCGAACGGCAACACGATTGTCGCTCCGTCGCAGGACATGGTTTTGGGAATCTACTATATGACATCCGTAAAGCCGAACGCAAAGGGGACGGGAAAACGCTTTTCCTCTCCTGAAGAAGTGCGCCTTGCTGCGGAAAACGGCAGCATAGAGTGGCAGGCAAAAATTAAAGTCCCAGCGCCGAAAGATTCTTTTAAGGAAGGCGACTTTAAGCAGGGCGACTTGATTGAAACGACGGCAGGAACGCTTGCATTCAATGAAGCGATGCCTGAGGGAGTCGATTACGTCAACGAGCAGATGGGCGACAAAAAATTAAAGTCGATGATTGAGCACGTCTACCATGTCAAAGGTCCATGGCTTACGGTTCAAATGCTCGATGCGATTAAGTCCGTCGGATACAAAAATGCGACGTTCTACGGCGCAACGCTTTCTATGGACGATATTCTCGTGCCGGAAGAAAAAATCCCGATGGTCGAAAAGGCGAATAAAGAAGTCGAAAAAATCGTCAACGACTACAGCAAGGGCGTTATTACGGCGGAAGAGCGGTACAACCGCGTAACCGATATTTGGTCTCGTACGAACGACGAGCTGACTAAAATCATGATGGATAATCTTTCCAAAGACAAAGACGGATTCAACACGATTTACATGATGGCTACATCCGGTGCGCGCGGTTCAAAAAAGCAGATTTCACAGCTTGCGGCTATGCGCGGTCTTATGGCAAAGCCGAGCGGAGAAATTATCGAACTTCCGATACGCTCCAACTTTAAAGAGGGGCTTTCGGTTATTGAATATTTTATTTCGACAAACGGTGCGCGAAAAGGTCTTTCCGACACCGCTCTGAAAACTGCCGACGCCGGTTATATGACGCGCCGCCTTGTTGACGTTGCGCAGGACGTTGTCGTCAATCAGGAAGACTGCGGAACTATCAACGGTATTGAATACGCGGCAGTAAAAGACGGCGATGACATTATCGTTCATCTTGCCGACCGCATTGTCGGGCATTATTCGATTGAGCGCATTGTTCACCCGATTACCGGTGAGTTGATTTGCGACGTCAATTCTTATATTGATGAAGATTTGGCAAATAAAATCGAAGCGGACGGCGTAGAAAAAGTAAAAGTCCGCACGGTTTTGACCTGCGAAGCCCAACACGGGATTTGTATCAAGTGTTACGGACAAAATCTTGCGCGCAACAAAATCGTTGAAATCGGAGAAGCGGTCGGTATTATCGCGGCGCAGTCAATCGGACAACCGGGAACGCAGCTGACGCTCCGCACATTCCATTCCGGCGGTACGGCGGATAAGACGACGGAAGATAATCGCATTGTTTTGCATTACGACGTTCTCATTAATGAGATTAACGGTACACACGTTGAAACTGCTGACGGAAGCTGGCTTTTTACGCGCAAAGGTTTTATGAACGTGCTGCGTATCCTTGCCGAACAGGAAATCAAAGACGGCGACGAAGTTTTGGTTGAAGACGGCGTAAGCCTTTTGAAAGACAGCACGGTTATGAAGCGCGGTTCAAAAAATATCGCCGCTGCAGCGAGCGGAAAAGTCCGTATCGTCGGCAACAAACTGTACATTACGACGAAGGAAATTAAAGTCGAAATAAGTAACGGCTCGAATATCCACGCAAAGGCGGGCGATGTGATTCCGGCAGGAAAGGCTGTCGGAACGTTCGACCAATACAGCGATCCTATTATTGCCGAAAGTGACGGATACGTTCACTTTGAAGATATCATTCCGGGTTCAACTCTGGCCGAAAAGACCGATCCGCAGTCCGATATGGTTGAGCGCACGATTACCGACTTGCACCTTGACGTAAAACAGCCGCGCATTCTCATCACCGATGAGGCGGGAAATCAGCAGGGAAGTTATTATCTTCCGGTGGGCGCGGTTTTACAGGTCGAAGACAAACAGCAGATTAAGGCGGGCAATACGCTTGCAAAAATGCCGAAAGAAGCGGCGAAGACCAACGATATTACCGGCGGTATTCCGCGCGTTACCGAATTGTTCGAGGCGCGGAAGCCCAAAGTCCCGACTGTACTTGCAAAGATTTCCGGTACAGTTAAATTCAAAGGAATTACGAAGGCAAAACGCGTCATTAAGATTGAAGACGAATTCGGAATTGAGTATGAACACCTCGTGCCGACAAACAAGCACATGCTTGTACGCGACGGCGACCGCATAGAAGCTGGCGAACAACTTTGTGACGGTTCTCCGGATCCGAGCGACATTCTTGCCATACTTGGTGAAAACGCGTTGCAAAATTATCTGATGGACGAGATTCAGGCGGTTTACCGTGCGCAGGGTGTATCAATCAACGACAAGCACATCGGTGTTATCGTGCGTCAGATGCTCCGCAAAGTCGAAATTGTTGCAGTCGGCGATACTAAATTTATCTACGGACAACAGGTTGATAAGTACAAGTTCCACGAGGAAAATCGGCGCGTTGCGGCTGAAGGCGGACAGCCTGCGGTTGCTCGTCCTATGTTCCAAGGAATCACAAAAGCGGCATTGAATGTCGATTCGTTTATTTCTGCGGCATCGTTCCAAGAAACAACGCGCGTTCTTACAAATGCGGCAATTTCCGGCGCGACTGACGGATTACACGGTATCAAAGAAAATGTTGCCATCGGACATATCATTCCGGCGGGAACGGGAATCCGCGATTACCGGAATATCAAACTCTTTGACGATCGGGACAAAGATCTTGACGTTCAGATGGAAGAAATTCTTGAAAAACGCCGCATCGAAAGTGAACTTGAGATGAACCGCGTTGAAGAACCTGTTTTTGAAAACGAGGAAGCGGATTAGTCTGTAAGCGGCGGCACATAATAAAATAATTTATGTGTGTCCGCCGCTTACAAAAGTATTTAATGCGTTTATATGCGCTTGAATTCGTCTGTCGAATTCATTATTATTTTCAAACCTTATATGCAATTAAGGTTTTATTTGTATTTTTTTCCGGAGTGCTGCCGGAACTTATAAATAGGAGAAGGCGATGCCTACAATTAATCAGTTGATTCATCAGGGGCGTCATACTGAGGCTAACAGGACTAAAGCTCCCGCGCTTGAGTCCTGCCCGCAGAAACGCGGTGTTTGCACACGTGTTATGACAGTTACCCCGAAAAAGCCGAACTCGGCACTCCGCAAGGTTGCCCGTGTCCGCTTAAGCAATGGAATTGAAGTTACTGCGTATATTCCTGGAATCGGTCATAATCTTCAGGAGCACTCGGTAGTTCTTATCAGAGGTGGACGTGTTAAAGATCTTCCCGGTGTTCGTTATCATATTATCCGCGGTACGAAAGATACACTCGGTGTTGAAGACCGCAAACGCGGACGTTCAAAATACGGTGCAAAGCGACCTAAGGCATAACGGAGGATTACAATGGGAAGACATAAGAAATCTATTGATCGTCCGCTTACGCCGGATGCAAAGTATAACAGTAAAGTTGTTTCGAAATTCGTCAGCCGTATGATGATTGACGGGAAAAAAGCGACTTGCACAAAAATTGTCTACGAAGCTATGGATAAACTCAAGGCGAAGACTGACAAAGACCCGCTTGAAGTTCTTTTAAAGGCTCTTGAAAACGTAAAGCCGCTTGTTGAAGTAAAATCACGTCGCGTTGGAGGTGCTACGTATCAGGTTCCGGTAGAAATCCGCGATACCCGTCGTGAAGCTCTTGCAATGCGCTGGATCATCAACGCTGCACGCTCAAGAAGCGGTCATGGTATGGCGGATACTCTTTCTTTGGAATTGCTTGATGCTTTTAACAGCACAGGCTCTGCTTTCAAAAAGAAAGAAGATACACACAAAATGGCAGAAGCAAACAAAGCTTTTGCTCATTACCGCTGGTAGTATTTTCCGCATATCGGAAAAAAGGGCTGTCGAAAAGTGTTTACTTTTACGGCAGCCATTTTTTATGCCTAAAAATATTTATGGGTCAAACGGCGATTTTTTTGATTTTGTATAAATTTCGTAGATAGTTTGAATTATGACTTTTGAGATAGAAATAATCATGCGTAAGCGAAGTTTCAACTTTATGCTGTTTCGGCAGTTCGCGGCTTCCAACTGTCGGAAAGTGCTATAAGCAGGATTTATTTTATTTGTGCGGAGAGGTTGATACTCCGACGCTCTGCGTCTGGGTATGTTGATTTGCCGTTAATGTCCGATTTTCGCGTCTGCTGCGCAGTGCGGATTGCCGAATGCCGCGCTTGTTTTGGCAGCCGCAAACATTTCTTTCATTGTGCGCCAGCCTAAAACCGCGCATTTAACACGCGCAGGCATTTTTGAAATATCCTGCAATGCGGCCGCTTCGTCCAATTCCTCGATGGCTTCGGACGTGGCAGTTCCCTTGATCATGCCCATAAAAATTTCTCCGAGCCGGAGCGCTTCGTCCTGCTTCTTTCCGATGACTAGATCGAGCATCATGTCCGCGCTTGCCTGCGAAACTGCGCAGCCCGTTCCCGTAAACCAGCCGTCCGTGATGATTCCATTGTCGATTTTGAAATTGAGCGTGATATTGTCGCCGCAACTCGGATTTACGCCGTTTAAGCTGAGCGTCGCTCCGTCCGCATCCTTTTTGTGCGCGGGATTCAAATTGTGTTCATTTAAGATTTCGCGGTACAGTTCTTTAGTTTCCATAGCCCATCCATTTTCTGACTGAAGAAAGTTTTTCTGCAAAGCGATGCACTTCGTCTTCCGTGTTGTAAAAATAAAGGCTCGCCCGCGCAGTTGACGGCATCCCTAAGTGCGCGCCGAGCGGCTGTGCGCAATGATGTCCCGCGCGGATTGCGATATGCTCCTCGTCAAGGACGGTCGCTATGTCATGTGGATGAACGCCGTCAATCGTAAACGTAACAATGCCGCAATGCCGGAGCGGGTCGGGGTGTCCGACAACGTGTACGTGCGGAATGCGGTGCATTTCTTCCATTAAAAGAGTTGTAAGTTCATGGTCGCGGCGGACAATTTCATCAAAACCGATTGAATTGATGTAGTCGATTGCCGCTCCCAAGCCTACCGCTCCTGCGGCGTTTACGGTTCCCGCTTCAAACTTGTGCGGTAGTTCCGCCCACGTCGCGCCCTCTTTGGTAACGTATTCAATCATTTCACCGCCGCGCAAAAACGGCGGCATCGCTTCAAGCAATTCCCGTCTGCCGTACAGAACGCCGATACCCATAGGCGCACACATCTTGTGTCCGCTGAATGCAAAAAAATCGGCTCCGATAGCCTGCACATCAACCTTAAAATGCGGAATCGTCTGCGCGCCGTCAACAACGACGACCGCTCCGTTCTTATGCGCCGCCTCTGCAATCTCTTTGACGGGATTCGTAATACCGAGCACGTTGCTCACGTATGTTACGGCGACAAGTTTTGTGCGCTCGTTGATTTTGTTTAATTCAGAAAGCGGGATTTCTCCGGTCGCCTTATTGCAATCCAAAAACACGAGTTTTGCATTTTTTGCAGCGCACACCATTTGCCACGGAAGGATATTCGAGTGATGCTCCATGACGGTAACGGCAATTTCGTCGCCCTCGCGCACGTTTTGCATTCCCCATGTGTAGGCGACGAGGTTCAACGACTCGGAAGCGTTCCGCGTAAAAATTATTTCTTCCGCGGCGGCGTTTATAAAAGATGCAACCGTGCCGCGTGCATTCTCGTACAGTTCCGTAGCTTTAGAGGAAAGACCGTACAATCCGCGCAAAGGATTTGCGTTCGATTTTTCATAAAAGTTTTTTACCGCGTCGATAACGTGGCGCGGACGCTGTGTCGTCGCCGCATTGTCAAAATAGATTAAATCTTTGTTTTCAGGAGCATTAAAAATTGGAAAATCGGAGCGGAAGTCAGCATTCATCGTTTAAAACTCCGTCAAGATAGTCTGCAATTTCTTCTTGGACTTTTTTATCGGGTACGGATGCAAGCGCCGCCGCAACTTTTGAACGCGCAACGGTGTTTTCCGCTTCCCGCTTTGAAAATCCGCGCGACTGCATATAAAACAGCACATCGTCTCCGAGCCGCCCGATTGTCGCGCCGTGCTCGCCTGCAACGTCTTCTTCGCCGCACAAAATCATCGGAATTGACTTATTGACGACGGCAGGCGACAAAAGCAGCGTTTCTTCCTGTTCTTCGCCGTCGGAGCCTGCACAGCCTTTTTTTAAGTCGATTGTGCCGCGGTAAGTTTTATGTGCGCTGTCGTACAAGGTGCCTGTCGCATACATAAAACTGTTTGTGCTGCGCCCTAAGTGCCGGACAACAAAGTTCATGTCGAGTTTTTGCGCACCCGTGCAAAGGTACGCCGCATCCGACTTAAAGTCCGCTTTATAGCCGTTGAGAGCCGCCGCAAGTCCCGTAAATGTTTCGCCGCCGCCTAAAATAATATGGCTCACCGTTACGGAGGCGTTTTCTTCTGTGCGGATGCCCGTATCGTCAACGTTCGCGGTGTTTTTATCGAGCAGCTGCGCTTTTACCAAGCGGACAACTGCATTTTTTTCGGCAAAAACAAGCGTCTGAAGCGCGAACATTCCTGCCGCACCTTCGTCCGAGCGGCTTACGATTATCACCGTAATTTCCGAGTTCTCTTCTGCACGGATAATCTGCGCGCACACCGCAGAATTTTTTTTGCCGCAGTCGTAATTCAAGATGACGGGAGATGCGATTTTCTTTCCCTTTGGCGCGGTTATGACAAGCGGAGACGCCTCTTTTGAAGCAAAGAGAATGTCGGAATTCGTGCCGCAGCCCGTTTCAATTTCATCAAATTTGGCTGCGGTATCGGAAAAAACAACGCCGTCTGAGTTTTCAATTTGCGGCTCAAGCCGCTCAGCGCATACGGACTTTAGCGTCATCTCCGCCGAATTCATTTTCAGCCAATTCCATGTGGGGACGGGAAGCGGATTTATTTTAATCGTTCTGTTTTCTTCCATAATTACATCGTGCCTTTCATTTCAAGACGGATAAGGTTGTTCATTTCCACCGCGTACTCAAGCGGCAGTTCCTTGCTGACAGGGTTTGCGAACCCCGACACAATCATGCTTCGCGCTTCGTCTTCGCTGATGCCGCGGCTCATAAGGTAAAAAATCGCGTCGCTGCTTATGCGCCCGATTTTCGCCTCATGTCCAACGTCTACATTGTCGTTCAAGATTTTCATCGCAGGAATCGTATCACTTCTCGACTCGCTGTCGAGCATGAGCGAAGCGCACGAAACGGACGTTTTGCTCCGTTCAGCCTCTTTTGCGATATAAATCGCCGAGCGAAAATAGCCTTCGCCGCCGCCTTTGGAAACGGATTTTGTCGTGATGAGACTTGTCGTATCGGGCGCAAGGTGAACCATTTTTGCGCCGGTATCAAGGCTTTGCCCGGAACCTGCAAACGTAATTCCCGTAAACTCCGCGCGTGCGCCGCGCCCGACAAGGTCGCTTTCCGGATATAAATACGATATGTGCGAACCGAACGAGCCTGAAATCCACTCGATAACGCCGTTTTCTTCAACGCGTGCGCGTTTCGTATTCAAATTGTACATATTTTTTGACCAGTTTTCGATTGTAGAATAACGAAGCCGCGCGTTTTTCGCGACGAACAATTCCACGCAGCCGGCATGAAGATTTGCAACGTTGTATTTTGGCGCGGAACAGCCTTCGATAAAATGCAAGTCCGCCCCCTCATCCACAATGATGAGCGTGTGCTCAAACTGACCTGCGCCCTTTGCATTCAAGCGGAAATATGATTGCAGCGGAAACGATAAATGCACACCTTTGGGAACATAGACGAACGAGCCGCCCGACCAAACCGCTCCGTGCAGGGCGGCAAACTTGTGGTCTTTGGGCGGCACGAGCGTCATAAAATGCTCTTTTATCATGCCGCCCCATTCATCGCTTTTTAGCGCGCTTTCAAAATCGCTGTAGACAACGCCCTGCTTGGCAACTTCGTCGCGCACATTGTGATACACCAATTCCGAATCGAACTGCGCACCGACACCGGCAAGCGACTTCCGCTCCGCTTCTGGAATGCCGAGTTTTTCAAACGTGTCTTTAATGTCCTGCGGAACGCTGTCCCAGTCACCCTGCATTTTCACGTTCGGGCGGACATACGTTGCAATGTTTTCTATATTAAGTCCGTCGATTGAAGGCCCCCATTCGGGAACGCGGAGTTGATTGTATATTTCAAGCGACTTGAGCCGGAAATCACGCATCCATTCGGGGTCTCCTTTTTCTTTGGAGAGTTTTTTTACAATGTCCGCCGTAAGCCCGTTTTCGATTCGATAATAATCGTTTTCGTTTTCTTCGTAACGGAAATCGTAAAATGAATGATTTATGTCGCCGACCAGCGTTTTTTCATCGTTCATTGTCCACTCTCCAAATCGGCGTTTTCTTCAAACTCTTCAAATCCGCCTTCGTTTATCCGCTTGACGAGCGATGCGTCGCCCGATTCTACAATTGCTCCCTTTACCATGACATGAGTGCGGTTGACAGCAAGATTATCAAGAATGCGCGTCGAATGCGTTATGATTAAAAGAGAGCCGCCCCAATTTTTTTGATACTCTTCAATGCCTTTGGAAACTGTGCGAACCGCGTCCACATCAAGACCCGAATCCGTCTCATCGAGAATTGCAAGTTCCGGATGCAGTATGAGCAGTTGCAGTATTTCCGCTTTTTTACGTTCGCCGCCTGAAAAACCGACGTTTAAGTCGCGAGAGGCATAAGATGTGTCCATATTTAGCAGTTCCATGCGGTTTTTGAGTTCTTTTTGGAACTGAAAGAGTTTTACGCGCTCGCCTGACCGCTGTTGAATTGCACTTCTGATGAATGCTTCGAGAGAAATACCGGGCACTTCCAGCGGATTTTGAAACGACAAAAAAATCCCCGCTTTCGCGCGTTTATCCGCGCTTTCTGTCGTCAAGTTCTGTCCGTTAAAAAAAATATGCCCGCCGTCAATCGCGTACAGCGGATTTCCCATAATTGCATTGCCGAGTGTGGATTTTCCAGCCCCATTTGGACCCATAAGGACATGGGTTTCACCCTTTTTTATTTGAAGGTTTACGTCGCGTAAAACCTTTTTTGAATCTATGCTGACCGAAATATTCCGGACGTCAAGAAGCAAATCCGACATATCAAACCTCTGTGCAGTAAGTCTTGATAACAAAATCCTATTTATTTAGTAGGTAATTCTATTACATTTAATATAGCAATAATATCCCAAAAAAGCAAAGTCTACAATAACACTGTTCATACTCACAACATATACAAATGAACGTTTTGACAGGCGTAAACCAGACAGCCGCCGTATCTTTGACGAACTGCGACGAACTGGAGTGCGATTTAGTTGAAGTTACAGCTCATTTAGGCGCACGTCCCAGCCATGAAGCATGGCAAGGGAAGATATATAAACTTCATGGAAGCACTGACAAATATCCAAACTTTTACGAAGTATGCTGCTACGGAGAAGCCGACGGAATCTGCGGCGTAAATTGCCGCCATTCGTTTTATCCTTATTTTGAGGGGCAGGAAAAGCATTACACGCAGGACGATTTAGACGAACTTTCAGCGCAAAAAGTAAGCTACAACGGCGAAGCAATGTCTCGCTATGTGGGAGAGCAGAAGCTGCGGCATATTGAGCGCAATATTCGTTTTTACAAAAAAAAAGCCGCAATAATCGGAGCAGCAGGATTAGACAACACAAAAGCGCGGCTAAAAATTGGCGAATGGCAAGCCAAAGCGCGGGATTTTACAAAGCAGACGGGAATCATGCGAGACGCGCAGAGAGAGCGTATCGGTATGCCGGACGGAAATCCGCAGCCGAGAGGGGTAAAACCGAAACCGCACGAAATAATGCCGTTAAAAGAAACGAAAACCGACGCAGCATCTACAACTTCAACAACAGTACGCACGGCATATTCTCAAATGAGCGACAACGAATACAGAAGCGCAATTACAAAATGTGCAAAGTCAATCAGCAGGGAGCAAGCGACACAGATTGACCAACACGAATACGGCG
>CAUUGI010000003.1:0-64434 GCA_963544675.1 uncultured Treponema sp.
ACCGTGTTGAGGGAATCCAAACGCTTATCGACAAGGGACTGGTCATCGAGCCGCTCAAAGAATTGTACAAAGATGAAGTACGGAACATCGGGCGCGCGCTCGGATTGGACGAAAGACTGATTATGCGACACCCTTTTCCCGGCCCCGGACTTTCGATTAATGTTCTATGCTCGGACGGAAAACTTTCCGACGCGGACAAAGCAGAGCTTGAAAGCGCACAAAAAGAGCTTAACGGTATTCACATCGATATGTTTTGTGAGCATTGCTCTTCATTTCTAAAAAAAACGGCGCTCCCTGTGCGCTCCGTCGGCGTTCAAGGCGACTTCCGTACATATAAATTTCCGTGTGTTCTGAGTTTTGAGCGATATGAGGACGGTTTTTACCATTTGCCGAAAATCTGGGAAAAACTTGAAAGCACGTCCGGTAAAATCACAAACGGTGCGCAGTACATAAATCGGACGGTCATAAAACTGTATCAAAAGCCTGAACTTTCCGATGAGGATTTTCACCTTATTGAAGGTTATTGCGACAAGGGTAGACTTGACCAAACGCGCGAAGCGGACGCAATCGTCCTTGATGAACTGCACAAAAGCGGCTGGTATCAAAAAGTCTTCCAGCATTTGACGATAAATCTTCCGTTTGCAAGCGAAGTCGGACGATGTTCGATTGTGCTCCGCCCCGTCTGCAGTGAAGATGTTATGACCGCGCGTTTTGCAAAACTTCCGCATGAGCTTGTCGGCATAATCACGCGTAAAATCGCTGCGCTGTCCTTTGTTGATGCAATATTCTTCGACCTCACTAATAAGCCGCCTGCAACATTCGGCTGGGAA
The DNA here is from genome assembly GCA_963544675.1 of uncultured Treponema sp. Lineage (GTDB taxonomy): Bacteria > Spirochaetota > Spirochaetia > Treponematales > Treponemataceae > Treponema_D. The sequence continues at coordinate 831 of CAUUGI010000003.1, forward strand.
TAGGCGGACGGTAAAAACAGTTCTTACAGACTTAACGGGTTTACCGTCCGCTGCAGTTTGCGAGGCAAACTGCGGGAAATATTTTATGGACTGCGGTCGGTGGAAATAGTTCTGACAGACTTAACTGGTTCGCCGTCCGTTGCGGTTTGCTGTGACAAGTTGCGGGAAAAATGTTTCGGTGGGGGAGTGCTGCTCGGGCGAGTGGTACGAACCGGTTCAGGCGTAGGGAACATCTCCCTCCGCCCTGAGGGAATACCACCTTCCACTCGGAGTGAACACTTCCCTCCGTTCGGAGTGAACATCTCCCTCCGAGCGGGACGAGGTGTGCGTTCAGTTCGGGACAAAGGATGTGTTCCGCTGCAGCTTGCATAAAGAATACTGTGCATATAAAGAAAGTTCTGCAAACTGCAAAGCGGTGCGGAAAGTATTTTGCCCGTTGCGTTTGCAAAATGATTTGAATATAAAATATCCCGGAGTAAAAAATGAGCGATACGCCCGATACGATACAAATTGTAAGCGATGCTGCAGCGTCGGCTGCAAATCAAACTGTAGGTAAACTTACCGTGCAGTTTGCGGATTTTATAAAAACGTACTTTACGTTGGAAAATCTGTTTAAGGCATTCGGTGCGCTTATCATGATTGTGATTATTTATCTGATTTTTGTGCTGATACGGCACGGAATAAAACGCATTCCTGCAGAAAGGTTGAATGTCCAACAGAGAATGATAATCAAAAAAGTTATAAATTACACTTTTTACATCATCATTCTAATGTATATTTTAAGCTTGTTCGGAATAAAATTATCTGCAATTTGGGGTGCTGCCGGAATTGCAGGAATCGCAATCGGTTTTGCGTCTCAGACATCGGTAAGTAATTTAATAAGCGGGTTGTTTGTGCTTGGCGAAAAAACTATGAAAATAGGAGATTTTATCTCTGTAGGCGGGCAGTCGGGAACTGTTGATTCTGTAGGATTGCTTTCCGTAAAAGTTCATACCCCCGATAACCAAATGATTAGGATCCCGAATTCCACGATTATAAATTCAAACTTTATAAACAACAGCTTTTTTGGCAAACGGCGGATAACATTTTCGGTTTCCATAGACTATAATTCCGACATGAGAGCGGCTTTAGAAGCATTAAAAAAAGTCCAGCCGCTTTGTCCGACTGTTCTGACGGAGCCTGCTCCGACCGCATGGTTTGACAGCTTCGGCGACAGCGGAATCAATATAACGTTTGCTGCATGGTTTCAACCGCCCAATCTTGTGCAGACAAAAAATGACGTATTTATTGCGATAAAAAAGGTATTTGATGATGCCGATATTTCCATACCGTTCAACAAACTTGATGTTTCCATTATAGGTGGGAATGACGGAGGAAACTCATAATGGAATCAGGGGATTCGGAAAACGGACTTTCCAATCCTTACTGCACTATGGACTGGAAGTCGATGCTTAAAAAATACGGAGAAAATCGGGCATTTTATATTGATGAATACCGAAATATTTTATCGCCTGAGTTTCCTGATTTTTTGACGGATTATATAAAAACTCCTGCAATGCAGCGTCTCAGCGGAGCGGGACTTTTATGCGGAACGGATTGGACTCCGCTTTATAAAAATCGTTTTTATTATTCACGGCTTGACCACAGCATCGGAGCGGCTTTAATAATCTTCAACTTTACACACGATAAAATTCAAACTTTGGCAGGCTTGTTTCATGATATTTCAACTCCGGCATTCAGCCATGTAATCGATTTTAAAAACGGCGACTCTCTTACGCAAACTTCTACCGAAAATCTTACAGAGTGCGTGATACGCTCTTCTCCTGAACTTTGTGCCCTTTTACAGCGGGACGGTATTCCAATCGAAAAGATAAGCGATTACCACAAATATCCCGTTGCCGACAATGATATTCCCCGTCTTTCAGCCGATAGATTGGAATATATGTTCCCGTCGGGTGCGGCACTGCATGGAAGCTGGACGCCGGAAGAAATAAAGCGCGTATACGCTGATATAACCGTTATGAAAAATGAAGACGGAAACGATGAGCTCGGCTTTTGCAGCCTTGATTGCGCGGAAATCTATACCCGAAAATTTCTTGATACGGGACATATTTTGCAGCTTAATGAAAACAAACTTGCACTTCAGCTGCTTGCACAAATTATATCCTGTGCGGAAAAATTGGAACTTATCAGACAGACGGACTTTTATGTGCTTTCGGAAAGCGAAATTATCCGGCGTTTTGATGATGCTTTAAATTGCAAACAGAAAGATTTTAATGAATTCCGTATTTTATACCGCACGTTTAGAGAAATGACGGAAATAATTCACAGTGCAGAACCTATACAAGGCTGCTTTTGCGTAAATATAAATGTAAAGCAGCGGTGGATAAATCCTCTTGTTCGAATAAAACACGACAAAGCTCCTCGCCGCATTGCAGATATTTCAAAAACTTCGGAGAAACTTATAAAATCGTTTTTGGAATATAAAGACACTCCTTACGGCTGTGTCCGGCTTAAAAACAGTTGATATTTTGAACGAGCAAAACGAGTTTTTTCGCTTTAATGACGTAAACTCCTTCGTCCGAATGAAGCAAGCTCATCCGCTCGAAGGAAGTGCGTTCATCCGTTCGGAGGAAGCAAGTTCATCAGTCCGAATGAAGATATCTCACTCGCTCGAATGAAGTATGCTCCTCAAAAATAATGGCAATCGTTGACAACAATTACGTCTGCCTATATGCTTTTTTTATGGGAAATATCGTTTTATTCGGCGAGCTGATGCTTCGCCTTAAACCTGCCGGAAAGGAGAGATTTTTTCAGTCGCCTGTAATGGAGACCGTTTTCGGCGGCAGCGAAGCAAATGTTGCAGTCTCGCTTGCTCTTTTTGGCGCAAAGCCGCTTTATGTTACGGCTCTGCCCGACAATGCAATCGGCAAGGCGGCAGCGTCATCTTTATCTTATTATGGGGTTTCGCTTTCAGCCTTGTATCGTTCCGGCCGTATGGGAATCTACTATCTTGAAAGCGGTGCGTGTCAACGCCCTTCAAAAGTCATTTACGATAGGGAAGGCAGCAGTTTTTCATGTGCAAAAAGCGGCGAGTATGACTGGGAAAACATATTTTCCGGCGCGGACTGGTTTCATGTGTCGGGAGTTACGCCTGCGCTTACGCAAAATACAGCGGACTGCGTGCTTGATGCCATGCAGCAGGCAAAAAAAGCGGGCGCAAAGGTGTCGCTCGACTTAAACTATAGAAAAAAATTGTGGAAATACGGAAAAACCGCATCTGAAGTTATGCGGAATCTTGCATCGTTTGCCGACGTTTTGATTGCCAACGAAGAAGACATTCAGAATTGTCTCGGCATTCCGCTTAAAAATTTCAGTACGCCGACGGAATGCTACCGCCATTTATGCGCCGACGTTCATGAACACTTCCCGAATGCCGGTATAGTTGCCGTAACCTTGCGCCGCAGTTATTCGGCAGACAGAAACGGCTGGTCGGCGGTACTTTCCTCTCGCGGAACTTTTTACGAGTCAGTGCAGTACGATATCGAAAACATAGTTGAGCGTGTCGGCGCGGGAGACTCTTTTGCGGCAGGACTTATATACGGTCTTACAGAATTCAAAGACGAGCGCAAAGCGTTGGATTTTGCAGCGGCGGCGTCATGCCTCAAACATTCAGTGTCGGGCGACTTCAATCTTGTAACAAAAGAAGAAATTGAAACGCTGATGAACGGAAATACAAACGGACGGATACAAAGATGAATGAAATTCTCGTCAAATTGCATAAAGCCGCGCTTATTGCGGTAACGGAAGTTGCTTCGGAAAAAGAAGCACTCATGACAGCGGACGCTCTTTTGAAAGGCGGCGTGCGTGCGATGGAAATCGCTTTTAGAAATCCGGATACATTTGAGCAGTCGGAAAAAGCGATTTCAGCTGTCCGAAAAGCCTGTCCTGAAATGCTTATCGGCGGTGCGACAATACTCAATCCTGAACTTGCAAACCGCGCGTGGAATGCGGGTGCGCAGTTTTTACTGACGGCAGGATTTAATCCGTCGACGGTAGACTATTGTGTCAAAAACGGCATAACGTTGATTCCGGGTTTATGCACACCGGGAGAAATCGAGCGCACTCTTGAAGCGGGAATTGAAACGGTCAAGTTTTTTCCTGCAAACGTTATGGGCGGGACTGCGATGTTAAAAGCTCTTTCCGGTCCCTATCCGAACGTCAGATTTGTTGTAAGCGGCGGATTGAATGCCGCAAATGCGGCGGATTATCTTGCACTTAAAAACGTAGCCGCTTTGAGCGGAAGCTGGGTTACACCGAAGCCGCTGATTAAGTCCGGCGGCTTTGGAGAGATTCAAAAACTCGCAGAAGAAGCGGCAAAAATTATTGCAGAATTCCGCAGTCTTGCCGCCGAAAACTTGAACACCTGATGCCGCAGCCATTTTTATTCCGTATCATAGATAAAGCAGTTTTCGATTACAATATGATTGAAGCCGGAGATAAAATCCTTGTTGGCGCATCAGGCGGAAAAGATTCTACAGCCTTAATCGAATATCTTTCTAATCGCGTCCGCCGTAAAGACGAAGATTTTTCTTTTTGCGCCTTAAATATCGCATCTGAAGTCAGCGGGGATTTGCCGAAAAACATACGCGCCTTGTTCGATGCGTGGAATGTGCATACGGACTGCATAAGAATCGACGTGCAGGGGCGGCTTAAAACCGGCAGAAAGATGAATTGCTACTGGTGTTCCACGCAGAGGCGGACGGAGCTTTTACATTTTGCGCTTGAAAACGGTTTTAATAAAATTGCGCTGGGTCATCATCTTGATGACGCTCTTGAAACGCTTTTTATGAACGCGCTGTCAAAAAGCGAGTTTGCAACTATGCCGCCGGTTCTTGCATACGAAAAATATCCCGTAAAAATGATCCGTCCGCTCTATTACGCACCGGAAAAAACAATTATCGAACACGCCGTCCATCAAGGTTATTCCGGTTGGACGTGCACGTGTAATTTCCAAGACAACAGCGCACGTAAAGACATCCGCCGCCGTATATCGCTTTTGACAGGCGGAAACGAAGCTCAAAAAGAAAAGCTCTTTTGGTCTTTAAAAAATAGAAAAGCCGAATATCTGCCTTAAAGATTCAAATATCAGTGGAACTGAAGTTTCCGAACAGGTTTATTTTATACTGTAAAATTAATTTTAATTTTTACATTCAAGCTTTCTTCTGTTCTGCGGCGATATTGGCATAACGCAAAAAACGGCATAAAGCCGTTTTTTGTAAAGTTTATATAATTCAGCCTAACGAAACTTGTCCTGACTGGTCAATTGCAAGAATGGATTTGCATTCGGAACAACGGAAACGTCCGGGTTTCGTCGCCCTCAAATGCTTGCTGCATACCGGACATGCAAACACTTTTGGAAATATGCTGTCCTTGACTGTCGTTCCGAGCTTAAAAAAATTTACAGCTTCTTCGGAAGAGTCCTTTATATTAAAGAACTGCGAAAATCCTAAAAGTTGAAAAACTTCATAGACTTTGGGCTGTATTTCAAGGAGTACGATATCGCCGCCTTTAGGCTTTATCATCTTTAAGAAAGATGTAAAAGAACCTATACCCGTAGATGAAACATAATTTAAAGCGGAACAATTAAAAATCAAGTTTACATAACCTGCTTCAATTGCCTTTGTGATTTTTTTCTGGAAGAAATTTGAATTATATGTATCGATGTAACCGTTCATGTATATATACAGACAATTAGGAACAGACGCCTCCGTTTCCAGAGAAATCTTGAGGGTATCATCTTTATCTTCGTCAAATCCAGGTACAATACTATCATTATTTGTAGCCATAAAATGTAGACTCCCTAAATTCTATCATTGGATACATAATACACAAAATATATAATAAGGTCAAAGGCTAATCCTTTAATCGGTCAATCTTTTACTTTTATTTGTGCGTTTGATATAATTTACTCATGGATTTAAATAAAATTTATGTCATTTTAGACCATCCTGAAGAATGCAGAAACATAGGTGCTGCTTGCCGCGCAATGGCGAACAATAATATTACGCATTTACGCATAGTAGGAAAAAAAGAAGATTATGATGAGGAAAAAATACGTGTACTTGCAATTCATGCTGCATATATTTATGAAAATGCTCAATTTTTTGATTCAATAAAATCTGCTTCTGCTGATTGTACTGCTGCGGCAGGAACAACCAGACGACGTGGGAAAAAGCGTAAAGGAAAGTTGCTTCTTCCGGAAGAATTTTCCGAATTTGCAGATACTCTTACAGCTGATTCTTCATGCGGTGCAAATATTGGGGTGGTTTTCGGCAATGAACGCACCGGTCTTACAGATGAGCAGCTGGCAGAATGCACCTTAGGCGTAACAATTCCTTCAAGTGATGATTTTGCTTCACTAAATCTATCTCATGCGGTGCAGATCATCTGCTATCATTTATTTCGTAGAAATACCGGTAAAATAAGCGGCTATACGCCTTTGCCGCTCTCACGAATAGATAAAACCGTAGTAAAAATCTCTGACAGTTTGCAAAAGATTGGTTTTTTCAGTGTTACCGGGCGTCCCGATATGGAGAGTTTTTGGCGTTCGGTTTTATCGAGGGCGGGGCTTTCTGAAAGCGAAGCTCAATATATGGAAAAGATATTTACCAAAGCTGCAGGGCTTGCATCTAAAAATGCCTTAATCTCAGCAAAGGCAGAAGACGTATAAAATCGGGAAACAAAATGTCGAATTGTGACGTGCGTTAAAAACGTTTTACTTTACGTACACTTTGAATGCCGCCGGCATAAAATATGATTAAGACGGATCTACAACGCGCGAAAGCGCATAAATACAAAATTTTCCTGCAAGTTTTGCGTCAGCAAAATCTTGAGCTGACACAAATACGTTTAGTCTTTAAGGATACATTCTCCGCCGTCAGCAGCGCAAAATTTAATCTGTATAAACTGCGGTTATCCCAGTAAAAAAAATGGAAATTAAACAAACGACGGAAAACAAAACCTGCGCCGGATTTACAATGCGCGAAAGCGCATATGTACAAAAATTACCTTGCAACACCGGCGCAAAATTTAATCTGCATAAATTGCGGTTGTCCCGCTGAAAAAATGTAGATTAATCAAACGACGGAAAATAAAACCTGCGCCGGATAGCCGATTGTAAAAACAGTTTGCGCCCAAAATGCTCGATTTTTTCATTTGCAAGTGTTATATTTCGGAAAATATTAAAAAGAGGTTTTTATGTTTACAAAACTTGAAATAGGTCAGCAGATAGAAACGACTGTCGTCGCGGTTTCAGGCGATTGCATTTTTCTTGATTTAAATGCAAAGAGTGAAGGAATTCTTGATAAAGCGGAACTTTGCGACGAAAACGGGATTTGCAGTGTAAAGCCGGGTGATAAAGTAAAAGTATTTTTTACCGGAGACAGAAACGGCGAAATGTATTTTACGACGAAAATTGCCGGAAAGAATGCGGATTCTTCCGCTTTGGAAAATGCGTATAAAAATCGTATTCCTGTGGAAGGCAGAGTTGAAAAAGAAATAAAAGGCGGATTTGAAATCCTTTTGGGAACTACCAGAGCCTTTTGTCCGTATTCACAAATGGGCTTTCGAGACAGGAAAGAAAGCGGCGACTATATCGGCACCGTGCAGACATTTTTGATTCAGGAATATAAAGAAAACGGCAAAAACATAATTGTTTCCAACAGAGCGGTTCTTGAATCCGCCCATGAGGGAGAAATTGAGCGGCTCAGCAAAAAAATAGAAGAGGGCAGCATCGTTGAAGGAAAAATTACCTCTCTCCACGATTACGGTGCTTTTGTTGATATAGGTTCGTTTAATGCTTTGCTGCCGATTTCGGAAATATCTGTCGGTCGTGTAAAAGATATAAATTCCGTGCTTTCCGTCGGACAGATTGTACGGGTCAAAGTGATTAAGACTGATTGGCAGCATGAGAGAGTCTCAGTCAGCATGAAATCCCTTATTGCCGATCCGTGGGAAAATGCGGCTCAAAAATATCATGAGGGTGATAAAATCGACGGAATAATATCTAAAGTGATGGACTACGGTTTTTTTGTTACTCTTGAAACGGGAATCGACGGGCTTGTTCATGTTTCAGCACTTGAAAACGTAGAACGAAATACGAATCTTAAAAAGGTTTTCAAAGAAGGAGAGTCGTTTTCCGTTTGTGTAAAAGAAGTTGATGCTGAAAAAAAACGCATTTCCCTTGTCCCCGCTTCATCGGCGGAGCAGGATAAAACTGCTGAAAAATATCTTAAAAATCAAGATTTTGACGATACTTACAATCCTTTTGCCGCTTTGATGAAAAAGTAAGTTTATAGGTCGAAGTCCGAGTGTTGAGAAAGCCGAAGTTCGACCTGTTAGCTCTGTTCGATAAGTTCGTTATCATTCAAGTTTATTGTATACCGTGAGAAATAATTTCAACAGTTTGTAGTAATGCTGCAGCAAAAAAGCCTAACGCTGATGAAAATAACATCAAAAACGCAGTTATCAGATAACGGGTACGTCTTTTTATGAAGAAAAAAAACACAGAGCAAAAAATATTAAAAAAACTTGCTATACAAAGCATTGTTGAAGAAGCGGCTGCAATTTTTATTATAAAAGCTTGATTTTTATCGGTAAAATGCTGGTAATTTCCCATAATAAACAGAATGAACATCATAATCGAAAACAAAAACAGGAAAAGTACCGTTCTGCTCGTTATGACAAACATCCTGTAGAGCATAATTTTTTTACTGCTGTAAAATCTTGAAGTATTCATAATCCGCCGCTATACTAGGCAGGATTTTTATTGAAGTCAACACGACTGTTTTACGGGGTTCTATGGCTAAAGCTGTTAAAAATTTTATTGCGTGTGTTTTAATAATTTTTGTATTTACGTTGACGCTTTTTTTTATAGGATGGACTCAGTTTAAGGTAAAAAACGGAACAATATGTGTGGTTGTATCGAAAACAAGCGGAGTTTCAGAAAATCCGGTTGTTCCGGGTAAATTTTCATGGCATTGGGAATTTCTTATTCCCACAAATGCGGAGTTAAAAATTTTTTCCGTAAAACCGTATAACTTTTCTAAAAATATTGAAGGTGAATTGCCTTCGGCAGAAATTTTAAAAAAAGCTTTTAAAGATTCTCCGGATTTTTCATATAAATTCAATTTTGAAATAACAGCAGCTGTTGTACAAGAACGTTTGCCGGAGCTTTTGCGCTCTTCAATTATTACAGACCAAGAATCGCTTGAAAAATATATTGAATCTGCCGTGCAGGAAGCATCATTTTCTGCCGTATCATATTTGCTTACAAATGAAGACGAATATTCCGCTGTAAAACCAGAAACAACGCCTATGCAAAAACTTTTATCTTCATTCCAAGTCGCTGAAAAATATCCGGCAGTTTCGTTTACGTCATTTTACGTTGTCTCTTCTGTTCTTCCCGACTATAAACTTTATTTACGTGCGCGAAAACTTTACATTCCAGCCCTGAATGATACTCTTTACGAAAATTCGGATTCAATCGAATTGCAAGAAAAAAAATCTTTGAGCGCGGATGATAAAAAAGATGAGGCTCTTTCCGAAGAAGATTTGCGTCCGCTTAAAAAGCTTTTAAACGCACTTAAATAGGATATTTTATGAAAAAACTTTTTGCATTGCGGGCGGCAGCTTGCGCTCAAAATACGGCAGAGTCTATAACGGAAAGCACATTGAAGATGTGCTCGGAGCTTTTTTTGCAAAATAATCTTTCTACGGAAGATTTTGTTTCTTTACAATTTTCGCTTACAAACGATCTTGATGAACAAAATCCATGCGCCGTGCTCAGAAAAAAATATTCCGGAAATATAGATATTTCTGCCGTCCCGCTTTTTTGTACACAGGAAGCGTTTATAAAAGGTGCATTGCCGCGTGTAATAAGACTTATAGCTTACGTTTACATGGACGAAAAATCTGTTCCCGTTCACATATATACACAAGGCGCTGAAGTTCTTCGTCCGGATTTAACAAAGGTTTCTTCAAATTGACAAATAGACGGAACGTGTAGCTTTGCCTATTTTATTCGGTTCCATGCTCCGGCAGCTTATGAATCAAAATTCAAGGTAGATTAAAATGAAATTTTGGACTGTAACAATGGAATGCGCAGGGCTTGCAGAAGCAGGCGGAGTAAAAAGTGTCGCGTATTCCGTTTCGAGTGAGCTTGCGCTTGCCGGCAATGATGTAACGCTTTTTATTCCGGTATATGCGTGCAGTTCATTCGATTGTGTTTCCGATTTGAAGGATGGAATTGCAGAAACTGAAATAGATTTATGCGGCAAAAAAGAAAAGATTAAATTTTCTTTTGGCAGATTTACAGATACACCGGTGAAAATCATCTTTATACATCATCCCTCATTTGCCGAAAAACGCGCAGTATATGTCTACACGGAAGAAGAAGAACGTGAAAATCCTGAAAATGTACGAGGCAGGGGACACCGCGATATGCTTTTTTTGGACGCGCTTCTTTCTAAAGCTGTTGTAAAATATACAAAAATGTCTTCAGATGCGCAAAAACCTAATATAATTCACTGCCATGATGCGGCAACTGCAATTCTGCCGTCTTATCTTGCTCTGGATTTGCCGGAATATTCTTCGCTCATAAAATGTGTTGTAACCATTCATAATGCAGGTCCCTCTTATCACCACGAATTTAAGGATATGGGAGAAGCCGTTTATTACACCGGCCTCCCGCAAGAAAAACTCGCAAAAGCCATGAACGGGGGCAGGGTAGAACCTTTTTTGCTTGCGGGTATAAATGCAAGCCTTACAACGGTTTCAAATTTTTATGCGGAAGAATTGACGGATCCTGCTTTTTCTAAAGATACTGACGGACTTTCCGCGCTGTTTTACGCACAAAATACACAAATTACAGGCATCACAAACGGAATCGACATCAACAGATATTCTCCTGAAAATACCGAATCTTCTTTGCTTCCGTATCCTTTTAATCCTGAAGAAAAACAGCTTTCCGGTAAATACGATAACCGCAGATTTATTTTGGATTTGATAAATTACGGCAGCAAAACGGAAGATATTGAATTTTCGTCATTTCTTAAAGAATTGGAACTTTACGGAACTCTTGAGTATACGCAGCAAATCGATAAAAATATCGTATATTTTGCCTATCAAGGGAGAATTGTTCAACAAAAAGGGCTGGATATTTTAATTCCTGCGATAAAACAGCTTATAAAGACGGATGCGAATATTCGATTTATTATAGTCGGACAAGGAGTACCTGAAATTGAACATCAACTTGTCTTGCTTGCACAGGAATTTACAGGCAAAATCGTATATTTTAAAGGATATAACAAAAAAACAGCACGACTTGCTGTTGCTGCCTCAGATTTTATTTTACTTCCGAGCAATTTTGAACCATGCGGACTTGAAGATTTTATTGCACAACTTTACGGAACGATTCCTATTGCTCATGCTACAGGCGGATTAAAAAAAATCAAAAACGGAAAAAACGGTTTTTTATATGTTCCGAATACAGCAGAAGCACTTTGCAGTACAGTTAAAAAATCCTTACGTATAAAAAGAAAAGATGAAGATAAAATTCGGGAAATGATATCATTCGGTGCAAAATACGTTAAAAAAGAATATTCGTGGACTTCCGTTGTACAGGAAAAATACATTCATTTTTTTAAAAAACTGCTTTCCTCTGATTGACAGTTTTTTATATATCTTATAGTATTCGCACATTCCTTACGGAATATGCTGCCTTAGCTCAGTTGGTAGAGCACGTGATTTGTAATCTCGGGGTCGTGGGTTCAAATCCTACAGGCAGCTCGTAACGGGGAGTTTCCCGAGTGGTCAAAGGGGACAGACTGTAAATCTGCTGGCTCCGCCTTCGTAGGTTCGAATCCTTCACTCCCCATATTCAATAGAGCCGGAAAATATCTCCGGCTCTATTTTTTTTATTATGAATAATTTTTTTGAAAACGGATTAAATTTTTCATGCAGAAGATGTTCCGTATGCTGCCGCCGAGAGCCCGGCTATGTATATCTTTCCGAAACCGATTTATCGAACCTTTGCCTAAAATTTAAAATGAGCAAAGAGAAATTTATCGACAAATATTGTCGTCGTGTTCCGTATTATAACGGAACGGAAGTTTTATGCCTTTTGGAAAAAGATAATTTCGACTGCATATTATGGGACGGAGGATGCACGGCTTATGAAGCGCGTCCCGTTCAATGTTCTACTTATCCTTTTTGGACGAGCATACTTTCTTCCGAATCTGCATGGAATAGAGAATCCGATTCATGTCCGGGAATCAATTGCGGACAGCATAGAACTCGTAGCGAGATACTTGAAAATCTTTTAAAATATGAAGAAAATAAGAAAAGTTTAATCAACGACAGGCAGGATAAATTTTGAAAATACGTTTTTGGGGTGTCAGGGGGTCGATTCCTACTCCGTTAAGTCCGCAGCAAATTCAAGCAAAGATAAGTGCCGTAATCCAGCGCATAAATGTAAACGATATTGCTTCTCCCGATGCCAGGGAGCGTTTTATTTCAAATCTCCCTGACTGGATTTTAGGTACAACCGGCGGGAATACACCGTGTATGGAAGTGCGCGGAAACGGCGGTGAAGAAATAATATTGGATGCCGGTACCGGAATCAGAAGTCTTGGAAAATCTTCAAACCTGCCGAAAGATAAGCATTTTCATCTTTTTCTTTCTCATTATCATTGGGATCACATACAAGGCTTACCTTTTTTTGATCCTGCTTACGATTCGGATACAATAATCGACTGGTATTCCGCAAAAGAAAACGGCAGAGACTATCTGGTGCAGCAGCAGCAAAATCCGTTTTTTCCTGTCGATTTTGATCAGCTTACGAGAAATTTTAATTTTCATACAGTAAAATCCGGAGAGGAAATAAAAATAGGCGGACTTACAGTCAATTCTTGCGAAATGACGCATCCGGGCGGCTCTCAAACTTATTCCTTTACGGAAAACGGCAAAAAATTCGTTTACGCTACGGATATTGAGCTTTCGCAAAAAGATTTTTCATCTACGCCTGAACATGAAAAAGTTTTTAGAAATGCAGATTGTATTGTTATCGATTCTCAATATACGGTTGAAGAATCTTATAAAAAAGTCAACTGGGGGCATTCGGCTTTTTGTTATGCGATTGATTTTGCAGTAAACTGGGGAATAAAAAAGTTGTTCCTGTTTCATCACGATCCCATGTATGATGACAAGAAATTGAATTCGATTCTTCTTTCTGCAAAATGGTATGCTGAATATATAATTCATTCCGATATAGAAATTCACCTTGCAATGGAAAATCATGAGTTCGAAATTTAATGGAAAACTGTATAAAATTTTATTCATATCAGTCTTATTTTTTTTACTAATTATCGGAGTGAGCGCAGTATTTTTATATTCGATGACGAGTCCTGCTTCTTCAAAATCCGATGAATTTTCATACAGGATAAAAATTCCTGCAGGAACTGCGACAAATGCTGTTGCGGATGAACTTTATAATAAAAAACTTATAAAAAGTAAAAAATTATTTTATGCAGCTGTGCGTTTTTCTTTTGTACGTTTTATGCTGACAGGAAATGCCGGAGATTTTACTCTTAAAAGCGGAGTTTACAAAATCGACAGTACAATGAATCTTGCAGAAATCCTAAAAACCGTTTCTTCTGGAAAACAAGAATATATACGCGTCGTTTTGCCGGAAGGTCTTACAATATCAAAGGTTGCTTCAAAACTTGATGATGCAGGTGTGTGCGAAAAGGCTGATTTTATTAACGCGGCAAAAAATGCCGACCTGCTTGCCGAATATCGAATTCCTTCAGAAACGTTTGAAGGTTATCTTTTCCCTGATACGTATTTTTTTACTCCTTTTATGAGCGGAAAAGATGTAGTAAAAATTATGGTAGAAAACTTTTTTGAGCATATAAAAAAAATTCCTGCATTTATGAATATGACACCTGAAAAGTTAAATGAAACCGTTATTCTTGCTTCAATTATTGAACGCGAATATAGAATTGATGATGAAGCACCGCTCATTGCAAGTGTTTTTAAAAATCGCCTCAAAAAGAATATAGGACTTTATTCCTGTGCCACTGTCGAATACATCATAACCGAAATTGAAGGAAGACCGCATCCGGATGTAATAAAATACTCAGATCTTGCACTGGATAACCGCTACAATACGTATAAATGGGCAGGACTTCCGCCCGGTGCCATATCCAATCCTGGTATGATTGTTCTTGAGGCTTGTGCAAATACTCCTAAAACGGATTATTATTTTTTCAGGCTTACGGATGGAGCGTCCGGCAAGCACGTATTCAGTAAAAATTTCTCCGCCCATATAAAGGAAGGGGACGTTTTTACTACTAAAAAAAGTAAAAGCTGATGTCAAAATATATATCGGAAGATACGGTTCATGCGGTAGAAAATACCGATATAGTGAGCATAATCGGTGAATATACAAAACTTGAGATGCGGAGTCCTAACGACTGGTGGGGCTGTTGCCCATTTCACGGTGAAAAAACAGCTTCATTTCATGTTGATACGGATAAGAAATTTTATTATTGCTTCGGCTGTCATGCAGGCGGAAATGTAATAAATTTCATTAAAGAACAGGAAAAAATTTCCTATTACGATGCAATAGAGTTTATTGCCCGCAGGGCAGGAATTCCTATTTCTTATGCGGACGGCGCAAATCCCGAAAATACAGAACCTAAACTAAAAGCAATAAACGAATATTTTGAACTTTATGAGCGATGTGCAACAATGTTCCATTACATGCTTATCGAAACGCCGCAGGGTAAAAGTGCTCTCGAATATATTACAGGAAGAGGAATAAGCCTTGAAACCGTAAAAAAGTTTAATATCGGATATTCGCCTGCCGACAGAATGTGGTTGAAACAGTTTTTGCTTAAAAAAAACTTCAGTCGCGACTTCCTTGAACGGTCAGGATTGTTCAGTAAAAAGTATCCGGATATAGCTTTTTTTTCTAACCGTTTAATGTTTCCTATATATAATCGATACGGAAATGTAGCTGCATTCGGCGGCAGACAGCTGGATAATGATCCTAAGTCTCCGAAATATCTTAATTCAGGCGATTCCATTCAATATAAAAAAGGCGAAACATTGTACGCTTTTAATTTTGCAAAAAAAGCAATAAAAGAAGCAAAAAAAGTAATCTTCTGCGAAGGTTATATGGATTGCATTACATATCATCAATGCGGAATAGAATATGCTGTAGCTCCGCTTGGAACTGCACTTACGGAAGAACAGATTAAACTGATTCAGCCTTTTGTTGATGAAGTTTTGCTTTCTTTCGATGCAGATGGCGCGGGACAAAAAGCTACGGAGCGCGCAATTCTTATGCTTAGAAAGCATTCAATCGTAACAAAAGTGATTCGCCTATCCGGCGGAAAAGATCCTGCTGAAATAATGAATAATTACGGCTCAGATGTATTGACGAATGAAATTGCAAACGCTATATTGGATAGCGACTTTTTAATATCTAAACTGGGTGAAAAGTATTCTATTGATACTCCGGACGGAAAAACTAAGGCTTCGCTTGAATATTTTTCCTATGTCGATTCGCTTCAGTCGGATATTCAAAAAGAATCGTGTCTTGAGCAGTTGTGTCAGGCATTCAACCTAAAGCCGGAGGCAGTTAAGAGAGATTTTCATAACCGCGAACAAGCCCTAAATCGTTTAAGAATCCGGCAGCCAGTCAACAACGAACCGCAGCATACCATAAAACCAACGGCAGAGCTGAGAGCCGTACTGGCAGTAATAGCCGACCTTGATAAATATAAAAAAATACGTACAGAGCTTACTTTCGATGATTTTGAAGATGTCTACGCCGTAAAGCTGTTGAATATTCTGGAGAAGTGTTACAAAGATGATTCTTTGTCATTGAACAGCGTTTTGAATTGCTGTGATGATGATCGGCTGTCAAACCTTATAACAAAGGTTATATCTTTAGGTGAGTTTAAAGATTATCCGGAAAGTGCCGTTCAAGATTCAATTACGCTGATAAAAAAGAAATCGACCGAAAGGCGGCGCGATAAACTCATGGAGCGGATTCGCGCTTTTAATGCGGTTACGTCCGATGACAAAAAACAGCTTAATTCACTTTTATCGGAAAAAATGAAACTTGACAGTCTTCTTAAGAATTAAAATTTGATGTGGAAAAGGTTATAACTGATGGATCAGGAAGAAAATTCTTCTATTCAAAAAATTGTTGAGTATGTAAAAGATAAACAGATTGTAACATGGGACGAAATTGCAGAATTCGCAGGGCAATTCGGAGATGCTGCGCCGGACATGGAACAGATTGCGAAAGCACTTGCCGAGCATAATCTTCAGCCTGTAGAACTTCCGGAAGATGAAGCGGATGATGAGCAAGATGCAGCAGATGACGAAGTCCTTCTTGAAGAAGATTCCGATGAATCCGTTGCAGCCGAACAGGAAGTTAAAGAAGATACTTATGATAAGAATAAGCTTGTAAACAGCGACAAGGAATCAAATGTAGATGATCCAATACGTTTGTATCTTCGGGAAATCGGTAAGGAAAATCTGCTTAATGCCGAACAGGAAGTTTCTCTTTCAAAACAAATGGAAGAGGGAAAAAACATCATAAAAGATGTAATATTGAATTCAGGCATTATGATTCCTGAATTTTTCGCAGTAGCACAAAAAGCATTTACAAAAATCGATATACATGAGCCCGGTCGTTCAAGAAAAGAGATTAACGATGAACAGCAGGAAAAAAAGCATCTTAAACTCTGCTATGGGGAATACATAAAACCGGTTCTTGCTGAAATGAAACGCTATATGAGTTTGAAAAAGCAGATTTTTGAAAACGATCAAACAAGCAGAATTTTTGAAGATCCTCAGCTCATTGCATTGCGAGAAAAAATCCAGCCTCAACTCCAAAAAATTGATATACAAACGGAAGAGCTTGACAGATTCAATCAGAAATTTCTTGATGCGACAAAAAAAATAGAAGAATATCATCAAAAGCAGGAAAAAAAGATGAAGGAGCTCAGAATTTCAAATTCCGCAGAGCTCCGCAGATTGGGGAAAAGACTTTCGATTCGTTCCGAAGCTGCAAAATTGGAAGCGGAATTAAATATGAATACGGATGATATTCGCGATATTTACACGCAGATTCAAAAAATCGATAGAAAACTTCATCGTCTTGAATATGAATTTGAAAATACGATAGACGAAATTTTGGAAAAGGCAAAAACGATAAGATACGGCAGCCATGTTATGGAAAAAGCAAAAAATCGGCTTATAAATGCCAATCTGAGGCTTGTTGTTTCCATTGCAAAAAAATACACAAACCGCGGTCTTCAATTTTTTGACCTTGTTCAAGAAGGAAATATAGGATTGATAAAAGCTGTAGAAAAGTTTGAATATCGCAAAGGATTTAAATTTTCGACCTATGCAACATGGTGGATACGACAGGCGATTACACGAAGCATCTCCGATCAGGCTCGTACTATTCGCGTTCCGGTCCATATGATAGAGCAGATTAATAAAGTTGTACGCGAATCTCGTCAGCTTATGCAAAAACTCGGGCGAGAACCGACTGACGAAGAGATTGCAGGACAGTTAGGCTGGCCTGTTACACGTGTAAAACAGGTTAAAAATGTTGCACGCGAGCCGATTTCACTTGAAACGCCTATCGGAGAAGAAGAAGATTCTTCTCTCGGAGATTTTATTGAAGACAAAGAAGTGGAAAATCCGGCAACGAAAACCGCGTATACGCTTTTACAGGAACAACTTAGAACGGTGCTTGGGACGCTTCCGTCCCGTGAACAGGAAGTTCTTAAAATGCGTTTCGGACTTGAAGACGGATATTCACTTACACTGGAAGAAGTCGGGCTTTATTTTGATGTTACGAGGGAGCGCATAAGACAAATTGAAGCTAAAGCTCTTAGAAGACTTAGACATCCGAGACGGGCTAACGGTCTTCGGGATTATGTTGAGACATAAGTCATTCAAAAGATTGAGTTTATAGACACAATTTTTTATTTGCTATATATTTACAAAATATTTACAAAGGAATATCGCTATGGTAATGACAGAGATTTTTAACAAGCTGAAAAGTCTTCAGGTTATACTGGGAAGAAAATATGAGCTTGAAAATAAGATAAATGAAGCACCGAAACAGCTTGATTCGCAAGGAATTTTGCTTGACCGGATGCGGAAAGAATTTATTGAAAAAAATCATATTTATGAAAATATAAAAGAAAAAGTTCTTCAGCTTAAAAGAGAACTTGATGAAGCCGTTTCTGCCCGCGAATCAGGTGAAAAAAACATGGACAGTATTACAACTCACCGTGAATACGAAGCCCTTGAAAAGCAAATTTCTGAAGCATCCGCAAAAGAAGCTGAAGTTCGTAAATCTTTACAAAAGGAAGAGAAATCTCTTGCAGAACTTAATGACTCGATAAAAACAATGGAAGAGATGATCAAGGCTCAGGAAAATGATATTGCCGAAAGCCGTAAAACGCTTGACGGTCAGCTTGATAACTTGAAAGCGGAGCTTGTAAATCTTAATAATCAGGAAAACGAAATAATACCGGGACTTGATCAGGAAGTTTTGTTTAAGTTTCAGCGTATAATTCAGCGAAATTCGGAAGGGATCGTTGCCGTGAAAAACGGTGTATGTACCGGATGCAATATGATTCTTCCTGCTCAATTTGCAAATGAAGTTCATGAAGGCGACAGCATACTTTTCTGTCCGTATTGCAGTCGTATTCTTTTTTATGAAGAATCGGAAGAAAATACGCAGGAAACTTATTTCGACGATGCGGGAAGTCTTGCAGATATAGAAGACGACTTTATCGACGAAGAAGAAATCGATGAGGATACGGAGGACGAGCTCTTCGACGAGCAGGAACAAGAGCTTTCCGATGATGAAGACGATATCGATGATGAAGATTCGGATGACGATGATGTCGATGAAGAGGATTCTGAAGAAGAGCCTGAAAATTAAAAAAAAATACAGACGGGATATAACCGCGCAGTTCTTTTTGATGATAAAAAGAAACTGTGAGGTAAAGTCCGGGCTCCTTCGGAAAAAATGCCGGGTAATAACCGGGCGTGTAAAATACCGATTAGTCGGTGTTACATGACAGAGAGTGCAACAGAAAACATACCGCGTGATAAACGTAAGGGTGAAAAGGCAGTGTAAGAGACTACCGCGTTTTCGGCAACGAAAACGGCAGTGCAAACCTCATTTGGAGCAAGGTCAAGCAGAAGTTTGATTTTCCGATCTTATACTTCGGGTAGACCGCTGAAGCTGACGAGTAATCTTTCAGCTTGGATAGATGGTTATGATGCCGATTTTCGGCATTGACAGAACCCGGCTTATTGTCCCGCCTGTTTTTATATTGAACTTGTTCGGCGATTTCCGTTTCGGAACAGGTTACCTTGAAATACGAGGAATGGTTTATGCCCGACAGAAATATAATAAGGAAAAAAAGTAAGTTTTTAAAAAAACTTATATTTTTTTTGTGCCTTATACTGTTTCTTGCCGCATTAGGCATTTTTATTCAAAAATCGGTGAAAAAATATCTTGAATCCTTTCCTTCTTTGAGTTCTCTAAAAAAATCATGGAGCGTATACGATTATAATTCTGTGTATGACATAACCAGAAGGATTATAGATGTAAATCCTATGAATAATACGGCTCTTACCTATCACGGGTATGCTTGTTTTTACATTGCAGTATCGCAATTGGATACATCCGATTCGCAAAATTATCTGGATGAAGCAATCAATTCTCTTAGGATTGCTTATTACGGCGCAAGAAAAACTCTCATTCCGCAAATTGAATACATGCTCGGAAAAGCATATTTTTATAAAAATACCGTTTCTTCATATTATTATGCTGACCTTGCAGCAAAATATCTTGGTGCGGCATCCTTACATGGTTATAAAGCCGATGACATTCCTGAATATTTGGGATTGAGTTATGCTGCACTGGGTATGCCTATGGAAAGTATTTCTGCATTTACAGAAGCACTTCTCGTCAGAGAATCATATACGCTCCTTCTTTCTATTGCTGAGCAATATTACAAAGCAGGACAAGCTGCGGCGGCTAAGCAATATTTATTTAGAATAAAAGGCGAATCTGACGATGAAAATCTTGTTTTAAAAAGCATGAATCTTTTAGGTACGATTTATACGGAGGAAGGGAAGTTTCGCGATGCACAAGATGAATTTGAAGGTATTTTGCAAAAAAATAAAAATTCTGCTGACGCTTACTATGGACTTGGTGTAGTATATGAAAAGCAAGGGAATTTGGTAAAAGCTCGTGCGGAATGGCGGAAAGCGTTAAAAATTCAAGTTAATCATCAAGGTGCGCTTGCAAAAATTACCGACTATAAATAGAAATATATGAAAACAACGCCGATATTTAAATATTTTGAATAAAAAACAATGTCTTTTATTTATCGACTTAAATAGAAACTAAACGATTGGATAAATTGGAACATACTTTAAAAGTTTTTATGGGAGGATATTTATGGGATTTTTTGACAGATTTTCGACCGATATTGGAATCGACTTGGGTACTTGTAATACTTTGATTTATGTCAAAGGAAAAGGAATTATTATCAATGAGCCGTCTGTAGTGGCGGTTGAAAAAGGGACAAAACGTATTGTTGCCGTTGGTTCGGAAGCAAAAAATATGCTTGAAAAAACTCCAAGCAATATAATTGCAATAAGACCGCTTGCAGACGGTGTAATTGCCGATATTGACAGCACTGAACGCATGATAAAATATTTTATATCCAAAATAACTCCGCGCAGGCAAATTATAAAATCTACCAGAATAAAAATCGGTATTCCGTCTTGCATAACCGATGTTGAACGCCGTGCCGTAATCGAAGCATCTCTTAAAGCAGGTGCAAAAGAAGTTGAAGTTATTGCAGAATCTTTGGCGGCTGCAATAGGCGCAAAAATTCCTATTCATGAGCCTGCAGGGCATATGATTTGCGATATAGGAGGCGGCACAACGGAAGTTTCCGTTATTTCGCTTAACGGAATGGTAATAACAAGTTCAATTCGTATCGGCGGCGATAAATTTAATGAGGCACTCGTAAAACACGTAAAAAGTGTTCACAATCTTATAATAGGACAGCAAACTGCGGATCGGCTTAAAATACAAATAGGCAATGCCGCACCCGATAAATCTATAGAAAAGATGGAGCTTAAAGGAACCGATGCAATTACCGGTCTTCCGCGCCGCCTTGAAATTGACAGCGTAGAAGTTAGAGAGGCACTGAAAGAACCGGTTAAACGCATTGTTGAAGAAATAAAAAGTGTAATCGGGCAGACACCGCCGGAGCTTGCTTCCGATATTGTTGACAGAGGAATTGTGATGACCGGCGGCGGCTCAATGCTTAAAGGATTGCCCAAACTTATTTCAAAAGAAACGGGAGTTCCGGTAATCCTTGTAGAAAATCCGTTGGAATGCGTTGCGCTTGGAGCGGGAGAAGCATTTGAACTTTTCCATGATATGTCTTCAGAGCATTCTATTTACGACAGCCTTAATGAATAGAAAATGTCTGAAAAGTATAAATTTTCATTCAGGTTTTCTGAATTTTTACTCATCGTAACGGTAATTTTATCCGGCGTAATGCTCGGATTCAGTTCCGGCGGATTTGTACTGAATTTTAAATCGATTGGCTTTACGGTATTTTCTTCAATTCAAAACGGCGTTCATTTTATTTCTCATGGAATTTCAAGTACCGTCGGTGCTGTTCACGAACTTGGGAAGCTGCGCAAAGATTACGATGCATTGACGCGCCGTCTTGAAAACTATGAACAGCTTCAAAGAACAAATGCCGACATAATGAAAGAAAATGAACGCTTGAAGGAACAACTGAATTTCGTTCTTTCTCTTGAGGAAAAGAATTATCCGGCTCAAATTATTGCAAGAGACACGGATAATGTATATGCATTTCTCACTATAAATAAGGGAAGTACGGCAGGTATAAAGAAGAATATGCCTGTTATTGCATATCAAAACGGAAATTCCGGACTTGTAGGAAAAGTCGTACAAGTGGGAGCTTTTACAAGCATAGTAATGCCGGTTTATAACTTAAATTGTACTGTTTCTGCGCGAATTCAAAACACAAGAGATCTAGGACTTGTCTCAGGCAACGGAAATTACGATAAACCTCTTTCCATGCAATATATACGAAAAAGAATTGTCGATCAGCTTCATTTTGGCGATATTGTAGTTACTTCCGGTGAAAATAATAATTATATGCGCGATATTCCGCTCGGAACTATTTCTAAAATTTCTACTCAAGAATACAATTCATCCCTCTACATAGAAGTCATCCCGATGATTGATTTTGCACGGCTTGAAAATGTTGTTGTAGTCAATATGCGGGAAATAAATGATGCGAGGAAAGTAAAATGATAAAATCTTTTACAGTTTCTTCAACTATCATTTTGTGCCTACTGATGATAGAAACAGCTATTCTTTCCAATATTTCAGCTCTTCCTGTTGTTCCTGATTTATTGCTTTTAAGCACAATATATTTTTCCCTTGTAAACGGCAGAACTTATGGTCAACTTTCCGGTTTTGCTTCAGGACTTTTATTGGATTTTGTATCCGGCGTTCCTTTAGGCTTCAACTGCCTTTACAGAACAATAATAGGTTATGCGGCAGGATTTTTCTGCGGGACGTTGGATTTTACAGGCGTCTTTATACCTTGTGTTATGGGAGCTTCAGGGACGATTGTAAAATTCTTTTTAATTTACATTATTTCCTTATTTTTTCCGGCTGTTACTATGGCTCACGGAATCATATCCGTTTATTTTTTATTTGAATTTGTAATAAATATTATACTTGCGCCGATTATGTTTAAATTATTCGGAGCATTTGAAAAATTGATTTTAATACGCAGCAGTGAGTTGAGATAAAAATCCTATGAATATGATAATTTATTTTGAAAACTCGACCTATTTGGGAGATATTTAATGTCGGATTTTTTTAGCGGTGCGCCGTATTCGGGTAACAAGAATAGAAAACTTTTTTTTATTTCCGTACTGCTTTTGATTTTATTTGCACTTTATTTTTACAGATTATATTTTTTACAGGTCATAAACGGAAAAGAATATCGCTCGCAGTCAAAAACAATTTCAAGTCAAGTTACTGTCATTCCGGCTCAGCGTGGTGAAATGTTTGATAGAAATGCGAAACTTCCGATGGTTATAAATACCGATTCTTTTGCTGTGGAACTTACGCCCGGAGAAATACCGCATGGATTATATGATACTGTTGCTTCCAAACTTGCATCTCTATTAGGAATATCGAAATTCGAAATAGACAGAAAAGTCCCTAAAAATTCCAGAAAATCTTTTACTTCATTTGAAATTCGTTCAAATGTTCCTTTTTCCGTTATTTCCAATATTGCGGAAAATAAAACGGATTTTCCGGGTGTATCTTGGGCTTCAAAACCGATTAGGAACTATGTTGAAACAGGTTCTCTTGTCCATATTTTAGGATATGTAGGCGATATAACAAAAGAGGAAATGAACCTGATGTACAATCAGGGATATACACGCAACAGCATAGTAGGAAAGACCGGCATTGAGCGTCAGTACGATGCTCTTTTGCAAGGAATTCCTGGCAGAGAAAGCAGAACCGTAGACGCACGCGGACGTATCATTTCCGATACTCCGATTATAGAACCTCCTCAGATGGGAAAAAATCTTATCCTTACGATAGATACTTCAATTCAGGTACTTGCCGAAAAAACGCTTGGAAATAGGGTAGGGGCGGTTGTTGTTCTCCGTCCGTCTGACGGAGAAATTCTTGCAATGGTGTCATATCCGTTTTTTGATCCGAATAAATTTAATACCGACGATGCTGCAAAATATTATAAAACGCTCACATCCGATGAAACAAACCGCCCGCTTGTAAATCGCGCCGTAAATGCGGTTTATCCTCCGGCATCTACATTTAAAATAGTTATGTCTGCGGCTATGCTTCAGGAGAATGCTTTTCCATCCGGCAAGAAAATCGAATGTCGAGGAAAGCTGTTGTACGGAAACAGAACGTTTCATTGCCACATACATGAACCCGGACACGGCTGGCTCGATATGAAAAATGCACTTGCACAATCATGTGATGTATATTTTTGGACAATCGGACGCGATTATCTTGGAATAAATAAAATTGCAGAATATGCAAAAGAATTCGGGTTCGGACAGAGTGCTCAAATCGATTTACCGAGTCAGCAGACAGGTTTTGTGCCTACGACAGAATGGAAAGAGCGTAAATATCACGAAAAATGGCTCGGTGGAGATACAATGTCAGCTTCGATTGGACAGGGCTATATGCTTGCGACTCCTCTTCAGCTTGCCGATATGACTGCGATGGTCGCTAATTCCGGTGTAATATATAAACCGCATTTTCTCAAAGAAGTACGAGATCCTGTTACTAATGAGACTTTGCAAAAAACAGAGAGGGAAGTTCTTATAAAATCAGACATTGATTCTGAAATATGGAAAGAATTGCAAGAAGCGATGCGCTATACGATTTCTGACGGAACTCCGCAATACCCCATGCACAATAAACTTATAAAGGCTGCCGGAAAAACAGGAACAGCAGAAGTTGCTCCATACAAGACTTCATGGCATTCATGGATGGTTGCATACGCTCCTTATGATGCGCCGCCGGAAGAGCAAGTCGTTGTCGCAGTAGTTGTTGAGGCGTGCAATAAGTGGGAATGGTGGGCACCTTATGCGACAAATATAATTTTGCAGGGAATATTTGCCGGTCAAACTTATGAAGAAGCTGTTAATACGCTTGGGTTTAATTATATTATAAAGAACGGCAACAGGCAGGAGTAGGAGGAGAAGCGTGAAAAAAAACATATTTGAAAACTTCGATTTTATTATGCTGCTTTCGGTTTTAATATTAACTGCAACAGGCATTGCCTTTATTTATTCTTCCGGAGTAAATTCGGACGGAGTGCTTGTTACGCATGAGTATATAAAACAGATAATATGGGCGGTTATCGGACTTTTTTTACTCATATTTTTTACGTTTTACAATTATCGAAAAATAGAACGTTTTATTTTATGGTTTTATATAGGGCTGATTGCCGTTCTTGTGTATACAAAATTATTCGGACGTTATGTAAACGGTGCAAGAAGCTGGATCGGAATATGGGAATTTGGAATACAACCTTCGGAATTCGGTAAAGTGATTTTTATTCTCATGTTGGCACATTATCTTGCCGAATCCAAAAATGAACTTCCTATAAAACGTCTTTTGATTTCTATCGGTATATTTGCTCTTCCAACAGGTTTGATTCTTATTCAGCCTGATTTAGGAACATCAACGGTATATATTCCTATTTTTTTTCTAATGTGCTTTATGGCAGGTATTCCGTATAAGTATCTACTTTTTTTATTCGGGGCAGGCGTTTCTACGATTTTTTTTACGGTTCTCCCTGTGTGGAATGAATTTATTGCCCGCAATTCAGTTGCTGTAATTTCAGTGCTTACAAATCATGTATTGCGATTGGTACTTATTTTTTCATTTGCAGCAATATTTATGCTGTCATTTATAGTTCGAAAATATTTTCATGGTCCTAAATACTATTTTTGGATTTCATTTGTATCTGCAATTATTGCAATAGGAATTTCAACATCCACTGTAACAGGAAAGCTGTTGAAAGATTATCAAATACGCCGTCTCATCGTATTCATGGATCCGTCTGTAGATCCACGCGGTTCAGGATGGAATATAATACAATCAAAGATTGCAATCGGTTCCGGAGGTTTTACAGGGCGTTCTTTTTTACATGGAACGCAAAGTCATTACCGGTTTCTCCCGCAGCAATCAACCGATTTTATATTCAGCATTCTTTCTGAAGAATTCGGCTTTATCGGCGGAATATTGGTATTCGGACTATATATGCTTATTATGTTTAAAAACATTTATATAATAAAAAATACATCGGATCGATTCGGAATGTTCATAGCATCCGGTATTTTAGGGATGTTGATAATGCATTTCTTTATAAATACCGGAATGGTTATGGGAATTATGCCTATTACCGGTATTCCGCTTTTATTTCTGTCATACGGTGGTTCATCGCTTCTTACGGCGATGACCTGTGTCGGTCTTTTGATGAGTATAAATTATAGACGCTGAGAGGAGTAGAAAGGTGAAGGTAGTTGTCTAAAAATATTTAATTAAGTAGACAGAATAGAATAGGAAAGTAGAATCTCTGATAACTTGTGAAAATAACCACAACTTATCAGAGATTTCTTTTTTTCTTCCATAATATGTAGTTTATTCCGTAAAGAAGAACCCTAAAAATTAAAAAAACATGCTATATATAATAGAAAATAAATAAATCATATAAATTGATAAATTTTGTTATAAAAATGTCAACTTTCCTGATATATCTCTCTTTATTAAGGAATATAGGTGATAATTAAGGAGTTTGATATGAAGTATTACAAAGTAACAGCAAAATGTGGACACCTAGGTAAAGGATTTTATTATCTTGTAGATCTTTTTATTAAGGCTGAAAATGGACGAGATGCTGCGAAAGTAGCTCGCAAAATGCCTCGTGTAAAACATGATCATAAAGATGCTGGTTTGAATGTTCGTGAAATAGACTTAGATACATATCTAATGAGAAAAGAAGCGGCTAGAAAAAAATCCATTTTTTCTGTGAAATCACTCAGGAACAATTTAAGTATTGGGATGAAATAGAAACTAGTATTATTGTAGATGAGCATCTTGAGAAGCGGAACTCAAAAAAGACAAGCAAAAGACATTCATTAAGGAATGTATATAATGCCGACCCAAACTATGATTTATATAAATCAGGTTCATGCAAGCTTTAATATAACGTGGAGTAAGATTGGAGAATAAAATAAATGAAAAAGATTGTAATTGCGACATTGCCTTTAAAAAAGAATCATGAGAGAAGGCATTATCCAGTCGATGGTAATGCACTTATAGAAGTAGAACAGCCAATTTATTATGCAGTCAATCCGGCAGTTGCTCATAAGTTAAAAAAAGAAGATGAAGTAAAAGTAATTCTTCTTGAAACAAAAGGAGGAGAAAACGCCGGAACAGAAAATGCTAAGAATTTTATTGATGAGTTAAATGAGTTCAATAAAGTTGGAGCTTCAATTTCTAAAGCATTAATTCCAAGTCCATACGATGAATCAAAAACAAATTTTCAGAATATGTATAAAACATTGATTGGAGAATTGGATCAGGGCGCAGAAATATATTGTGATTTAACCTTTGGACCTAAACCTCTGGCTTTTCTTGTGTTTAGTGTTTTAAGATTTGCTGAAAAGTTTTATGACTGCAAGGTTGGAAATATTGTTTATTCAAAGGTAGAATTTCAAGAAAATAAAATTATTGAAGGCTCTGAAAAAATCTATGATATTACGCCTTTATATCTGTTAGATATATTTACAAATACAATACAATCTTTATCAAAAGAAAATGCAGTAAAAGCAGTTGACGCATTACTGGGGGGAGGACTTGTTCATGAGACAGAAGACTTTAGATTCTGTCTTTGAACAGATAAATGATTCTTATAATAATTTATTGGGACTCACTGGACTCGAAAATGTTGAAGTTGAAGAAAAACGTGTTCGCAATGAACTTATTATTGCCGTTTGTGGAATTTATTTTAATCTTCACTTCAAATATGAAGAAATTACATATGATGCAGAAACTTATTCTGCAGAAATAGTAAATAAAATAAATGAATGTATTTCTAGATATAGAAACTCTTCTTCAAGGCAAAAAGGTATAACTTTTTCTAAATATGTATGTAGTTCCATAAAAAAAATGCTGGCTGATTTGAAAATGAAAAAGTCATTTGCAGAAAGATCTGGAGGTCAATATATATCAAAAGATGCTTTAACATTGATGAATAATGTTAAAAATCAAGACAGGGTTTTTGAAGGTTTTGGAGTAACAGATGAGAATAAACGAAATAAAAAAATTGCGATTTCACTTGGTATAACTGAAGAAAAAGTATTGGAAATGAAACGTCTAAGGAAATTACGAGCTGTTGCAGATGACGACAATAGTTTTTCTTTAACTGACGTAGTTGGTAAAGATGTTGATTATTCTTTCTCAGAAAAAAAACTTCAAAAAGAAAAAATTGAAATGATACTTGATTGTATTCAAGAAGAATGGGAGCAGAAATCTGATTTAGAATTATCTGAAATTCTAACTGCAGATATTCTTTACAAGTTCAAAGGAAAGTCTTCAGAATTTAAGCCTAATGGATCTAGAACGAATGTAGTTTATTCATCAGCATTAAGTTTTGATTTAGAAGAATTTTTATCTTCCTATTCCTTTATAAGTAAAGGAATATCCTCAAGATTTTTTTCAGATCCAGAATATGAACTTCCTAGCCAGGTAGAATTAGCAGCTAAATTTGCAAAAACAAAAAGCGGTATAAGTAAGCAACTTTCACGTTTTTACGAAAAAGTTGCTAAAAATGAAAAGCTTAAAGATTTTGAAAAAAAAGTTGTCAACTTTTAGAACTTAGAGTCCTTGTTAATATCATAACGATAAAACAAGGATTAACATCCTGAAAGGAGAATTACAATTATGGCATTTGATCCATCTAAGTACACAGTAACAAACTCAAAACCTCTTCCTGTAGTATTACTTCTTGATACAAGTTCAAGTATGAATGCAGGCGGAGAAAAGACAAAGATTGCAGAACTTGATTCTGCAGTTCGGGAAATGATAAAAGACTTTGCACATGAAGAACAGCTTGAAACAGAAATTCAAGTATCTGTTATTACCTTTGGGTGTAACGGAGTTCAACTTGCTTTACCATATACTAACGCATCTAAAGTACAGATGAAGGCTCTTGAAGCTGATGGAAATACGCCTATGGGAACAGCTCTTCGTATGGCAAAGGATATGATTGACGATAAAGAAACAACTCCTTCTCGTGCATATCGCCCATTGGTAATTCTCTGCTCTGATGGAGCACCGAATGATGACTGGGAAGTTCCAATGGATAATTTTATTAAGGAGGGGCGTTCTGCAAAATGTGACCGTATGGCAATGGCTATTGGTAGTGATGCAAATGAAGCTGTGCTAAAGCGTTTTATTGAAGGAACAGAGAATCCGTTATTTTATGCAAAAGATGCTTCATCAATGCATAAATTCTTCAAGTTTGTCACAATGAGTGTAGCAACAAGAAGTCATTCTCAGAATCCAAATGTGATTATGAAAATCGAACCACCGAAGGAAATTGTTGAACCAGTAGCTGCAATTCCAGATACAGGAAGTTATTGGTAATACAAGGAAGACGGCAGGGTTTATGAAAAATTTTCTTGTGACATGGTATGGTATAACAGATTTTAGATCATCATTGGGATTTGAAAAAAGCGGTCCAGTTTTAGGAACTTTGGCAGACGACGATTATACTGATGTCATTGTTCTTGGCTACACAAAACATGATGATAGCGTTTCAGATGAAGAATTTGCTTTAAAATTGAACGAGGTAAAAACTTCTGAAGCTTCTGAAGAAAAGTTTAAATTCACCTATGAATATGCAAACTGTTCTGCCGCCCACAAGTATTTTATAAGATTTATTGAAGGAAAAATTGCTGAAACGGGAAAGTCTGTTTCGGTAGGATTTATACCTGTTTCTCTTTCCGAATTGAATGACTCAGAAGGAATCTATAGTGCGGCAGTTTACGCTCTTCAGTATATTTCAAATTTACAGACAGAATGCCGTGTGTCAATTTTTCTTAGTCCCGGAACACCGTTGATGGCATTTTCTTGGGTATTAGCCGCTTTTAAATTTCCAGGACTTTCAAAACGCCTTATTGCCAGTTCAGACCCAAGAAAACCTCCTGTCCCTGTTATGCCACCTAAAGAATGGCTAGCATGGAATTCAAAACAAAATCCAAATCCTAAAGATGCGAATAAAACTGATGATTACGATGTCATATATACTCTTTTTGGCGAGCAAAGAATTCCTGCCCTGCTTGGTTTAAATCATTTTAATTGTAAGAAACATGTTTTTATATCTTCGGGAAGTTATGATGCTGAATGTATGAAACAGTTCCTTCCTGAAGGATGTGAATATGCACAAATTAAAGCCGAACCTTATAACCCTTGTGATGTTTTTGAAAAAATAATTAATGATACAGTTGATTTACCTTGGGATGCAAGAATCGGTTTTAATCTAACTGGTGGAACCAAACTTATGTATGCCGGTGCAATGAACGCATGCCGCAAACTTGGAGGTGTTCCATTTTATGTAGGTGGGAAAGAACTCAAAATTACATATTTGAATGATTTTCAGTTTGAAGAATTAAAGCCAATTGAAAAAGTAGAATCATTTATCCTTCTGAATAGTAATGGACTTAGGATTTGTGATTATGGCCGTTCAGGTGCTGATGATGAAGATTCAATTGAAATGACTGATGAGATGTGGAGAGCAAGAAAGAAAATCAATTATCTTTACAAAGATATTCAAGAAATGAATAAAAGAGAGTGTTATTATTCGCTTTCGATAGAAGATCCTTTGCATCCTGAAATTTTACCATTGGCGCAGGGACCTTATTGCGTAAGCACACAATCTATTGATTATACTTTTGAAGATGAATCTCAATTTAGTACATATATAAAAGGTGGATGGTTTGAAGAATATGTATATAACCACCTTTATCCAATCTATGAAAAAGGAAAGCTTCTTGATATACGTCATGGAATAAAAGTTGATTTTAATAAAGCAACTTCTGAATTTGATTCGGATCATTATATTTATCAGGAAATGGATGTCGTATTTACGAATGGTAAGCAACTTTTTATCGTTGAATGTAAATCTGGTCGTCCTGAGGTTGAACATATAGAAAAGCTATCTACAATTGCTCGTTATTATGGGGGAATTGAAGGAAAAGGAATACTGGCATATTCGAAGCCACTTGATTCAGATATTCTGGACAAGAAAATTAAAGAAACTCCGAATGTAGAAATCGTTTCTGGAGATGATTTAATAGAGCAGATTAAGAAAATTATTGGATGTGAATATGATTAATATAGTAATCGATAAATCAGGAAGCATGAATACATTGGGGAAGCCGGCTGTAATTCAATTAATAATTAGAGAATTACAACTAACAGATGGAATAACTTGTAATTTTTATCTTTGGGGAGAAAGCGTAAAACCACTTTCCGGCTCTGAGGGAAGTCTGAATATTAGTTTCAGCGGAAAATCTTCAATACCTATTTTGCTAAATTTTTTAAGAGAAAATAATGATGCATGTTTACTTCTAACGGATGGCTTTTGTAATGAAGACAAATCTAATCTTACAGCATTTTTAAGGGATAATTCTAGTTCAAAACTTAGAATTGTCCTGGTAGGAGCTGATTCAAGAGTCGTGAATGGTAAATTATTTTTTCCAGAAAACTTAATTGCAACCGACCAAAAGAAATTTATTTTTAGTTCGCTTGAGGTTTATACCGCAATCGAGTCATTTAATTTTTAGGATATATACGGTATGTGGAATACAAAATGGAAAGGAGCCTGTGCGGAAAGTATTGGTCCTTTGCACTTAAGGCAAAATCTTCCAATGCAAGATTCTAATAATCTATTTCTGTCAAATAAATTCTTTATTATTGCTGTTTCTGATGGATTAGGAAGTAAACCTCATTCTGATTTTGGCTCTAAAGTTGCATGCCGTTTATTTGTAAAATTAGCAAAAAGTTGTTTCTATAAGTATGAAGAATCTATTAAAGATTTCATTTTTCTTTTTGTAAAACAATGGATTTCTAAAGTTCAGAAAACTGCTTTTGATATAAAGGAATGTTCTGCAACCTTATTGGGAGCCATATATTACAAGAAAAAACTTTATCTTTTTCAGTTAGGAGATGGAATGATTGCTTGTATTTTTGATGATGAATCAAAAAATATTGTGATGACGGATTCAAAAGAGGAATCCTTTTCAAACATGACAAAGTCATTGAGAAATGAAGTACTGCCTAATGATTGGATAATAAGAACGATTTCAGCTGATGGTTTGAAAAGTGTTTTCTTATGTTCAGATGGAATCTCTGATGATTTACAGAAAGGTGCTGATATTGCATTTGTTTCAGAATTAACAGAACACTATATTAGCAAAAGCAGTAGCAAAATAAAAAAAGATATGAAAAATTGGATATCAAATTGGCCTGTTCCAAAGCATAGTGATGATAAGACAGCCGTCTTTGTTTGCAGGAAGGAAAAGGTATGAATAAAGATGAAAACAAAGAAGGAAGTTTCGCAGTAATTGATATGGAAAACCGAGTATTCCATACTTCCTCAGAAATTGGGCATGGTGGTCAGGGAATTGTTTATCATGTAAAAGATGATATGGATATAGCAATAAAAATTGCAATTAATTCAAATGGAGAACCTGTTACTGATCATAATACGATAAAAGATATTTCAGAGCGTTTAAGTAATATACGAAGACTTCCAATACCGCAGAACATAAATCTTTCACAACCATTAGCAATTTTAAAAAGTCATGCCGGATATGTAATGTCATTCATGAATGGAATGAAAAGTTTTGAATCATTTTTGAAATTAAAAGAATCTGTAGAAGAAATGCCATCCTGGTTATGCGACGAAGATGGAAAACCTGTCGTAAATGCAGAAATCTGGGCTAATTATTGTATTTCAGGAGGATTGCGTACACGTCTTCAAGCTCTTTACAAAGTATCTGAATTATTAGCTTCTTTGCATATGAATGGTTTAGTATATGGTGATATTTCTGCAGGAAACTTGATGTATAAAAAGATTGGGCATAATGTTTCTGGTGGATTAATTGATGCAGATAATATTAATTTTGCAGGAAAAGGAAAGACTTATTTTACTCCAGGATATGGAGCTCCTGAGATTGTTACAGGACAAAATGGTGCAACTATTTTCTCTGATTCTTATGCATTTGCTATTGCAGCATTTTATATACTTACAATGATGCATCCATTCAAGGGTGAAAAAGTTGTAGGAAATAATAGTGAAGACGATGATTGGGCTAAAACCGTAACTGGACAAGCACAGAAAAACACTGATGATTTTAAGGATGATGGAACTCTACCTTGGATTTTTGATCAGGAAGATGATTCAAACTCCTATGGTAGCTATGAACAGGTTATGGAACTATTTCTCACTCCAGAATTAATGTCATTGTTTGATAATACGTTTAGAGTTGGACATACAAAACCAGAATTAAGGACTCCTTTAACAAGATGGCCAATTGCTTTTGCACGAGCACTTGATAAAACCGTTAACTGCATCTCATGTGGGATGTCATATTTTTATTCTAATGAAAATAATGAATGCCCTTATTGTTCTTCAAAAAGAAATAGTGTCTTAAAAGTAACCACAAACAAGGTAAATAGTGAACCAATACTTTTTGTTCATGAATTTGAAGATGAGCAGGAAATCGAAATCCCATCTCGTTGTTTTGAGCCTTTTAGAATAGGTAAAGGAGATGAACCTATTATTGGAATAAAAGAAAAGGATAATTCTATCGAAGTAAGAAAATTAAAAGATTCATGTGTAGTTCACCTTTCTTTTGAAAATGGCAAAGAAGAAATTCTTACAGGAAAAAGAATATTGAATAAAAATACTTCTTTTACTGCTTACTATAAAGGTACAATGTCAGAAAAAGTTGTAATCAAAGTACTTGGGGAATAGTTTATGAAGTTGAATGAAATTAGATATGGAGAACATTTCCAATGTCGTTTAGAACCTTACTCTGATAAGTCTTCGTCCATTCCTAATACGAAAGATGTACATCGCGTTTCTATAGGACAGATTTCAAAAGATAATAGAATCTCAGATGCATATATATTGGACATGAAAGGTGAGTTAAAGATGGTAAAAATCACAAAATGTGATGAACTGCCATCCCTGGAAAACCGTCTTTCTTCAGGGCTTCCAAACTTATTTGAAATTATTGATTTGATTTCAAATAACAGTTTTGATATTGAAGTTGTATTTTTCAATGGAATTAAGAATATAAAAGATGAATTCATCATTAATATGACGGATGAATTATTGGATAAGGATAATCCACTTTCTGCAAAAAAAAATGGGATCAGAGGAAAAACATTAGCTGATATTGGTAAGGCATTTGAATCAGAATTCAGCATTGGTTCAAAAGATGAGCCATTTTATCTATTTGTTGGCTCTTCTGCGACCGTAAGTTCTTTTCAAGATGAAAACGCTGGAATAGGCGATTTCTCATTGGTAAGTAAAAACAGACAGCTTTTAGTAAAAACTTCAGACAATAAAGATAGTCCCCTTCTTTTTGCTAAAGGTATTAAGAACAGAACCCCAAGAAATTTTGATAATTCTGTTTGTCTTCTTCATGGAAAGATAAAATTTAATGATAAAGGTTCTGAAACAATATCGCGTTTAAATGCACTTGAGATTGAAAATGATTTAAAAGATGGAAGCAGTTATATTGGAAAGTGGGATGAATATAATAATCTAATTGGAAACAGACTTCTAGAATCTTCAAGGAAAATTGGTTTTGTTGCTGTTTCTGGAAAACAAGAACTTGTTAGAGATACTCATACACTTCGATTTTATTTTTCCCAGACTGATAACAAAGGAAATATCAGAGAACTTTCGGAATACCTGGATCGAATTGATATTGTACAGGAATTGCCCTCATATTTGAAAAATTATTCTTTGACATATGAGGAATGGATTAAGGAAGAAGTTGATAAAAAACTCTCACAGGAAGATTCTCTTAAAAGACTTTCAAAAGAAGAAAAAGAACTGGATAAAGAAAAGAAACTGTGGAGTAATTTACAAATTGATTCCATTGGACATAACTATATTGATATCATAACAAAATCCAGTGTAAAAGCAGGAACTGTTCCAAAAAGAGGAGACAATGGTGATTTATTCATTGTTCTTTCGATTTCCGGAGATAAAATACAGGTTGAAAGAAGACGTCGTGCCAGACAAAATATCGTACAGGGAAAAAGTCAAATTAGTGGCTTGGCTTTAATTCTTGATGGAAAAGGAGCTTCAAGCCTTGCGGTTCCTGATATTAACCGTAGTCAAAAAAAGATGTCTGCTAAGGTTCAAAATAAAATATTTGAACATGAACCAACTATAAATCAATCTAAAGCAGTTTCTCTTGCATTGAACAGTCCTGATGTGACAGTTATTCAAGGACCTCCCGGAACAGGTAAAACAACAGTAATCTGTGCAATTATTGAATCCTTGAATGAAGATTTTCAAAAAGGAACTAAACTGGCCGGGAAAATATTGGTAACCAGTCTTCAGCATGATGCTGTAAGTAACATAAATCGCAGACTTTCGGTAAACTCTCTTCCTTCCATTAAGTTTGGACATTCTGGTCAAGAAGATGAATATAGCTTGTCGAATACGGAGGAACGAATTATTAAATGGAGTATAAAAAAGGCTGCTGAAATTGAAAAGGCAAATCCATCTGTAGAATCCTCTATGGAATTACACAAAGTTCAGAATTTGTTTCTGGATTACCACAAGTCTCCTTCATTTGAGATGGAAAAGAATCTATTACAGGGAATAAAAGAACTTCCAGCTAGATTTGTAACAGAATCGATTTTAGAACGAATAGATTCTTTATTAGATGATGCGAATAATATTGAAAATCCGTTTTCGAATGAACAGATTCTGACTTCTCTGTATGCACTTAGGACAGATGAAATTTCATTCAAAGACGATGGAGTAAATCGAGCATTAGAATTAGCAGATGAATTAAAACAGAACGGGCAATCATTAGCATCATGTCTCGAAAAGGCTTGTCATTGGTTAACAGGAGACTCACTTGAATTTCTTGAAGACCTTGAAGATTATAAAAATCAGTTGTTAGATGAATATTTACCTTCAAATGAATTCCGTGTTCGAAAAGAAAACCTTGCAATTAATCAAATTCTTGAGGAAGTAACAGAACGAATACAGAACAATCCTTTAGATCCAGCAGAAAAAAAGAATGCTGTATTGTCAAACTTAGTAAGCGAATTGAGAACAAATCCTGAAGGTGTATGGAACACACTTCTTGAATATAATCCAGTATTTGCAGCCACTGTACAGCAGGTGGAAGGACGTGAAATCTCGACATCCAGAAAGGATATGGGGTTGGATTCAAAGGAAACTGGAGAAACTCCTTATGAATATGTAATAGTAGATGAGGCTGCACGTGTTGCTCCACCTGATTTAATGATTCCATTAGCAAAAGGAAAACATATTATTCTTGTTGGTGATCAGAGACAATTACCACAGCAAGTAGATCAGGAAATTGAAAGACAATTGGAAGAAGCAACTGCAAATAAAGAAGAAATCGCATATTTGAATGAAAGTACTTTTGAAAGATTGTTTAAGCAGCTTGATTTAAATAAAAAGATAACATTAGATAAACAATATCGTATGCATCCTTTATTAGGAAATTTTATAAGTGATCAATTTTATAATCCATATGGGGAAGGTTTCGATTCACCGTTAGGACCTGATAAATTTAAGCACACTTTACCTTTTGTAAGCGGAAAAGCTGCTGTTTGGTGTGATGTTCCACACGATGAAGGAGATTATAAAGAGCAGAAGAACAGTATGAAGAGCCGTTACAGAAAAGCAGAAGCCAGAGTTGCTGCAAAATTGTTGAAACAATGGCTTGATACCGATACCGAAAAGAAGAAAACATTTGGTGTAATAAGTTTTTACTCTGCTCAATGTTCTGAAGTACGACATGAATTATCCAATCTCGGTATATGTAATAAAAATGGAGGTTTTATGGATGAATACAAATATGTTGAATCAGGTGATACATCCAAAGAAAATGAATTCGGTGAAAAAATAGAATTGAAAGAAAGAATTCGAATTGGAACCGTTGATGCTTTTCAAGGTATGGAATTTGATGCAGTTATTTTATGTGCTGTTCGTAGTGCATCAGAAAAAAGCATAAATAATGCTTATAAGAATTATGAACGAGATACTGAAGAAGGTGAAAAAGAACAACAAAGACTTTTTGGATTCCTAATGTCAAAGAATCGTTTGTGTGTAAGTATGAGCCGTCAGAAGAAAGTCCTTGTTGTAACTGGCGATAAACAACTTTTTACAAGTGAAATTGCAAAAGTTGCAGTGCCGGAACTTAATAGTTTCTATGATTTGTGTAAAAACAATGAGTATGGAAAAATTATTACAACTGAAGAAATTATTAATGGAGCAGGAGTTTAGACATGGAAAATAAAGATTTTACTTCTATCGATTATTATAGATCTAAGTTTAGAAATGTTATTCATAATGATAACAATTTAACAAAATCAATATTTTCAGTCGAAAAGAATACGATTACAAATCTCTTATGGCCTTGTATTTTATATAGGGTAGAAATCCAGTCAGCAAAAATGATTCTTGATGTATTTGAGAAAACAGTGCTAGGCTTGGCAGACTGTAAAATAACTACAACCTCAGATTTATCAGCTCAGATGAAAATGACTCCAGAAATAGTTGAATTCATTCAAAACAGATTAGTTTCCAAGAAATTTCTGGAGCCTAAAACTTATGCAATTGCAGATAAAGGAATTGAATGTTTACGAAAAGCTTTATCTGAACAAAATTCCGAGCCTATTATTATTTGCATTTTAAAAGATTTAATATCAGGAAAAATCCTTGATTATGCTGATGAAAATCCTCCTTTGAACTCTATAAAAGGAATTTTCCCAGGAGAAGATACTCCCTATGCTCGATATTACCTTCCTGGAAATGAAGAATTGAAAGCAAATTTAGTTTTTCCTGACATAATAGACAATATCGAAAGAAATATAATCACGAAGCCGGAACCGGCTTTGATTTTACGTGCAATCAGAAAGTTTAATAAGTTTGCTAACAAAGAAGATAGAATTACTCTGGATAACTCCTCGAACAAGGCTGAAATTAAAACTGAAGAATTTGTGTTGGTTGCTACCAGAGCATTTGCTACTTCAGCAGGAGATAGATATTCAACTGATGCAACAGGGAATGGAATATCAGATATTTATACTGATTTTATTCGTGGAACTGATATTGAAAAAAATAAATGGTTAAATCGAATTATTGACAATGGAACAGTAAAGAGTGATGAAAAAGATGTAGAAGGTATAAGTGACTTTCCAAAGTTTGAGTATCCTGCAATATCAAAATTGTTATATGAATCATACAAAAAAATAGAGTCAATAAAAAATGTGAATATGGAAGACAGTTTATCCGCGCGTGAAGAAATTCAGAGAAAAGGTGAACAAATCATTTATGATTTATATTCAGCATTTGAAGAAGTTTTGAAACTCCATTATCAAAATAATCATGATAAAACTGAAGAAGATAATCAGATAAGAGATGCAGATGAGGAAGCAAGAATGTTGAATAAACAATTGCTTTCTGAATCAGACTCTATTGATTCCGGCACTATTTTATATTATCCGTTGGCCGACAAACTTGGGTTTGAGCTTACAGAACAGGAAAAACAGGCACTTAGAGTTTATAATGGGAAAATAAGAGGAATAAGGGAAGGCGAGCCTGCAGAATTTGCACCATTATTATGTCTTGCTCTTGCTTATTCAAATTCTCAGAAAGAAACTCCATTAGATTATCTTTGTGCAAAGCATCCGGATTTTATTTCCCAGATGTTATCTCTTAAAGAATTGCGTGATAAAACATATATAGCACATGGTCCGGGGGTAGGTGCAAGAGATGTTAGCTATAAGGCTGTTTCAGAGTATATGAAACAGGTTTTAAGTTATTCAACTATTCTTTGCCCGGAACTGGAAGAAGATATTAAAGCAATTTCTGGATCAAAAATTCAAGATAATGATTACGAGATATATGCTGAAAGATACAATCAGCGATTTAATGCCAAAATGGATTTGTACAAAACGTTTGGAAATTCAACAATTAATTCATTAAATACAAATATTGTTAATCAAATGATAAATTGTAAAATGAGTTTTTCGGAAAGACGATATATTGTAGGGAGCATATGTTCAGTTATGCAGCAAATATTTAAAGAAACTATTGTTTCAATATTACGAAGAGTAAATCCGCCTGATAAAGAACAGAGAAATACCAATTATGCAGCAGAAAAATGTAGAAATTCAGGTTTTTATTTAGAATCTGGCGTATTGCCCGATTCTCTTAATACTGTAAATTATAAAAGAATTAGGAGAGCTGTCTGTGGTGCATGTGATACATTAGGGGCTGCTGTAATAGGTTTTATTCTTTTGGCTAGTGATAGTGAGTTGAAGGATATTTCATCAAGGCATCCAAATATGTTCATTGATATAGATAAACTTTTGAAACAGCGTGGACATAAGGATGTTCGTGAATATTCTTCAGAAGAAGTGTCAAATTTTGAAAATATCTACACTTATATAATAAAAGAGATTCTTAATTTCATCGAATAGGAGTAACAAAATGGGATTTTTTAGCAAAAACAAGGACAACAAACAGAAAGAATTAGAACTTCAGAAGAAAGAAGAAGCCTTGAATTACAAGGAAAATTTACTAAAAGCACAAGAGGATAATCTTGAAACTGCAAGAAATGAATTTGAAAAAGTAAAAAATGAAATAACTGAAAAATTAAATTCTCGCGAAAATGAAATCGATGAAAAACAAATAGCACTGGATCATGAAAAAATCGACTTTGAACCAAAACAACGAGAAGCAGACTCAGGGTTTGCAAAAAGAAATGCTGATACAGATAGAAAAATTGAAGAAAAAATCTCAAATTACTCACAGGAAATACTAAAAAAACAGGAAGAGTACGGAGAAAAACTTCACTCTATGCATCAGCAGATGGAAGCAGAACACGAAGCAAAACTTGTTGAACAAACAAATAAAAGGCTTCAGGAAACAGATGACGAACTTCTTGAAAGAAGAAATATTCTAGCAGAGCAGGAAAAGAATCTTCGTGAAGAAGAAAATCGTCTTAAGAGCGATCGTGACGAATTAAATCAGGCACGAAGAGAACATGAAATAAATAAAAATTTACTAGATGCTGCAAAACAAAATGTTTTAAATAAAGAACAGTCTCTTGACGAAAAAGCA
Organism: uncultured Treponema sp.; assembly: GCA_963544675.1. Taxonomy (GTDB): domain Bacteria; phylum Spirochaetota; class Spirochaetia; order Treponematales; family Treponemataceae; genus Treponema_D. Next base: position 41,003 of record CAUUGI010000003.1, read on the forward strand.
AGAGAACTTGCTGATGCACAGATTCGAGAATTAACAGCAAGACTCGATAACTATAAACAAGAGTATGATCGTCTTAGCCAGGAAAGGGCTGACCTTGAAAGGCAGGTAAATTCATTCAATGAAATAAAAAATCGTTTGGCTGGAGAAGAACCGGAAGCTATTCTTACAAAAATTCAAAGTCTCCAAAGACAGGTAACAGATTATAAGCGTGAACTTGCTTCATATCCAGATGATGTAATGAGCGAAATTGCAAAAAAAGATACTGAAATCAGAACACTTTCAGACCAGAGAGATGAACTGAATCAGAAACTTACAAGAGTTGAAAATAATATGTTCTTAGGTGAACACGATCGACTCACTATTATGGCTCTTGAAAGAGATAAAAAAATTCTCGAAGACAGCAACAAGAAACTCGATACTTTGAACGCTGAGTTAACAGAAGCTCTTCAACATTACAGAGATTTGTATGATAAAGAGACTACTATTGAAGATAAAATAAAAACAATCATGGCTCCGCATGAGAATTTTACAGAAGAAAAAATTCGAAAAGAAGCCCTATTTGCTGAGAAAAAACCAGATGTAACAAGTACTCAGGAAGATGAAGACGATGAAAATGTAGATTATGATGAAGAAACAAATACTTCAGATAATACAACTGTAGAAACAAGCGATTTAGATGAAAACAATGCAACTGCTTCAATCGCAAATAAATCTGTTGAGCAGGAATTGGAATGGCTAGAAAATGTAAGGGAAAAAATAAAGGACTATGGTCTTGAATTTAATCTTCGTATTTTGAAGGCATTTCACACATCCTTAAAGACTGCTGAATGGTCACCTTTAGCAGTACTAGCAGGTGTCAGTGGTACCGGTAAGTCTGAACTTCCACAATTATATGCAAAATTTGGCGGTATTAACTGTCTAAATATTCCTGTACAGCCTAACTGGGACAGCCAAGAAGCTATGCTTGGTTACTATAATACTGTATCAAGCAAATTTGAAGCCCAACCTCTCTTACAATATCTTGTTCAAACCCAGACTGAAAATTGTGAAAAGACAGAAAAGCATGATAAATATGAATGTAGTTTAAAAGACCAAATGAATATTGTTCTTTTAGATGAAATGAATCTTGCTCACATAGAACAGTATTTTGCTGAATTTTTAAGTAAACTGGAAGAACGTCGTGGAAAAAAAGAAGGGGATCCTCAGTATCCGGCTCTTGCCGTAAAACTTGGTGGAACTGATGCATACCCATTACCTTTGGGAAGAAATGTACTTTGGGTTGGAACAATGAATCAGGATGAAACAACAAAGAGTCTTTCCGATAAAGTTTTGGACCGTGGTATTGTTATCAACTTCCCTAGACCCGATGAATTCAAAAGACGTCTCAATTTGAATAGAAATGTTGCAGCTGAAGAAAAATATCTTTCAGTTGAAACATGGAATTCCTGGAAGCTTATCCTTGATGATTCACAAGTTGATGAAACAGAAAAAATTATTGCACCTTACAAAGAGTTGGTAGAGAAAATTAATAAATCTATTTCAAATATCGGTCGTGCAATTGGACATCGTGTTTGGCAATCTATTGAAAACTATATTTGGAACTATCCGGATGTAAGACAAGCTTTCCTTTGTCATCATTCCGGTTCATCTGAAGAAGATTTTATTAAGGAAATCTCAAAGCAAATTGATCCCGCATTTGAAGACCAGCTTGTTCAGAAAATTATGCCAAAGCTTCGTGGAATTGAAACTCGTGGTGAATCTAAAAAGTGTTTGGATGAAATCAGAACGAATATAGAAACTTTCAAGAACTCAGGACATGCATTAAATATTGCAAAAGACTTTGATAATGCAATCAAATTTGGTGACGGGCAGTTCCTTTGGGTGACTTCTGAATATTTGAATGAAAATCAACAAACTAACTAGTGAGAAAAAATGTTAGAAGATAATATTGATTATCGGTCATTTTTAAGTGCACTCAAAAAAAAGGATTCTAAAGCAATTCTTTTGCTTCAGTTAAGAAACTGGCTTTTTTCTGTTTTAGAATTTGATCCAAATACAGGAGACCCTCTTCTATCAGATATGACATCTTTTTTGGATAAAGTATCAGGATTAATCACTTTAGACAAAGAGGAATTAGAGGAAAAAAATATTAATAAGTTTGATTGGTTATATAAAAGTTTATCTTACAATAGACGTTCTCTTTTGTATCTTCTTGAAAATCCAAGAAACGAAATTATTCGTTCCCATGAAAGAATGAATATTTATCAGGCACGTGAAATAGACTCTGCAGGTATTATGGAGATTTCCAGACGACCTGGAAGAACTGTCCGTGAAAAGATTGCTGTAAAACCAACAATTTTTGCTGTAAAAAGAGAGCAGGGAACGGATACTCTTGAAAATAGACTCTTAAAAAAATATCTGGTAAGACTTGTGAATGTTTTAGATGAACGCCAGAAGTGTTTTGATGAATTGGAAAATGAAGATTCTACTTTACCAAGACTCTATTCGATAATCCGTCGTTGGTTAAAAACTGATGAAGCAGATCGTATTGGAAAATGGCAGAATCTTCCTCCAAACAACATTCTTCTCCATGATAAGAACTATAAAAAAATCTGGCGTGGCTGGCAGTTCTTATTGGATATGGATGAAATGGTTCTTGATGACTGGAATGATATAGAAAGATTCTTATCAATATATATATTCTGGAAGACACTATCAATTCTTCAGAGTAATGGAAGTAAAATCCTACAGTCTCCACTTAAATTTGATTACAACAAATTTGAGATTTGCAATATACCCTTTGAATCTAGTAATTGTATACGGGTAGAAGCTGAAAATTATGCTCTTGAAATGAAAGGCAATAAAATAACCGTAACTTCAAAAGAAGGAAAAGAGCATGGAATAGAAATACATTTTAATAAACTTATTATCGGAAATAATGTAATATCCGAATCTCTTGTAACTCTATCTGATGCAGATAAGGTTTCCCTTAAACTTGCCCATTCAATAGATAAGATAACAGAAAAGAGAACTATACCAGCCGGTTTTGATGAAGAACAAAAATATACTGCAATTAATTTCTCAGAATTTCCATATAAATCTGTTTCTTTTTCAAATTCTGACAAATTTGAAAGCCGGGAATTTTCTTCACGTTTAACCCGTCAATTCTGGACTGAAAATACTGAGACTGACTGGATTAATCTTGAAACATCTAATTCTCCAGCTTCTTATTCTGACAGCGTTAATGACTATAAAATTGAGACAGTCTCATTTGAGGATGTTTTCTTTGATTCAGAAAATCAGGTGTTATCTGAAGAAAAATTGTCTTCTGCAGCATATGATTTTATGAATAGTATTCGTGCTTTTTATAATACAAATACGCTATATTATCTTTTACCAGATTATTTGGAAGATTTTTCTTTAAGTAGAATCCGTTCAACTGCAAATACTGTTTTCCCAAGTGCAACCCCTGTTCCAAATAGTATTGGTGTTGTTTTTGCATTTCATCAGAGTGATGTATTTAAAAACTGTTCAGTTTTAGACAATGATTTTGTATTTGTAATTGAAAAAAGTGGAGATAATAAGGTATTTTCAATTACTCCAATCCAGGCAAAAACTTCCTTTGAAATGGGTAATCAAACAGTTGTGAAATTATCAGATTATCCCGATATCCCATGTGGTATTAGATGGGAACATCATCCATCTGTAAGATTTGAAGAGTATGAACCATCAAGAGTAATGGAATATATTAAGACCGCGATTTCAAAGACCGAAGTAATTAAAGAATCAAGCAGGGTTATTATTATCTCAGGTCAGAAATCAATTGAAAAAGCAAGATTAGAACTTCCTGAAAAAAATTGGGTTTTCTTAAATATCCCATTTGAAGCAGCATCTGGAGCCGCTTTCTGTGCTCATATTCAGGATAAAGTAAAAGATATACCAATGTGGAGTGAACATCTTCCTATCCTTAAGATGACATATCTTAAAAATGGTAAAAGATCAGGAAGTAATCTCACATATGGAAAAACAGTTCTTCCAATTCGAGGACAAAGACAAAGAATTGATATTCCGGAAAAATTTATTCTCAATAAAAATGTTAAGACATATCATTTCCGTCTGAGTAGAAGCAATTCAGATACATCATCTTCTCTTAGATATGAAGCATGCTTAACTAATGCCGCCTTCCCACTAGGAAGAAATACAGAATGTCGTCTTGAGATGTATTATACATATGGCGAAGAACATCCGTTTGAATTGTATTTTGTTCCGGTTAATAGTTCCGAATTTATTCGCGCAAAGGTTGAATGGCGTAAAATTGATGAGAATGCTTTTCCGGTTCCAAATTTCCCTCCTATTCGTTCTTGGAGTGAATTTGAGAATTGGGAGAATGTACGAACAAAGGAAAAGAGTGATTTAGTAGTTTGGAATATTGATAATTTCAAATATATAAATGAACTCCAGAAATTTTGTCTTGGAGAAGATGCTGATATAAACAGATATACGATTTCTATTCCATCGATGCCAAAAGTTGTACAGAATGGAAATGGAAGGAAATACTATTCTATTCCTTTTGAAGCTTCTAGAAATGTACTTATCAACATTCAGACTTTTAGAAAACTCGATAATGATAATCCATGTATAAAAATATCAGATCTTTCATTTTCTATTGATAAAAAAAAGTCAACATCAAATTATGTGATTTCATCTAATTTGACTATAGGAAGAACTCTTCACCCTAGTGCATTTAAATCTATAGGTCGGCGTTTGAGGTTTCCTTCTATGCAAATTTGGAATAATAGAAATTCAATTTTTACAGCTGATACTTCTAAAGAATTATCTAAATCTGTTCTTCAAGTACAAGAATCTTTGAGAACTTTACTAGAAAACAATCAAATTTTAAGGATTCCGTCTTTATGGAATGAATTGATGTTACTGGCTTGTGTTATGCATTCGGATGGACTAAGAATTGCATCAGGTTTTATTCGAAAAAAATTGACAGAAAAGATTGATTTCTCACAGCGCAGGCAAGAAATTGACTTGCTCTGTTACCAGTTCGGTTATTTTATAGGTGACGCAGGTTCAAGTATTCAAAAAGAAGTTTATGAATGGGCTCTGGATTTCAATGAAGACATGGCTTATGAAATGGTTTCTTTCAAACTACAAATCCTCACAATTTCATTATGGCGTAATGAACAGTTACTAAAAAAAATATCATATACTCAAATGGAACAGCTTTTTTCTAAAGTTATTAATGCAATTCAACATGAATTTGATATGAATAAAGAACTTGAAAATAACATGTTATCTAACGGATTGCTGAATCCGCTTCGTTCTCATCTAGAATTACTTTGTGCTTTAATACGTTCAAGGGAGATGGGCTCAAGTTTTCAGGAATTATTCTCGCCATTTAGTTCTGAGATTCAAACTGTAATTTCACTTATTGAGCAAATCTACATTTGGCTAAAGCCAACTGGCAAAATTCTATTTACAAAACAAATAAAATTCTCTTCTTCAGATACAAGTAATACTTTCCTAGATTACCTTTTACTTTGGCTTGATGGGCAGAATTCTACTGAAATGCCACACATTGAAAGCGCAACTTCTGATAGTCAGGATGAAGAAGACAGTTCAGAAACAGAAGGGGATGACAAATAAACTAAAAAAAACAGTCAACTTTTTTTGAATACAAAGTTAAGTAAAAAAGCAATTTTCTCATAAAACTAACCATCTATCCTAGATAAAAAGTTCATCGACTCATAATACAGTTTGAAAAAAAATTAGAATCATTTATAAATTATTCATAATTTATAACCTCAAGTAGACAGAATATGTATTATTAGGAGGAACTTCTATAGTTGCATTCCCAAGTTTTACGATTATCTTTTCTTAAGTTTTTTCAAAACATGGATCATCATCAATAATCTGAAATTTCTCGATTGCCGGTTCTTTAGGGGGATGTTCTTCTCTGTAAGATGACATTTTTTCATCCGGAGCTTTTGTGATTGTTTCTTTTTTGATGTGATTCATTTGGCAGAATGTATCAATATCAACTCTTGATACTGCATATCGATCTAGTCAGACTTCTCTTTTTGTTTTTGTTTCGAATAAATTCAAAATGGCCTCCGTTCTGGAGACCATTTTATTATGTAAATTTGATTAATTTTAGGTGGTTGTAATTAGACGCTCACATTTACTTATTATACCTACATTAGGTTTAAACTTTTTATAACATCTGCGGCAAGATAAAATGAACCGGTTATTAAAAGAATTGCGTTTTCTTTGGAAGCATTTTCCAACGAAGTTAATAAAGCATTCTGTATATCGCTTTCAACGGAACAATTTAATCCCTCTGCAGCAAATATATTTTTTAACTCATGAGCGGAAAATGCTCTGTTCATTTTTGTTTCTGTAAGTACAATTTTTACAAAGATTCCACGCAATTCTTTTGCGATGCTTTTTGCATCTTTATCTTTTGCGCAGGCAAACAGAAGATGAAAATTCTTTTTGCCTGCGCCGAATATTTCTTCTAATGTTGAAATCGTATATTTTATGCTAACAGCTGTGTGCGCCCCATCAATTATTATATTTCGTATGCGTTCATATCGTTTTGGAACAGGTATATTTTCAAATCTGGCAGGAAGATAAGCTGATTCAAGTCCCGACTGTATTTGATTTGCCGTTACTGAAGGAATTGCAGTTTTTATAGCGGTTGCTGCAGTTATGGCATTTTCTGCCTGTTTTGCTCCAAGTAATTTTGTGAAAGCTGATATATGCCGCTCGTCAAAAAGGTCTGAATCAAAAGAAACGAGCATTTTTCCTTTTTGACATGAATAAGAAAAATTTTCTATTGCACTTTCAACAAAAATACATTTTGAATTATGACTCTTTGCATAATCCGAAAAAAGTTTTTCCGCTTCCATGTTTATTTGCCGTGCGACAACAACAGGAACTCCGTCTTTTATAATTCCGGCTTTTTCTGCAGCAATTTCTTTTATAGTTCCGCCTAAAAATTCCGTATGCTCCAATTCTATAGGCATGAGTACGCTTACAAGCGGCATTACAACATTTGTAGAATCAAGCCTTCCGCCAAGACCTGTTTCGTAAACTGCAAAATCGACTTTTGCATTCCTAAAGCACAAAAACGCAAACGCAGTTACAAGTTCGAACCATGTAAATCTTCTGCCGCCGGGAAGTTCATCTTTTGGGATTTCGCATACGGTTTCATACAGTTCTTTTGCGGCACTTTCATAAATCGAATCGTCGAAAAATCCGTGAGGTGTAGTTACGCGTTCACGAAAATCAACGATATGCGGAGACATATAAAGTCCGCATGAATACCCTGCACTTTCGATGATTGACGCGCACATTGCGCATACTGAGCCTTTTCCTTTTGAACCTGCGACATGAATACATTTGATAGAATTTTGCGGATTTCCAAGCCGTGCGCATAAAAAACGCATGGTATCGAGCCAAAAAATATTTTTGGTCTGTGTTTTTTCAAAATTTAAAAATCCGTCCAGCCATTTAAGAAAATCGGAAAGTTTCATATTTCCATATTCATTACGGAACGTACTTCTTTGAGTGTTTGTTCTGCAATTTCGCGCGCTTTTGAAGAACCGTCTAAAAGGATTTTACGGATATATTCGGGATTTTTTTCAAATTCCGCACGCTTTTTTCGCAGCGGGCGAAGTTCTTCGTTTAACGCTTCAGTAAGCATTTGCTTCAGCATTCCGCCTCCACCGCTTCCAATTTTATTTGCAATAGCTTCAGGTTCTTCATTTGTGCAAAGCGATATTAACATCAAAAGATTTGCAACTTCAGGACGGTTTATCGGATCAAAAGTGATATTTCTATCCGCATCGGTTTTTGCTTTTTTTATCAGTACGGCAGTTTCATCTTCCGTTGCACCCAGCATTACCGCATTGCCGCGGCTTTTGCTCATTTTGGTTCCGTCAAGTCCTAAAATACTTGGAGTTTTACTTAAAAGAGCCTGCGGTTCGGGAAATACCGGTTCTCTGCCCTCGCAAAACTTTTCGTTAAATCTGCGTGCAATAGTACGTGTAAGTTCAAGATGCGGAAGCTGATCTTTTCCGGCAGGAACGACATTTCCTTTGCAAAAAAGAATATCCACAGCTTGATGCACAGGATACGTATACATTCCGGCATTTATGCTCTTTAATCCTGCCGCTTGAATTTCTTCTTTTACTGTAGGATTACGGCTTAATTCCGCATTTGATACAAGCGTCAAAAACGGAATCATAAGTTGATTAGCTTCCGGCACATAACTGTGCGGATAAATAATTACATCATCACCCGGTTCAATTCCTGCAGAAAGATAGTCGATGACAAGCTGCTTTGTGTTTTGACTTATTTCCCTAAATGAATCGTGATCGGTCAATACTTGGTAATCTGCAATTAAAATCATAGTAGGTATGCCGAGTTTCGACAGCCGTACACGGTTTTTTAAAGAACCGAAATAATGCCCTATATGCAATCTTCCGGTCGGGCGGTCGCCTGTCAAAACCCTGTATTTTTTCGGCTGCTTTAGAATATTTTCTTCAAGAGCACGACTTGAATTCAATGCCGCCTCATATGTTCCGTTGTATTCCAATTCTGCCATATTAACCTCGTTTTTTTTATAATAGAGTTGAGTGATAACAAAGTTATCGCTCAGATTGACGAGTTTTAAGTCGTTGAAATATCACTGCTTAAAACATCGTGTTTCAAAGTAATCCGTTCTGAAAATTTCAGCTTCAGGACGGATTCAATATAGACGAAAAAACTGAATTTTTCCAGCAGGTGAAGACAGTCACGATACCTTGAAACTGAGAAACTTAAAATGTTCGTCTTAAAACTGTGTTTTGTAACCTACATTAAGTTTAAACGCGGAATATATTTTTTCTTCGATTATGTCGGTAACACAGATTTGCAGCATTGCATGAATGTCTCCGTTATAAAATCTTGTTGCAAAATACGGAGCAGTTACAATCGTGTATTCGTCGAACAACGAATTGATATTTTTTAAGTCCATAAAAGTTTTGTCAGGAAATGTAAGGGCTCCATTTATTCCAAAAACAAATATCTTATTTTTGAGGTAAAGATTATCGGTGAATATTTCTATATTTCCGCCTAATGTGTCGTTTATAAAAATCATCTTTTCAACGGTATCTTTAGGTAAACTGAATGCCGATATATTCATCTGGAATCTTTTCATTTTAAATCTGGGTTCTACCAGCATATATGCTTTTTGCTTATCGAATTCAAAAGCTTCATCTTCTTTTCTAAACGGAATATTTGAAATCCCCGCCTGGATAAAAAGAGATGCAGTATAACTGTTTCCGACAAGCATATTTACGCCTGCTCTGCCGTAAATAGTATCTACTGCAACAAATAAATCGCGATGTTTTTCCGAATTGATTGGAATGCCTACTCCGCCGGCAAAATCAAACGCAAAAAAACGGTATACGCATGCAAAACGCGCATCCATATTAAAAACGTAACTTTCGGAAAGTTCGTGATTCACATACGCATATATACCGGTCGCAATCGGGTGGGCTGAAAATTTCGTAACATTTGCCCCGCCCGTCCCTATAACCGGATAGATTATAGAACCCGCAAGTCCCAGCCAACTTTCCGTAAGATGAGACGCAATCGGCTGAATTCCGAAATATCTTCGTAAAAAAATATCCGAACCGATAGGTTCGTAAGTTCCCATAAACGCACTTGTGTAATTTACAGCATTCAACATAGGCTGTCTGAATATCAACGATATTTCGTCAATCTGGAAGTTTGCAGGTGTTGATTTGAATACCGAATTTTCGATTAAATCTGCCGTTTGAAGGGAAAACTCTCCGTGAAAGATTATATTTTCGGAAAGACTTAATTGTCCTGAAAAAAAAGATTGCATATTTAAGCGCGGATCAAATCCGGAAAATGTTTTATCTGAAGAAAGATCGACCTTTGCGCCGGCGAATCCTGAAAAAAATACATCCGCATAAGAAAATGTTCCGGCTGCAAGTAATATAGCTAATATTCCGATTGTTTTATTTTTCATAAAAAATCTCCAAAATATAAAAAAGAAATAAACCGCCTTTTGATTTTCGGCAGAATTTAAGCGTTTTTTTAGAGGAGCGATGCAGGACGATGACTAAAAGTGTTCCGCTTCATGCAGGCATTGCCACCGTTATCGAATTATAGGCAGCTGCATCACTTTTTCAACGTCAACAGCTGTAATACCCGGTATTGCAAGTGATTTATCCGACAAAGAGTATGTTTTTACACTGGGGCAAGCGGCGATACGGCTTTCAAACCACCAGGCAAACATCTGCATACGTGAATCGGTGCGCACTTCCCTGCCGCAATAATCTTTGCCGCTTCTAATATTTCCTCCGAACAGCGCGGGCATTCCAGTCGTTTCTGCCGGAAATAATCTTACCGATGAAATATGTGCATTTTGCTCAAAAGTACTGCCTCTGATGTGTGTCATATTGGCAGGATAAGATAAATCAAGTCCTGCTGCATAAACAGCAGATGCTCCTGCAATAAATGCAAAATTCCATGCCGCGCTTGCAACGGAACCGCCTGCACCTAAATCACCTTTTTTTTGCAATTCGTCTTTAAATTCTAAACAAACCGGCAACATTGAATAAGCGGTTATTATTTTGCGGCAGACAAATCTAAATACGGCAGGATAAACTGCCGCCTGTGTTATAAGCACACTTGAAGGTGCGGCAAGTCCTGCTATATGTCGGTATGCCCAATATTGCGGATCTGTAAGAACGATAAAATCAGGTTCAACGCCGCAATTAAGACAGGCACGGAGTGCCGTATCTACACAAACCATGATAAGTCTTTTTTTTAATTCTTTAAGCTCCGGTAAAAGTTCTTGTAAAGAAGGTCCCGCCGCAATAAGCATGAACGAACACCCTTTGTAAAAATCTCTATAATCTTCAACCCCTCCGAGCTTACGCACCGTTTCTATATTTTTTCGTATATTATGCTCCCATAATTTTCCGAAGCGGTTGAGAGTGGCTTTATTGATTTCTTCTTTTTTTATGGAGCGGTTGATAAGTTTTTCTAAAATCGAAAAATATTCGGAATCATGCGCTGTATATGCTTTTTGAGTTAGAATAACAGTTTTTGAAACTTCATGCCGATTTATAATCGCCATAAACTGTTCCGGAGTACATGAAATTGCGGTAATGATATTCGGAATGGAAAAAACTGCCTGCCAATCAAGAAATAAAAGCGAAGCAAAAAAATATTCAGGGCGGCTTTCCGTAAGAATAAATTCTTTCTCAGGATATTTTTTTGCCGCCTCGATTATCGAATAACCCAATCCGAATCCCATAAATAAAAGAGCTGTTGATTTTTCACATTCATCTTTATGAGCATTGATAAAACTTTCTGCTTCCCGTTCAGGATTATACGCAGAATGAATATGAATCGAGTTTTCCTGTGCCGTCGGCATTCCGTTTTTAGCCTTGCTTATTTTCCAAAAATTATACAGTTCGGATTCATTTTCTGTTCCTGCAAGCGAATCGAAATGTTTTATATAAGTTTGAAATATTTCTGCCAGCTGCGGAAAACGTGTTTGAAATAAGCGGATATTTTTATTCCAAATTGAGTTCAATGGTCATATTCTCCGTTACGGGGGTTCCGGGTGCAGGATTTTGCGATGTTACCCAGCCTGAACCGTTAATCTTTACATGGATATCCGTTCTTGAAAAAAGCGGTAAAAGTTCACGCTTGGACATTCCGGTAAAATTCGGCAATTTTGTGCCGAGTGTAATAGGTTTTTGTGCTTTTATGCTGATTCTTCCGCTGTGTTCAAGAGAAGCTGCGTCTCCCCTGCTCATTCCTAAATGGTCTATTATGGCATCGGCGGTTTCTTTTATAACGGGTGCTACGATACGTCCGGCATAGGTTTCGCCTTTGGCTTTTTCTATGACGATATACAAAATGATTTCGGGCTTATCGATAGGAAAGATTGCAATACAGTTTGAAATAAAATCCGTAGAGCTGTAACCGCCGTTTTCCTTATCCGCCATTTGCGCCGTTCCGGTTTTTACGCCTATTGCAATATCATTGATATGAGCACGGGAACCTGTACCGGACGTTGCCGTTGTTTCCATACAGCTTAAAATATAGTCAGCGGTAGATTCTTTCAGTACACGGTCTTTGTATATCGGTTCGTGTTCAAAATAAACGGTTCCGTCCTTATTAGTGATTTTTTTTATAACCGCAGGCTGCACCGGCACCCCCTTATGTGCAATAGCGGAAGCTGCTTGAACCATTTGAAGAGCGGATACGCTTATTTCCTGACCTATTGCGATTGTCGGTTTTGAGCGTCCCGACCATAATTTGCTGTTTACATCTTTTACGGAACCCGCAGTCTCGCTTGGAAGTTCTATGCCGGTGCGTCTACCGAATCCTAACAGCCTTATACCTGCAACAAAGTCCGTGTCCGTCATTTTATCGCTTATTTGTCCTAATACGGAATTACAAGAATATTTTAACGCGTCGCGGGCAGTCAGCCAGCCGTGAGTACCGAGACATTTTATCCGTACAGTTTCCGCTCCTCTGAATCTATGCTCATACATTCCGTTGCAGTAAAAACTGTCGGCTGCATGAATAAGTTCTGCGTCGTAAGCCAGCGCAACCGTAAATATCTTAAAAACCGAACCCGGCTCGTATGCGGACATTGCCGGACGGTCAATCACCTGTTGAATTGAAGCAGAACCGTATTCGTTTAGATTTGCGGACGGAAGACTGATATACGAAAGAATTTCACCTGTATTTGCATTTGCAGCAACAAGAATCATACTTTCCGCCTGTGTCGTACTCATTGCATTCCGCGCAATTTCTTCAAGCTTGTATTGAAGATTTGCATCTATCGTAAGATAAACACTTTTCCCCTGTTCCGGCGGAGTACCGTCATTTTTGAAGGCAGGGGCCAAAATATCCTGCATTGAATATTCGATTCCTGCAAGACCTTTTCCATCATCTCCCATGTAGCCTATAAGCTGGGAAGCGAGAGCATTTTCCGGATATACGCGTCCGGGAATTTTATCGTAATTTACGAAGTTATAATTTTTACTGTCCGTGATTTTTTTTAATTCGACATACATGTTATGGTCAATCTTTTTTTTTAAATAAACAAAACCGGAATTGTCTGAACCGGTTATAATATTTCTTTCATCGGCTTCAGTCATTTCAAGAATGTCGGCAGTATCTTTTACAAAAGCGTCGATATTTTTAATTAAACGCGGCGTAACTCCTACATGGTAAAAGTTTGTTTGTACGGCAAGAGGTTTTCCCGCCCTGTCTACTATGAAACCGCGCTCAACAGCCGGAGAAGAGGGAATAATCTGTGTCTGCGGTGTAAATGCAAGTTTTACATATCTTGTAAAAACATATGCAAAAAACAGAGCACCGAGAGAGAGAATTGTTATTAAGGCAGGTTTTTTGAAAAATCCGTTCATCTTGCGTTCATTTTCCGATAATCTTTCCCGTTATGTTTTTGACGGAAATAAAACCGTAATCCCGAGAATCAATAGACTGCGAAAGATTATCGCCCAGAGCAAGTACATAACCTGCCGGAACTATTGAAAAAGGCTTTAGACCTTCATATTGTGCTTTTGTCAGCGGAATTTTATTTCCATTTATTGCCAGACTATACTCCTGTTCGCTTAAAAAATCCAGATGTTCACCGGCAACGGCGGCACATCGCTTTACAACTATTTTATCGTTATGAAGATAAATTATTACATCGCCTTTTTTAGGTGCCGACCATTGCGTTAAGAATTCACCCTTGAACGGAATTGCTATTCCGTAAGCAAGTTTATTCACAAATGCAAAAGAATCGTCAGGAATCGACGGTTCCATAGATTTTCCGGAAATACGCAGAATATCAAGGGCGAACAGTTTTATCAAAAGTCCTGATAAAGCTCCGATAATAAGCAGCAATAAAAAATTATCTTTCCTGTTGGAAGTCAAAATATTAAGTTCCTTAAACTTTGTTTGGTATAATTCAAAAGTTTTTTTACCTTTTGTGCCGTTACGCCTGCCCTTTTATTATTCTAATATGCCTTTATTGTTATGTCGATATATTCCATATGGAAGTAATAAGTTACGTAGGATTTAACAATAATCGACATGAAGGATTATTAACTGCTGCTGCCAAACATTTTACCGCTTTTTTTAAACGCAATAATTCCTCAGATTTTTTTATAGGCAATTTTACTCATAAGCTGTATAGAGATACATTTACTTCTTTTAAGATAAAAAAGCACACAATAAATACAAAAAAGTCTTATTCATTTAGAAATTTTCTTGCATCCGCAGGGAACTTAGTTTCAAATATTCAACAGAATATTGCCTTTATAGTAAAAATTAATACACTTATGTGTATACTATTTTTTACATTTTCAAGCATTTTCATTCTTTTGTCGTATTTTAACAATCATACAGGACAAATAAAACTTTTTTCACCGGCTAAGGATGAGCTTGAAATATTAAACAAAGTTATGCAGTCGTTTGCATTGGATGAGACGGGAGAATATTCCGATGACGGAACATTGACCGGTGCTTCCATTTCTTCTGCAAGTTTTACTCAGCCTGTTATTTTTTCGATTTACAAAGTTCGGGAAGGAGATACGATAAGCGGAATCACAAAGAAATTCGGGCTTAAAAATATCTCAACCTTAATCGCTGTGAATGATATTGATAATGTCCGGCAATTAAGTGCGGGACAAAAATTAAAAGTACCTTCGATAGACGGATTGATTTATACTGTTCAATCCGGCAACAGCCTCGCATCTCTTTCCGTACAATTCGGCGTAAGCATAGAAGAACTTTTGGATGTGAACGAACTTTACAGTGAAACGCTTAACGCCGGACAGCAGCTTTTTATTCCGGGTGCGAAACTTGACTCTCAAAAACTTCAGCAGGCATTGGGAACATTGTTTAAGATTCCTATTTTTGCCCGTTATAGAATTTCATCACCGTTTGGATACAGAGCAGATCCTTTCACAGGTGCAAAATCTTTCCATACCGGCGTTGATCTTGCCTGTCCGTCCGGAACTCCGGTAGTTTCTGCTGCAAGCGGTACAGTTTCTTTTGTAGGCTATTCCAATGTCTTCGGAAATTACATAATCGTGAAACATTCAAACGGATATCAAACCTTATATGGACATTTATCAAAAATCCTTGCGGGAAAAGGACAGCACGTAAGTCAAGGAACACGGATAGGACTTGTCGGGTCTACGGGATATTCTACGGGTCCTCATTTGCATTTTACAATTTTTAAAAACGGAAAACTTATCGATCCGATGACGTTAATAAAAAAATAAGAAATTACAGCTGTTGTTTGCCCTGTCTTCTTACAGAGCGAACTTCTAATTTTGAGAGACCGGAAATTCGACCTGATATTTTCAACATGAGCCTGAAAGCTTTTCTGTAAACAACAAGCTGTGATAAAAAAATATTAATGAGTTTTTTTTCCAAAAGCCCTCTAAAAAATTTTGAAGGCTTCGGAATTTAGCTATTTCCACAAATCAGTGTAAGATGCTTCATAGATTTTGCCTTTATAGCAGAATTGATAATCCTGATTTTTAATTTTTACTACACTTCCTCCATCAAATTGTCTTGCAACTGCAACTACTTCCACTGTGTCATCAGGATTAATCTTAAGATATATTTGTTTGATAGCAAGAGTGTCATCCATTCCATTATAAATCAGATGACCTTCTAATAGGTCATCATAAATTTCATAAGGGCTGTTATATACTACAGGCTTAAATTCTTTGTCGTACAGAGAAAAATAAATACATTTGATATTTTCACCATCCTGATTTACCGTATCCAAATCAGGATTAAAATTCTCGTTCCCTAAGACAATTACACGAGTTTTATATTTATCCCATGAATAAGTACAATTGATTAAATCCGAACTTTCGTAAAATGCATCGTCATATTTAGACTCGATTTCAGGAACTACCATATTTTCTTCATGCAATTCTTCCGCCGCATTATCATTTTGCACAATCGGCTTTGCCTCTTTAGTCTTTGTACATCCATGAAACAATATACTTACTGCAATTAAAACTAATATTTTTTTCATTTGCTTACCTCGTTTTTCCAAAGCCTTAAAACTTGGTGAATATGTTATCGATAATCTGCCCAGAGAAGATCTTCATTTACTTGTTCATCAGGAGACCAGATTACAGGGCCTCCAATATCACGACTTACATAGTCAGTTTTTGCCCAGCCTGAAAAAGTCTCTGAAATTACATAGATCCATTTATAGTCTTCTGTGATTAATGTTGAATCAACTCTCACATCATTTGTAAGTTCTACAACAACATCTGTTGAATCATCAGGAAGGCTATAAATATCTTTAGGATCCTCTTTAGAAGCTGAGAGTGTATACCTCATGTCATTGTTAAGAATATTTATTTTTTTACCATTAATATTTAAAGTTTCATTAAGGCTGAAATGACCATTGCCATATGGATTTGAAGATAACTCAATATACCCTTTTTTCCCTGTCGGCAAATTAACTTCAAGAGATGTCTTTTTCAATTCAGGTGAATATAGAATATTTTCAGTTTGAAATTCATCTCCATTCTTAGGCTCATATATTAAATCAGCACTTTCGTTGCTAAATGGTTTTGAATAAAACTGTAACTTCTGACAAGTTACGTATAAAGTTTGTGTGTGCTTATAAGTCTCAATTTTATTCTTAACATTACAGCTAACTAAGCATAAACATAGTAAATAAATAATTTTTTTCATTTTCTTACCTCGTTTTTTTTCCAAAGCCTTCTAAAGATTTCAAAGGCTTTGGAGTTTTTATTTTCTACGAACGGTGAATGTTTGTATTCGTGTTATTCCCCATAAAGTCATTTTAATTGAATTCTATTTCAGCTCATCACAATAATAAATATTGCCTGCCGTATCAATAACAGCATCTCTTCCCTGGTAAACGACGCGTGCATACTTTCCTCCAAAGCTAAAAGCGGCATCAAACTTAAAAGGAACAACCAATTCAACGGCTTTGTTTATATAACCGAACTTATGTTCTGCATTTTCTACAACTGACAAGCCGCTTGAATACCGCCTTGTCGTTTGATGTTCCGTTAATATGTAATCTGAAGGAATCGGTTTTTTATTTCCCTTTTTGTCAATCAGATACCAGCAATCTTTTTCCGTTTGAATAAAAGCCACGCCTTCAAAAAAAGAATAACGCAGGCACGTATCTATTTTAGGACCATGCATCCTGTAGTCTTCATATAAGGGGACTTCCAAAACCAATTCTCCCTTATGGTTAATGAAACCGGTTTTCCCATTTTTCAATTCCACTGCCAATAATCCATCGCTATACCAATCATCAGCTTGCTTAAGATTGTCAACAACTATTTTCCCATTCTTGTCAATGACAGTAAACAAAAATTCGTCTTTATCGCTGGGAGGCTGGAAAAGAACTACAGCTACCCCTTCTTTATAAGAAGGCCGATAAATCATATTTTGGGGATAAGGTATATATTGTGTAATTTTTCCGGTCTTAATGTTTAATACTTCTGCAGGTAAATATTTATCTTTATCTTTTATTTGAATTACGTATTCATATTCAGAATGGTAAACTACCAATGATTCTTTTGGAAGAGAATAAATTAATTTCAAATTTGATGAATAAATCTTACATGCACCGTCATTCTCATCACAAAAAATATATTTTATTGGATTAATTGAAATTTCAGAATATTTGGGTTCAATAACTATCTTTCTGTTTTCATCTATCAATCCATAAGAACCGTTCAGATAAAAGGTACTATACGATTTTGCAAATACGTCTGAACATAACAAAAAACCAATTAAAAACATCATCTTCTTTTTCATAACACACCTCAAACTTCAGGCTTATTAGAAGAAAAACTCTAATAAGCCTGGATAAAATAGACTATTTCACTTTCTGAAAATAGAAATTCTCATATGAAGAATATTGATTGCAAACCGCTTTTGCGGAGTTTCCGAGCGTTTTTTCTATTCCTCCGGAGTAGGTTTTATCACCATTATTAAAATTATGGCTGGAATTGTCATACATAAAGGCACTTCCATCACTGTTTACGAATAACAATGCTGCATGGGAACGCGAAACTTTTTGCTCATCGGACATAAAGACCACATAAGCTCCCTCTGTCAATTTAGAGGAGTCCGTATCATATGATTTTCCGGAATCTTTCAGCTCTTTTATGTGTGTATCAACGTCTTTTCCTTTCGGATTATCTATATAATAATCCTTAGCGGTGTAGCCGGCGTTTTTTACCATTTCTCCTACATAGTCATCGCATTCATAAAAGCCTTCTACATAAGCACCTTTCTTTTCACCGGCATCTTTTGCTTTTTTGGTGATTGCCTCCATCATTTTTTTGGAAGCGGTTTTAGTCTTGTCTGTAGCCGGCATCATTCCACTGCCTGCAGATACCGAAGAACAATTGCCTCCACCGGATATTTCTTTGCCGCTTCCAGTCTTTTTGCAATCTTGTTTCCCACTATCAGATTTACCACCAATCAAACTTGATGTGCTACATGGTACATTGCAAAATCAACTGCAACAGTAAAAATAAATAGAAAAACTTCATAGAATGTTTTAACCCAAAAACACCACATTAAAGAGAAAAACAAACTATGAAGTCATACAATCATTTTACGCAAATGGATATATGCTGTCTATTTTATTTGCTGCATCTTGGTTTAAGCCAGAATCAAATCGCACTTGCCTTGAATAAGCACCGGTCTTCTGTAAGTCGACTTATCAAGAGGTGTCCGGGAGAAGAATTTAATCCAAAGGCTTCTTATGAAAAATATCTGGAAAGCAGGAAAAAAAGCGTAAGAAAAAAGAGGATTCAAAAAGGTACCGAATTGTTTGAGTTCATTGAGGAAAGACTTCATATATACTGGAGTCCTGAAATAATCTCGCTTAAATGGAATGAACAGCATGAAAATGATTCAATTTCATTTAACACAATATATTCAGCAATAAAAGCCGGAGTATTCAAAAAAATCTCTGTCCAATCGCATTTGAGAAGGCGAGGGAAGCAAAAATACGGACACAGGAGTCAGTATTGCACTATACATCCTGACAAAACGATTCATGATTTGCCAGAAGAGGCGAAATATCGAGAGAGGCTGAATGACTGGGAAGGAGATACGATACGAACAACGCCAGGAAAAGGCTGCATTGTCACTTTGGTTGACAGAAAAAGCCGCTTCCTTGTGGCAAAAAGCGCTGATTCAGTTTCATCACAGAAAGTGCATGGCGCCATAAAAGAGGCATTTAATGAAAAAGGGATTCATCCAAAAACGATAGTTTTCGATAACGGATCTGAATTTGCAAAATTTAGAGAGCTGGAGACAACGCTTCAGACCTCAATTTATTTTGCAGACATTCACAGTCCATGGCAGCGCGGCTCAAACGAAAATATAAACGGTTGTTTACGTTTCTTTCTGCCGCGAGGCATGGACTTTAGAAATTTGGAGGACGGCCATTTAGAAACAGTTGTTTCTCTTTTAAACAACCGTCCTAGAAAATGTTTAGGGTTGAAATCACCCTATGAAGTCTTTTGTTGCACTTGACTTTAAAATGTGGCATGCACCCTCCCCCTCCGGAACTTCCTCCGGTTGACGAAGAGTCTGAATTTCTGGCCGGGGTGCCACCGTTTCCGGATAAACTGCCTCCAGTCTTTTTAGAACCTTGATTCCCGTTAGACTTACCACCACTCAAACTTGATGTGCCACTGCACCCTCCTCCGCCGTTCACACCGAGAAGCTCTTTTGTATCAAGCTCAATAAAATCATTTAAATTAAATTTCATTTTTTCCTCCATAAAATTCTTTTAATATTTTTCAACGCAGCTTTTGTAGATTTCTTCATGTTCATAGCGTTATTTTATGTCTTAGTCGATGAAGGTGATGACTCCAAGTATTATTCCTATAACCAAAAGAAGAAATCCCGTTACCAAAAAAGCATAAATAAAAAGCTTTCTTTTCTGCAATTTTACACAATACCAGGTCATAAGAAAAAGATAATATGCTCCAAGAAAAACTAAAAATATCGGCATAACAAGAGATTTCTCTATGAAAATAAAGCTGAGGACTACAGAGCTGAAAACCAAATTATAAGCTAGGCATACATTTCCCCATTTATTCAAGAATACCATGTTATTTTCAGTGATCTCTTTATTTCGCTTTATTGATTTTCTCCAAATAAAACCATAATAGATTACAAAAGATAGGGAATATAAAAGAATAATATAATTTATCATAAAACTTTCCTTCCGTAGGGTGACATCATTGTGATGCCCCCTTGCGGATTATTTTTTATTTAACTCGCTTAGGCCTGCGACAGGGGGAAGCGAGGATTCCACAATGGCTTTTGTGAAAGGAGTGACCGCTCCCGTCAAAGTTCCAATCCCATAGGCAACCATTGTAATCCCTGCATGTACCGCAAGCGTCCGAGCTTTCTATCGCGTGTATTGCAAAAATTCTTTCGGCAATTTTTCAATTACATCTTCACTTGAAAAAAGATAGAGGGTTTTATTATTTGTGTTGACTTTCGGCAATTTGGTAATTCGGTTAAAACTTAAATTTATGCATCTAAGCTTTTCTGCATGCTTCGTCAGTTCGTCTACATTCGTTAGATAGCAATTTGTCATGCCCAAATACTCCAAATTTTTCAACTCCCTTAAATTGGGAAGCTGTTTTAAGAAGACCCCATCAAGTGAAAGAATTTTCAAGTTTTTGCACCCCTCAAGAAAATTCAAATTGTCAATTGAAATCTCATCCATTATAAATATTTCAAGTTCTTTACAATTGGTGACAAAAGAATAATCTTTTAAAAAATGAGGACCTTTAAATATCATTTTCTTTATCTTGGGATTTTGATTTTCAAATTTCACTTCCGAGACCTTACTTCCATAGCCAATCAGCAATTCTTCGCCCACATCAATGGTCTCCGATAAGTTTTCGGAGATTAAGGTTACCTTTTCGGCAAATACGCTCAGTGCAGTGATAAACAAAAGACCATAAATTATCTTTCTTTTCATTTTTTCTCCTAATCTTTATAGTTTTACCATCGAAAATATGTCAATTCTCATATTTCCGATGATAGTTAGAATTTTTTAATTAAGCGGCACATATACGGAATGATTGACTTGAGACCCATTTATGTTCCAATCTCTTTCCTCAACCGGAGCTATTCCATCGCTATTCCATACATGATATGTATTTCCGCCATTTGAATAATCGTAAAAAAACATATGGTCATACGTTCCATCGCCGTCATTGTCATAGAAACCATACCCGCGTGTCCCCGCCTGAGGCGTATCCGTTGAATTATTGGAATAGTTGCCGTTGTATATTTCGTTTACGGTAAAATTATTCCCATTCCAATTTCCCGGGTTTTGAATACCATTATCAATAGCAACGTTATATGCATTGATATCGCAATGATAGTCATTAGGATCAGCAGGTGTCTGATGTCGGCTATCAGGCTCTCCTGGTCTGCCGACAGATACGGAGGAACAATTGCCTCCACCGGATATTTCTTTGCCGCTTCCGGTCTTTTGGGAATCTTGTTTCACACTATCAGGCTTACCACCGCTCAAACTTGATGTGCCAATGCACCCTCCTCCGCCGTTCACACCGAGAAGCTCTTTTGTATAAAGCTCAATAAAATCATTTAAATTAAATTTCATTTTTTCCTCCATAAAATTCTTTTAATATTTTTCAAAGCAAGATTAGTCTGCAATCAACAACCCCGACGCAGAGACCGGGGTATTAAACACTCGGCACGAATCAAAGCCTGATTACTTCATCAATTCTGATGAGAGAATGTATTTGCCGTCCTTCTTTATAATGATGTCTTTTCCATCAATTTTTCCGTACGCATAGCCATTATAAAAATCAGATGCCTCATCAAATAGTGGCGGAATAACCTGCCTGCCTTTCGAATCAAGATACCCGTACTTTCCGGTCTTTTCATCCTGAACAAGAATGCGCCCGTCAGCACATATCGAGGCAGACTTGAACCTGGTTTCCCCAAGAATCACATTTCCCTGCCTGTCAAAGATTTTATAAATTCCATCCCTTACCTGAACCACAGCGACACCTTCAGTAAAGAAATAATTTATAGAAGGCGGATTGTACTCTATCAGAGGAAGAAAAGTACATTCAAAGACAAATTCGCCCCTGTTGTTGATGAATCCGCATTTCGTTTTTGTCTCGACCGCCATAAGACCTTCTGAAAAATTGAACGCACAGTCGAACAGATCGCTTAACAGTACGTTGCCGTCATTGTCAATGATTTTCATGTCGAAATTTGAATCAAAGGCTAGACCGGCACCATCGACCTGTGAATAGATTTTTCGCCATCCTCCAGGGAGTTCTCTTATGTTTCCGTTAGAGTCAATCAAGCCCTCATTAAGCGCATATAAAACGTTTTTTGGGAAAACCTTATAATACGGTCCTCTAACTTTGTGATATTCCACTGAGATTTTTTTATTCTCGAAAACATTGAACAGATAGCCATCCCAATTATTGTAATAAATCCCATCTCCTTCATACATTAAGGTAGAACACCCCTCCAGCTCAGAAAAAGGGACTCTGCCGTTCTCGTCGATTACACTGCATCCGGTACTCCCTTCGACTTTTTTGCTGACAACCGCAAATCCGTCATGAAAATCCTCTGCGGTATAATACTCTGGAAAAATCGCAACTCTTAATTTGTCGTCAAAATATCCATATTTATCGTCATGCTTGAACAGGTGCAATCCTTCCGCCATGACATTTCCCAATAATGCTATTTGCAACAGAAGAGCTAAATATTTCTTTTTCATTGTTCAGTTTACCCTCTGATAATAAAAAGAATCATATCCATATTGTTTTATGACAGAAGATGCGGTTTTCCCAGTAGTTTTTTCTACTCCACCAGTTCCATTATAATTTCCAGATGAATTATCTGCAAGAAGCTCTTTTGAGTAGTCAATGATTTTATATTCTATCTTTAAAAGATTTTCAAAGCACTTTTTTTTGCCGCACCGAGTATTTGTCGGCAAAATCAGCAAGAATATATTTTACATTCGGAAAATGCTTTAGCCAAAAATATGTCAAAAGCCATGTTCCTGAGCCTAAGTCAAAAATCGGATTCGGAACGGCTTCAAGTGTTTTTTGGCAGCGAAATCTGTAGTTGAAATGTAAAAATCGTCAAAGCACGGAATAAATTTGCGGCGATTTTCATCGTATTCTTTTGCTGAAAGATTAAATTGTTCTTGTACGGTCATTTTTACTCCAAACTTTGACCTGATAATCATTCTGCATTCGCAGAAAAACTCTTTTTCATTATTATTCCGCACGAAAAACCGCTTCCGGAAA
>CAUUGI010000004.1:0-64151 GCA_963544675.1 uncultured Treponema sp.
CGCCTGTCCGCCCGCTGTTTTGTATGCAGGATAAAACAAACATAAGTTTTCGGAATAGACTGTCCGCATGGAAGAGGTGGAATATAAAGAGTTTCCAAGAATCGTCAGAAGCGAATATCTTGAGCGTCTAAGGAGCCTGCGGCACAAAAAACTTATAAAGATTATTACGGGAATCCGCCGCTGCGGAAAGTCTACTGTGTTGGAAATGTTCCGCGACGAACTTCTGTCGGAAGGCGTAAAAAAAGAGCGGATTATTTTCATAAACTTTGAGGATTTTGAATACAGGGCTTTACGAAATTCCGATTCGCTTTATTCGTTTATAAAAGAACGTCTTACTTCTGAAATGAATTATATTTTTCTTGATGAAATTCAGCGTGTGGAAAATTTTCCGGATGTTGTGGACAGTCTTTACATCAAAAAAAATGTGGACTTATACCTCACCGGCTCGAATTCCTCCCTTCTTTCAAGTGAAATTGCAACGCTCATCAGCGGTCGTTATGTAGAAATAAAAATGCTTCCGCTTTCGTTTAAAGAATTTGTTCAAGCGACAAATCAGACTGCAAATCTTTTTTCCGCATACAGGCAGTATGTTCAGACAAGTTCTTTTCCTTACGTCCTTGAGCTTCTTGAAACTCCGCAGGAAATAAATTCGTATCTTGAGGGAATCTACAACACGATTTTGGTCAAGGATATTGTTGACAGGAAGAGAATTACCGACACGCTTATTTTAAAAAGCGTAACCCGATTTCTTTTTGACAACATCGGGCTGGAACTTTCATCTAAAAAATCGCCGACACGCTCACGTCGAACAGCAGAAAGTCGGATTCCAAGACGATTGAAAAATATGTGAGCGCACTTGAAGAAAGTTTTATCGTGTACCGCGCAGACCGCTATAACATAAAAGGAAAGGAATATCTGAAAACTCTTGAAAAATATTACGCGGCGGACGTCGGGCTGCGCAATTTTATGCTTGGAAAAAAGGCGATGGATGTTGGGCATATTCTTGAGAATATCGTCTATCTTGAACTTTTGCGGCGCGGCTATTCCGTTTATGTCGGAAAAATTGACGCTTTTGAAGTCGATTTTGTCGCTCAAAATCAAAACGGAAACACGTATATTCAGGTTGCTGCCGGCGTGAGGGATTCTTCTACGTTGGAGCGCGAACTGAAACCGCTGAAAATGATAAAAGACAATTATGTCAAAATGATTTTGACGCTCGATGACGACCCCGAATCCGACCACGACGGAATTACCCGAAAAAATGCGCAGGAATGGCTCATGGAAGATAAAACCTGAACCTCAACTTTCATGCTGTATGGACAATCGCAAATGTTCCTTGTATATTCAAGCTGTTCGATGACTTTGTTATCGTTCGGGTTATGTCTGCGCATAGAGAAATGTTGTTTGTGCGTATCGTGTTTAGTTCAAGCTGTTCTTTCAAAAATCGACATATAGTATTGTTTCCTGATTTTTAGGAGGGAATATAAATGACTGTAAAAAAATTGACGACTGCAGGTGTTCTTCTTGCTTCTTTTTTAATTTTGACATTTTCATCTTGTAAACAAGGGCTTATTTCCGCACCGGATCTTGCAAATATTACGAATTCGTCTTCCGGAATTACCGGTGAAGTTGATGCTCCGGCAGATGTAAAAGCAAGCCACGGTTACTTGGGAGAAATAACCGTAAGGTGGTCTGCTGTAAACGGAGCCGCCAGATATATAGTTTTTTCAGCCGGCAATCCTTTTGCCGAATTGGAACGCTGCGGAGAAACTAAAGACAATTCTACCGAATTTAAACTTAAAGAAAGTGCCGGCACTATAAAATATTACGCTGTAAAAGCTGTAAATTTTATCGGTAAAGAATCTCCGATGAGCGGCAAGGTTATGGGGTCTTCGCTTGCAAAACCCGTAATTACCGGTATAACACAATCGGAAGACGGAACTGCGGCAACCGTTCAGTGGTGGATGG
Source organism: uncultured Treponema sp. (assembly GCA_963544675.1). GTDB lineage: Bacteria > Spirochaetota > Spirochaetia > Treponematales > Treponemataceae > Treponema_D. The sequence continues at coordinate 1,969 of CAUUGI010000004.1, forward strand.
ATAATTGCAAAGAAGACACATATAAAAATTCCGTAGTTTATGAAGTTTTCTGTTATGCCTCCGATCAAAAAACGCAAATCGGTAAGCCCGTTATAGTAAACGACGGTAAAACTTCAGCAGAAATTACCGGTTTAATGCCTAAAACTGTCTATTATTACAAAGTTGATGCAAGTATCAAAGCCGAGCAAAAAAAGCTCAGCAGCGATAAAGTAGATTCAAAAACCGTTCATAGGCTTATCCCCGACGCACCTTTGGATTTTGCCGCCTCAAAAGGAACTTCAAAATACGGAATAACGTTAAGCTTTAAACTTCCTGAATTTGTTGATGTAGGTGCGGCCGGCGGAACTTATGAAAGGCATCCGCTGTATTTTAAGATTCTGCGTAAAGAAAAAGCCTTGCCGGACAGTGCTTACGAAACTGTTGCAGATTATTTGGGCACAGTAAAAGAAACCGATATTCCGAATGGAATTTATAAATTCAGCAGCAAGGCGGGAAATAGTGTAAACGCCGCAACAACGACGGCTGCCGCAGGAAAAGCCGAACTTGAAGTCATAACATCATCGGACAGTAATGCGGAAATTCACTCCGACTATGAAGATTACATATCGCTTTCCGAAGTAAAGTTTACCGACAAAAATAATATTGAGCGCGGAAAGCAATATAGTTATAAGATTCAGTCTTATGTTGACGATACGAGCGGCTTGGTAAGTTCCGATAAGGCTTGTGTCGAAGACAGCGGTTGGCAGCTTCCTGTTCCGTCATTTAAATTCGATGCGGAGTATAAAAAAAGCTCGAATCCGGCAAAGTTTGAAAAGATTACCGCCGCATTTAAATTGGATTTTACGGATTTTGCGGAAAGCGAAAATTACAGCTTTATGATTACGCAAAAAGGAGTTTTAAAAGACCTTACTCCGGTTCCGGAAGAGTCGCTTCTTAATACAACATCGCTTTCAGTACTCAATTCATATAAAATAGATTTTACAGGTACGGATTTAAGCGCAAAAGCCGGTTACTATCTATATACGCTGTACATTTTGCCTAAAGGTGTTGAAGATAAAACAAAAGCTTACGATTCCGTAACAGCCGCCGGAACTCTCACGGTTACAGATGATGCGACTGCAACGCCTCAAATAGAAACATTTACAGTTGAAGACGGCTATGCGGATAAATTCATAATAAAGTGGACTTATCATACGGGATGCAACTATTCGCTTTCATGGGATAATTACAAAGCGGACGGAACAAAAATCGAAGACGGCGGCGGAAGTCTTTCTAAAGAGGAGCTTGTTTTTACCCCCGTAAGCGACGGCGGAACTGCTGAGTTTATTCATCCTGCACTTTCCGGCGAATGCAGAAAATATACGATTACCGCGGCGGCGGCTCTCACGAACGACAAGACCGATAACGATGTAAAGAAAACACTGGGTAAGCCTTCGCCGGAGCAAATCGATATGGATTACGAGAAAATTACCGTAAAGTGGAATGCGGTTCAAAAGGCGGATTCTTACGAAGTTTCTGCGAAATATGAAGGTTCGACCGATGAACTTATCGTAGAATCAGGTTCGGACAAAAATACTGAAGTAACGGAAACGTCCGGCGTTAGCACTTGCGTTATTACCAAACCTCAAGGTTTTAATGACATAACTAAAGCCGGTAAGCCTATTGTTCTTTCGGTAAAAGCAAAAAATGCAAAAGGAGAGACTGTAACCGAATTACCGGTAAAACTGATTGGTCCCGCTTTGGTAAATGCGGAAATCGACAAAACGGATATAAACGCAAATTCGATTGCCGTTAAATGGAAATCGGTTGACGGTGCAAAAGGATATTTGATTCAGCGTGTACGGTATAATGATACGGAATTTACTCAGGATAAAGCCGACACTTATTATTATGATGCGGAAAATAAAAAAATCATGCTTAACGGGGAAAACGCCGACTCGGAAAGAGTGAATATAAATATCAGCGGAAAGACTTTTACGCTCAAAGATATTTATAAAGCCGACGAATCAAACGGGACGGATCCTTATAAAGCGAATCAGTCAAAGATTCCGTGGGGTTTACCTTACGGATATGCGGTTTTGCCCGTAAAAGCTGCGGATGATTTTACATTTAAAAGCAATTCGTTCTTTGAAACCGAAACAGGTTCAAAAATCGAGTATACAAGTAAACTTGATGAAGTTAGAGGGGCGGCTTTCGGCTACGGACTTGAAACAAAAGCGTCAAAATCAAAAGATGTTATAAATCTTGAATGGAAAAAGCCTTATTACAAAGAGTTCAATCCTTCTATATACAAACGACTTGCAAAAACGGGCAGCAGAGAAGCCGGATCATGGGCTTTGCTTACAACGCTGTCAAAAGAGTCCGTTTCATACACATACACGCCTCCAAAAGATGAGCAATGCGCGGCATTTGAATATGCTGTGCGCTATAATTACTACGGTGCCGCTCCTAATTTTGTTCCCTCGTATATTGAGCGTCTGGCTGATACGAAAGAAGACAGAGCGGAATATGTCTACAAATCGGAAGCGGATCGTGAACAGTTAAATAAAGGTTATGTTCTTGCGACAAAACTTGAAGCGTCTTACGGCGGAGAAGTCCTTTCCGACGGCAGCGGCTATGCAAAAGATGACAAATATTATTCGGAAAAAGTTTCATGGAGCAGCTGGGATGAAGATGAACGGAAAATTCTCCCCGACTTTGCAGAAATTTACATATTTAATGATGACGTGTCTTCCGAATGGAAAAAACTTGCCGCTTTGGATTTGTCCACATTGGAGCCGCAAACGCCTGAAACGCATACTGATACGCTAATAGAAAAGGTAGGTACGGGACTTTTGCTCAAGCCTGCAAAAATAACGGAAGGCAGTGCGGCGACTACGGACGGCATATTAAAAGTTCTTCGCAATGCTAAGCATTATTATAAAATCGTGTTAAAGCGCGGAGAAAAAGAAGTCCAAATCGGTATAAACAGAGATATATATGCCTGCCGCCAAATAACCGACGAAGAGCTTGCAAAAGCCGCAATGCTTGCGTTCTCTTATACGTTCTATATAAAGCAAGGCGGAAATGCGGATCTATCGAATGTGGGAAGTTTGCTCGAATACGGCAGCGAACAAACATTAACCTCACAGAACGGCGGAACGGCGTGGTTTGATAAGAATCATTTGCCGGGTTGGGCAGGGAATTACGCATATACATATTTTGAGTTTAAAAGCTATATACCTCAGATGAAAGCACCGTCGGAAAATGAAGTATCATTTTTAAAATTGAATGTGCCAAAAGCAAAAGCGAGAGTTTACAGCACTATATATCCGTATATTGTCATAATCGGTGCCGACAGTTCAGAAAAAGGAAAGGATGATAAAAAAACTGATATAAAGATAAAAGTGGAACCGGAGACCGCTATTTTGTATAAAAATATTCCGATGGACTATTCTGTGGAACTTTCCATACATTGTTCAGGTGAATGGAATAAATCGTGTCTTGGACGCGTATCAATACGACGGGGTGATGCGGTAGCAAAAACCTTGCTTAACAACAGTCAAAACCTTGAAGAAATACGGAAGTGGATTCCGTTCCAGTTATATCATGATAACTCCGAGCATTTTTACATAAAAGATAAAAATTACGGATGGTGGCCGCAATAAAAAGAGAGAATATAATGAAAAGAGTGCATATCAAAATATCTGCGGTTGCAGGATTTTCACTGTTGTTTTTTTCCTGCTCCAACTGGTTTGAAGCAAAAATTCCGATAGATACGGAAACTGAATCTGCGAATCTTTCGCAGCTGCTTACGCCTAAGAAAAAAATTACGTCCCTTGAGCCGCCTAAGCAGGTGTTTGCGTCTAAGGGGCTTTATAAAGATAAGATTTTAGTAAGCTGGAAAGAAGTTCCGAATGCGGCTTCTTACAGAGTTGAGCGTGCTGTGGTAAAATCAAAAAATGCGGACGGAACGTGGTCTTTGCCTGATGAGTCCGATTTTATTGCCGTAAAAACGTATACCGCATATACCGTCTTTGAAGATAATATTCTTTCAAATGCAGGCTCTTCAAACGAAGAGTACGAATATCGCTACTATTACAGAATTTCTGCGGAAAATATAGGCAAGCGGTATGATTCAAGTGATTTTACCGATTACAAAAAAGACGCTACAGAAGGATGCGGTTGGCTTTTTGCGCCTGTTGTTCAGCTTGCCGCAGATAAAGGGAAAAGTCAGGATTTTATAAACCTGAAATGGGAATATAACGGAAATGCAAGAGGCTATAGAATTTATAGAGATACCCGTTCCGACTTTTCCACTTGTGCGGAAATCGACCGTGTAATCGGGAATAATAAATCCTACACTCAAACCGTCGAAAAAAAAGATCAGGGAGTTGAATTCTACTACAAAGTTTGCGCGGAAAACGTAGACGGGAAACTTTCTGCGATGAGCTCCATTGCTATGGGATATGCGCTGAAAGAAGGTGCGCCGCCGGCTCCGTCAGGTGTAACGGTTGAAAACGGACTTGGAACAAGCAAATCGGAAATAAACGTAAAATGGAATGAGATTACACCCGCATCCGGTATTACAATAACATATTCCGTATACAGAACCAGTTCGGAAGATTCCGTTTATACCTGCGTAAAACGAAATATCCCGTCAAATTCACCTAATTACAAAGATACGACTTCTCTTAAAACCGGCATATACTATTACTACTATATACAGGCTATTGCTAAAAAGACTTTGACGGAAGAAATACTGAAAAGCGCGTTTTCGGAAAGCGGAGCGGAAAGTGCATCTCCTGCAGTCGGATTTTTGTTAAGTCCGCCTGTGAGTCTTGAAATTGCGGATCCGTCTGATGGAAATTCCGACAATGCCGATATAATCTGGCAGCCGGCAATAGGAAGCGTCAGTCCGTATAATATTCAATTTACGTACAATATTTATTATTCGGACACGGAAGACGGTACTTACACTGTTATACCCGGACTTTCGGGCATTGCAGGCACTCTTTCCGACGGACGGCTCTGCTGCACGGCGGCTAAAAAGAATTTTTACAAAATATCTACGGTAAATACGGCAGGAGTTGATCAGGAAAGCATAAAGAGCATGACGGCTGCTCCCGTGCCGGATGCACCGACAAATGTCGCCGCTACAAAGACGGAAAAACTTTCGAAAGATTTTATTGCCAATGATTACGGTGTTTATCCCGTAAAAATAACATGGAAAGCAGCTCCTTCATCTTCACCTGCCGGATATAATATTTTTCGTTCAAATAAACCGGATTCTTCGTTCAGAAAACTTAATGAGCATCCTATTGCGGCGACGGAGTTTATCGATAAAAATGAAAGCGCAAAGGCCGGAACATATTATTATTACAAAGTCATATCGCTTAATTCGCTTGGACAGGGAAAGAAGAGCAACGATCCTTCAAATGATTTGAAAAAAGATTCATGGGGTTACGGTGCTTTAACCCGCGAACAGTGGTTCAGAGAGTACAACAAGTCAATCAAACGCTCTCAGGCAAAACTTATTCTCATGCACAAGCCCGGCAATACTGATAAACTGGGGAAGGAAAGCAAAAACGGCGATGTGCAGGGAAGCGTAAGCTACAATGCGAGGGTGTCCGGCTTGGGCGCGGAGGTTACAATCGAATATTCGAACTATGCCGATTTCTACGCATTTGACGGTGATGCATTCAAAGAATTTAATGCGAAATACTTCGGTACGGAAAGTAATTATCCGAGAAGCTTTATATTGAACGGAAACACTGATACCAGTGCAAATATGTCTTCAAACGGCAATATGCACGGAACCGTAAAATGTACGGGAATGTATCCCGGCGAAGTAGTCTACAATCATATTGATATAAAAGGAGGTGCTGCCGGCGGCGGATACTATATCGTTCAGACAAAAAACACCAAAGGTGAAATTATACTTGCGAATGAAAACGTAAACTGGAAGGTAGGCGAAGAATGAAATCAAAATCGGCATACTGCGTCTGCGCCGTTTTGTTGATGCAGTATACGCTTACGGCACAGGTCGTACTTTCCGCAACTAAAGCCGAATTTATTTTAGGTGTTACCGATGATGTAAAAAATGCGAATATTCACGGAGTTTATCCGGTAAAATTAAAATGGAATGATGCCGGAAAAAAATATGACGTGTACAGAGCCGGATTGGAAACAGGCGAATTTACTCTGATTTCAAAAGATGTTTCAGGCGGCGAGTATACGGACATAAATGACAGCGCGGAACCGGAGCAATTTTTTTACTATAAGATAAAATCCGGTATGGAAGAATCTAATGTAGATGAAGGCTACGGAGCTTTAAGTCAAGATGTTTACATGAATGTTTACAATAAAAATATTGTTTCATCTCATTCAAAGTTGACCTTGATGTTTAAAAGAATAGCACTTCAAAAACTCGGAAAAGAATCTGCGCAGGGAGCCTTGACCGGTTCATTGTCATATCATGCAAAGATAAAGGGTTTTCACGGTGAAGTTATAATTCGCTATGATAATTATTCCGACGATAAACTGTGGATTCTTGAAGGCAACACGAATATCAGAGCGAATATATTTGCAAACGGAAAGATGTACGGAACCGTAGAATGCGCCGGATGTTATCCCGGCAAAGTAAGCTACGATGATATAATAATAAGGTTCGGCTCGGCGGCAAAAGGTTCCTATAAAGTTGAACCGGCAGGTTTTCCGCCCGCAGATGTCGGTTGGGATATGCTTTTGCCGGAAGACACCGGTGTAACCGACAGAGAATTTGCAGAAACGGACGGCGGCACTAATGCCGACTTTTGAGCTGCATTGCGGCGGACAGGATGAACTTTGTTTTACAGGCTGAAATTTGGTTAGCTGTCCGCTCAAATTTTTTGAAATTGAGACTTTTCGAAAAAGTTTTATGGGAGAAATATGAAAAAAATATTTTTAAGTTTATTATCTATCTTTGCAATGATGTTTATAGCATCGTGTTATACGCCTTCTCCGCTTTACGGAACTTGGTCTGATAACAGCGGAAACAAAATTACGTTTATCTCGGACGGAACTTTTGTGGCAAAAGTAAAAGATCAAACGGATAAATTTGTAAATTACGAGGGCGATTTTTCCACAATCGACAATGTATTGATTTTTTCCTATCAGGCGGACGGTGTCTCCCGTTCAATGAATACGGAATGGGACATAAGAGGTTCGATGCTTTACTGCACATGGTCATTCGACGGAAGTCAAACCGTAAAGCTCACTTTGTATCATACGGCAAGATAGGCAAAAAAGATGAATAAGAAAATTTTCTTTCCGTTATTTTTATTGGCTTTATCTGCAAATATATTGTTTGCGGCAGGAAAAAAAGATAAAACCGCTGAGCAGCCTGTCGATGAAGATATTGTCGCCGTCGAAATCGATAAACCGGAAGCCGCCGATGAGATTGATTCGAAAACAGGATTTCCTAAAATCAAACAGCGTCCGTTTATAATGTTCAATGAAGGTGCCGCATACACTCTTATTACCAGACTTGAAAAACAGGACAAACGAAGCAATTTTGTACGGCAAAATCATCTCGCAGGATTATTTTTTTCACTGCAAACGGAAAACATGAAGCCCGTAAACAGCATGATAAGAATTGCCGCATATTATCCGTTTTTTAATACGTTTAACGGGATGCAGCAATATCCCAAACAGACTATTTTGTATGCGTTCGATTTGCTTGCAGCTCCTATGTTTCAAGCCGATATGTGGAAATATGTACGTTTGAATTTTGCAGGCGGGCTTCACTATATGTACCAGTTAACCGATGAATACCACATGAATTATCTTGGCGGCGGGCTTCTTGCAGGCGTTGAGCTTCCGCTTGCAAGAAGGTGGACTATTCTTACTGACGGCACTGCGATGCTTGATTATCCGAATTTGGGCACAAATCGCTTGGTTCAGCCGTTTGATTTTGCGTGGCAGTACAATGTAAGCGTAGGTGTACGTTACAGCAAAAAAGGTGAAAATAAATACGCATACATCCATAGAATTAAGCCGAAAAATCCCAAACCGAAAAAGACTGTCGTAGACAAATCTGATGAAGCGGAGCTGCCCGAACTGAGCAGTGAGACAGCAGAACCTGACAGCACGGAAGATATTAGATTTAATGGAGAATTTTGAAACTTAAATCGTCTGCTGTTTTCTATATGCAATCAATCAATAATTTTATATACTGCGTACAAGTATGAGTGATATTAGTAAATCGTATATTGTCCTTGCAAACGGACGCGTTTTTGAAGGAAAAAGTTTTGGAGCTACAGGCTGTGTTATCGGTGAAGCGGTTTTTACTACCGGAATGAACGGCTATATCGAAACTTTGACAGATCCAAGTTATTTCGGGCAAATTGTTATGCAGACTTTTCCGCTTGTCGGGAATTACGGAATAATTTCCCAAGATTTTGAAAGCTCTAAAACTCATGTACGCGGTTATGTAGTCCGCTCATATTGCGATGTCCCGTCTAACTTCAGATTTGAAAAAACTCTCGATACGTTTTTGAAAGAACAAAATGTAATAGGACTTTTCGGAATCGATACAAGAGCTTTGACAAAAGTGCTGCGTGAATCCGGAGTTATGAATGCAATGATTATTTCCGGCGGCTCTAAAGATGCTTTGGATGCAGTAAGTACGCTTTGTGATGAGCAGAAAAAACAAAAACTTCTTGAAAAGATAAGAGCGTATAAAATCGAAAATGCAGTGAAAAATGTAAGCTGCGATGCTGTAAAAATAGAAGAAAATGCGGATACTGTATTAAAAGAGTCGGAAGAATATGGATTTGTTCCGGTAAAGTCCGACTGTACAAAACTGAATAATACGGCTGATGAAGATTTCAGCAGAAAAGGGAAGAAAATTGTACTTTGGGACTTCGGGGCGAAAGCTAATATTCGGCGAGAACTTTTAAAACGCGGTGCCGAAGTTATAACAATGCCTGCAAATGCAAGCGCGAAAGATATTCTTTCAAAAAATCCTGACGGTATTATGCTTTCAAACGGTCCGGGTGATCCTCAGGAAAATACAGGGATTATCAATGAACTTAAAAAAATAATAAAATCGAATATACCCATTTTTGGAATATGTCTTGGGCACCAGTTACTTGCGCTTGCTATGGGTGCGGAGACTGTAAAACTAAAATACGGACATCGCGGCGGAAATCAGCCTGTAAAATATCTTCCGACCGGCAGAGTTTATATATCGTCTCAAAATCATGGCTACGCAGTCAAAAACGAGACTTTGCCTTCAGATGCGATTTTAACTTTTGTAAACACAAATGACGGAACTTGTGAAGGAATTACATACAGCTCGGCTCCCGCGTTCAGCGTGCAGTTTCATCCGGAAGCCTGTGCAGGTCCTTGGGATACGGGATTTTTATTCGATGATTTTATGAAACTCATCGATGATAAAAATTATTTTAAAAATCTTAAAAAGTAAAAGGTTTTTAGGTAGAAGTTTATACACACGTCAATGTACGGAAAGCTTTTTCTAATGTCTGAATAAAATTATTTCGATAATTATGAAAAGCGGCGTTCATTCGCGGCGGCAATTTTAGCGTCTGACGGGGTGTGATATGACTGTAGATTCGGTAAGTTCGATTACAAGAGGCGAGGGGGCTTTGAATGTAGCTCGTCTTAACACAGAGAATGCAAAATTTTCCGAATTGCTGGATAAAATTCAGTCAAAAAATAAATCAACCCTTTCAAGTTCGCAGATTGCAAAAGACGGTCGGCTCAACGGAGATTTTGCAGCTGATTTCAGCGACACATATAAAAATCCGCTTGATAAAGCCGCCCGTCCGACCGGAGCTGCTGCAAATCAGGCAAATCCTAATGTAAAATCGCGTACAATCGATAAAACAAGCGAACTTTATGAAAAATCATTGGAGCTTGAATCTTATTTTGTAAAGCAGATGATTTCTTCAATGCGTAAAACCGTTACGAAATCCGCTTTGGGCGGCGATGATTTCGGCGGCAAAATCTACGAAGATATGCTTTTTGACGAATATTCCGCCGCCATGACCAAAAATGCCGGATTCGGGCTTGCCGATCAGATTTATTTGCAGCTGTCAAAATAATCGGTCGAATGTAGAGTTTTGAAGCAGCAGTTAAATAAAGCTGTATTTTCGGCTAGGTTCTATCCGCTTATCTGCAGGCGAGCTTTTCGCTCGAAACGGCACACAGACGGAACCTCGCCTGCGCATAAAGATATTGATTTCAAAACTCTTCATTCTATTGGTGCAGGAAAGAGTTGGAAATTTCGAATTTTGGAAAAACTCGAAATCAAACCTAAAAATCTCTGCGTAAAAATCGATTCTGATTAATTTTATTTGGGTATTATAAATGTTGACAGTGCACCCAGCACGCCTAAACTTGCCGACATCATTATAAATCCTGCAATAAGCACTCCGCATATAACTGCAAGTGTAGTCTGCTTAAAATCCATATCAAGAATACTTGCGGCAAGCGTCCCTGTCCATGCGCCGGTTCCCGGCAGCGGGATTCCTACAAAAAGCATCAGTGCGACAAAAAGGGGTCTTCCGGCTTTCGATTCAAGTTTTTTTCCGGCAGCTTCGCCTTTAACAAGAAAAAATGAACAGATTTTTCCGATGATTTTTTTATTTTGTCCCCACACAAGGAATCGGCGCGCAAAAAGATAAATAATAGGCACCGGAATCATATTTCCGATAATGCTTACAATGTAAGATTGAATTATGGGCAGTCCCTGTGCTTGGGAAAACGGAATCGCGCCACGCAATTCTACCAATGGAAGCATGGAAATAAAAAATACGGAAAGATATTTTGCAAACATAGAGAAATTATATAGAGTTATGTTTCTTTTGAAAACAAGGGCGAGAAACTGTACGCGTATTTATTTGGCATAAAAATATTTTTTTTACTTCGAATATATGCTGAGTTTATGTCTTTCGTTTAAGATAGGAATTTCTGCAATGATGTAATTCTCCGTAAATGGATTGCAGCGTTTTATAATACGTCCGCTTGAATCTATGGCGCACGTTTCGCCGCTTGCAGTGCTTCTTACAGAAGGAACGTGATTTTCTATACTTCTAAAAACCGCCTGTTTTAAATGCTGAATTTGACATCGGCGGCTTTTTGACCATGCATCATTCGAAAGATTTATGAATGCTTTTGCGCCGTTTTGCATAAAATCCGTACAATCCGCGCCGAATGTATCTTCAAAACATATTGGTGTACCGAATAATAATCCGTTTACATTGAAGACTGAGGCCTCTGTTCCTTTGTCCCATAAATGAGTATCCCCGGCAAGTAATAATTTGTAAATATGAGGAAACTTTTTTTCATACGGAAAATATTCCGTAAACGGGACTAAATGCCGCTTTTTATATATTTGCGGTTTTGGCGGAAGCGTATTCTTTTGCGGAATAAATAAAAGCGCGGCATTGTAATCTTTTGAATTTTCACCTGTCCCTTCAACATGAAAATTTCCGACCAAAAATGCACAGTTCTTTTTATCAATATATTCAAGAATATTTTTTACAAATTCAAAACGTTCCCTGTCGCTGCGAATATAAAAATTCTTCATAATTGAAGGGACGACTACAGTTTCCGGCCATACAACGAGAGATATATCAGGATTATCATTCAGTGCGGAATCCGTAAGGTTCATTAAATGTTTAATTTCATCATAATATGAAGAAAGTCCGCTTTTCCAAGGATCGGAATTATTTTGAATTGCCGCAATTTTTATTTTCGAACAAGTTTTTTCTATTTTATTTGTTGAATTAACCCTGTAAAATCCGTAAATATATTCGGCGGCAATTACAGCAAAAAGAATGAGTAGAGTTGCAAAATTATTTTTAAAAGGTTTGCCGTGTATCTTATCATGCAAGATTTTATAAATAACGGAAGAAAAAAAATTAAGCGGCAAACTCACTCCCCATATTCCGAAAATGTCTGCGATTTGGATAAGATAAATATTTTTATACTGCGTGTAGCCGTTTACGCCGTAGTTGAAGCCGGCAAATCCTTTTGTTTTCAAATACTCGTATATGCATATTATAATGAACCATAAAATCCATGCTGTTTTTGGGAATAGGATTTCTGCACACTTCATACATATAAAAAGTAATGCACATAATGTAAAATATAAAAGATATACGCCGACGGCTGCATAAATGCTGAACCGTATGAGCCACGGTGCGTAAAAAAGATAAGACAGAATACCGTAAAATCCGCCGTAAAGCCAAATACGTTTTAGCGGGACATATTCAACTAAAAAGAATGCGGGAACAAAAACAAACCAAGCTGTTATAAAATTGTCGGCACCGAAAAGTATACACGATGAAAAAAGAAGTAAAAGATTTTTATATTTCTCAAAACCGAATTTCATCGGTCGTTTTGAGGTTTTAATTCCCACAGAGCTTTTTTTAATTCCTGTCCGGCACGGAACGCTGCAACATAATGTGGTGCAACGGAAAGATGTTCACCTGTTTTGGGATTACGGGCAGATGTTCTGCCTTTTCGCAGACGGGATTCAAATGTTCCGAATCCGCGCAGTTCTATTGTAGCACCGTCTACAAGAACTTTTTTTATCTCTTGGATAAGATTTTCTACAACGTCCTGAACTATACGTTTATCACAGGAAACATTGCGGTATACAGCTTCTACTAAATCGTATTTTGTAACTTTTTTTGACGGCATATCAAACTCCCCCGGAAATATTCTAATTTCTTGTTTCCAGAAAGAAAATCCGGCAGAACATATTCAACCGGATCTCTTTCATTGGGCAAATTGGATTACTCTGCCGCAGCGAATGAAACATTAAACAGTTTCATCATTCTTGATTTTTTGCGTGAAACAGCGTTTCTTTTAAGAACGCCCTTGCTGCGTGCACTGTCAAGCTCGCTGACAAGTGTTCTAAGTTTTGCTTCTGCAAGTGCCTTATCTTTTGAGTGTACTGCTTCTACAAACTGTTTCGCATATGTCCGGCAAGTGCTCTTTATAGCCTTGTTGTGAAGTCTTCTGACCTCACTTTGAGCATGACGCTTTTCTGCAGATGTTTTTTTGACTGCCAAAGGGAACCCCCTGTAAAGTTTGGTGAAATTATACTATCGGTTGCTATATTTTTAGTCAATACATAAAATTAGAAAAATCCATATTGACTAAGCTGAACACAATCACTATTATTCGCTCCAATAAATACTATGGAGGAACGTCATGGCTGGAGCCAGTAAAAACTCTCGTACCGCTGTTGCAACACAAAAATTTATATGCCCTGATTGCGGCGGTGAGATTGTCATGAAGACTATGTATGACGAAGGCAGAATTAAAAATGTTGCCGAATGTTCTAAATGCAAACGCACTGAACGCCGTCCGAAAGACTTTAAATAAGAATTTTCGCTTTAGAAAATAAAAAAGGACTTCGCTCTTCAATTAAAGAAGCCCTTTTTTATTTAACATCCAAGTTTTTATCGGATATTTAAAAATCGATATTTGTAGTTTCTGCATAGATTTTCATTTTCTGCAGTAATAAATTCAATTTTTTCTTTTTTACCTTATAATTTTCTCGTTTTGACACTAATATGACTTTATTCGTGCGGAGGGTTTAATACCCCGACGCTCTGCGTCGTAACAAAGGGTATTAAAGCCGAGTGCAATCACCTTATGAGAACAACATACCCCGATGCTTGCGTCGGGGTTGTTGATTAATGCTTCATTTACAAAATAAACGATAAAAATCAATTTACTTTTAGCGTTGCAGCGGTTATAATACTTTTCATGCCAGATATACTAAATGATGCAGATTATGAGCGGTTTCGTAAAATAATTTATGACGAAAGCGGTATAACATTTTCACCTACAAATAGACCTATTCTCGACAGCCGTATAAAAGAGCAGCTGCGCGAAAAAGGTTTAACTTCCGTAGATGCGTATTACCGGCTTATCACATCTGACAGAGAAGAGTTGAAAAAAATGTTGGATTCGGTAACAACTAATCTAACACGTTTTTTTAGGAATCAACCGCATTTTGACGCTCTTATAAATTATGTCTTTCCGCATCTGCTTGAAGAAAAAAAACAAACGGGTTCACGTACGATAAATATATGGAGTGCCGGTTGTTCAACCGGTGAAGAACCGTACACAATTGCAATGATTGCAAAAAAAGTGCTTCCGCCCGGATTTACTTGCCATGTTACAGCATCGGATATTTCTCTAAAATCTCTTATGGTCGGTCAGCAAGGATTTTACGGTGAAAATAGAATTGAGGGTGTTCCGCCTGACTATCTTTCACGCTTTTTTACAAAATCCGACAGAGGTTATCAGATAAACAAAGAGATAATGGATTCCGTAAAATTCGACTATCACAATCTTCAACATGATTCCGGTATGAGAAATCTCGATGTAATATTCTGTCGAAACGTTATGATTTATTTTGACGAACAAGCACAGCTTACGGTTTTGAAAAGATTTTGGGATTCAATGGCAAAACATTCTTATCTGTTTATCGGTCATTCGGAATCTCTGTTCGGTATGAATACTAAATTTGAGTTTCTAAAGACGGATTGGGCTTGTATTTATCAAAAGAACGAAAACTGAAGAAGGGCGTAATTTATGGAACAAAATGAAAACAATGCGGATACAATATCCGTAGCGATTTGTGATGATTCTGCGCTTATGCGCAATCTTATCTCCCGGATAATCGGCGAATCTCCGCTTATTAAAGTCGTGGGAAAATCCATGAACGGCAAGATGCTCTTGGATTTGGTTCCAAGTTATAGACCGGATGTGATTGTATTGGACATTGAAATGCCGGTTATGAACGGTGTTGAATTCCTTAAAGCCCGTAAAGAGAACGGCTGGGATATTCCCGTTATAATTCTTTCAAGCGTTGCAACAAAAGGTGCTGCGGTTACGATGGAGTGCCTTGAGCTTGGAGCAAGTGACTTTATTACAAAACCGGGCGGATCAATTTCTATAGATATTGAAAAAGTAAAAGAAGTTCTTATCGAAAAAATTGTTTCTTACGGTGGTTCTTACGCAAGAAAACACGGTAAAAGGATTCCGTTTGCGGATGATTTTATAAAGCTTGCAAAAATGGAAGCTGCAGAAAATTTCGTTGCAAAGCGAAAAGGACTTTCTGCTGAAACCGGGGAACATAAAGAGCAGCTTCGTCCGGTATTCTTGAGCTCAAGAGAAAATAAAGAGCCCGTGGTTGTTACTCCTCTTAGAAGCGGCGGAACGATAAAAATTATAGCGATAGGAATATCTACCGGCGGTCCGAATGCGCTTAGAGAAGTTTTTGCGGCAATCGACCCTGAATTAAAGCAGCCTATACTTGTGGTTCAACATATGCCGGCGGGTTTTACAACCGAATTTGCGGCAAGTTTAAATAGGATATGTCCTCTTACTGTAGTTGAAGCGGCAGATAATATGCCGATAGAGTCCGGACATATATATATTGCACCTGGAAATTATCACATCATCGTGGAAGAACGTCCCGGAAAGAACGTAATCAGAACTGTTCAGACTCCTCAAAGAAATGGACATCGCCCGTCTGCGGATGTTCTTTTTGAGTCCGTCGCAAAAATATACGCAAACAACGCGCTCGGTGTAATAATGACAGGAATGGGACGCGATGGAGCTGCGGAGCTTGCCGAAATGCGAAAGCAGGGTGCCTATACACTCGGACAGGATGAAAAATCCGCCATCGTATACGGAATGCCTCGAGTTGGCTTTGAACTTGGCGGAGTACAAAAACAAGTTTCATTGTCCGATATGGCAGGTGAAATCAGTCGGCTTGCAAGAGAACATAGATAGCGGAGCTGTTGGCGCAAAACTTGTAGACCTGTTCCGATAACGAAGATTTCGAACAGGTCTAATATGTTAAATCGTCCGGCGGCAAAGTATATGCCGTCAGACTTGAAAACACCGGTATATATAGATAGAATATCCAATTATGAAAGCTTCTCAAACAATCATCTCGACTTTAAGAGATTCTCCGGCAGACGCGGTTATAGCAAGTCATAAATTGATGATGCGCGCCGGGTTAATCAGAAAGCTCGGCAACGGGCTTTATTCATATATGCCGATAGGTCTGCGTGCTTTGCGCAAAGTTGAAAATATAATCCGTGAAGAATTTGATGCTGTCGGCTGCCTTGAAATAAAACCGACAGTTGTTGTTCCAGGCGATATTTGGCGTGAAAGCGGTCGATGGGATAAGATGAATAATGAAATGCTCACGGCAAAAACGAGGACAGGGCAGGATATGGTTGTCAGTCCGACGGCGGAAGAAGCGTTTACAGTCCTTATGCGGGATTCTCTTACAAGCTACAAGCAGCTTCCTATAATCCTTTATCAGATTAATACTAAATACCGCGATGAAATTCGTCCCCGCTACGGCGTTATGCGCGGGCGCGAGTTCATTATGGCAGATGCGTATTCTTTTGACTCGGATGACGCATCTCTTGCCGAATCATACAAAAAACTTTCAGACGCTTACCGGCGTATTTTTAAGCGTATGGGGCTTTCGACGATTTCCGTAAAGGCTGATACGGGTGCTATGGGCGGTTCCGGTTCGGAAGAATTTATGGTAGAAAGCGAAGTCGGAGATGATACGCTGATATTGTGCCCAAAATGCGGATACGCCGCCAATATTGAAAAAGCGTCTTGCCGACAAGATACGGCGCACGATTTAAACGGAAACGAGCTTGTTCCGTCCGATAAAACGATTGAAAAAATTCCTTGTCCGGGCGTTGAAACAATCAAGCAGATGGAAGAATTTTTTAAGATGTCCGCCCAACAGTTTATCAAAGTTCTTATTTATAAAGTAACAAACTGTGTGCTTGATTTGACTAAGGCTCCTGGCGCAAATGCTTGGAAGCGGGACACCGGCGGCGCACAATCTTATTATCCGGTGTGTTATTTTGCCGTAGCGATACGGGGCGATCTTGATGTAAGCGAAACCAAACTTGCCGCCGCCCTAAAAGCAAGCGGTGCGGAACTTGCTTCGGATGAAGATGTTATCCGTTATTCAGGTGCACCTCACGGCTTTGTCGGTCCTGTCGGGCTTACAAAATTACCGCTTTTGGCTGACGAAAGCGTTATTCGTAAAACGGAAAGCGATTTTGAAGCCGTTTTGCATGATACTGTAACAGGCGGCGGTGAAAAAGACGTGGATTTTATGCACGTGGAACCGCTTCGCGATTTTATTCCGTTTATGACGGCTGATGTCCGCACCGCTCGCGCCGGAGATAAATGTCCTGACTGCGGAGCGGAACTTTATTCAAAAAAAGGAAACGAGCTTGGTCATATTTTTAAGCTTGGAGATAAATACACTAAAAGCATGAATTTAACGTTTCTTGATAAAAACGGTAAGCAAGCGATTCCGATTATGGGCTGTTACGGCATCGGTGTTGACCGCACGCTTGCTTCTATTATTGAAGAACATCACGACGATGGCGGTATCATTTGGACGATGAGCACCTGCCCGTACCATGCGGTAATTATTCCGGTAAAATATGAAAGCGCGATGAAAGAGACTTCCGACCGCATTTATGCTGAGCTTGAAAAATTGGGAATTGAAACTTTGCTTGACGACCGCGACGAACGCGCCGGTGTAAAGTTTAAGGATGCGGACTTGATAGGATTTCCTGTGCGAATCGTTGTTGGTGATAAAAATCTTCCGAATGTGGAATTAAAGCTCCGTGCAGAAAAAGACTCGCGGTTAATTCCGGCAGCGGAAGCGGCAAAAGAAACGGAAGCAATCGTAAAAAGCGCACTTGCCGCTCTGAATGCGTAATTAATGACCGGCGCAGAATTTATATTGATGAGATTGCGGTTGCAAAGTAAAAAAACGGAGAAAGAGTAAATAACGGAGAGCTAAACTTGCGCCGGATTTACAATGCGCGAGAGCGCATAAGTACAAAAAATACCATGAATGACCGGCGCAGAATTTATATTGATGAGATTGCGGTTGCAAAGTAAAAAAACGGAGAAAGAGTAAATAACGGAGAGCTAAACTTGCGCCGGATTGCAGGCGCGGCTGAAAGCCGTTCGCGGTTTACCGCGAATGAAACGCCGGAAAGCCGGTTTGCAAAATCAGGTTGCGCCCATCGGATAGGGAAATATTTTAAAAACTTTTATGACGACAGAGGAATTTATGACTGCATTTTTCAAAAATACGAAGTTTTTTGTCGCCTGCGCTTTGATTAGTTTCTGCGGTTCGGCATTTGCGCTTCCGGGATTTACACCGTCCATTTCGGATGTTTCCGGCGAGTATGTGTATTTTTGCGATACGACTTTTTACCGCAGCTCCTATATAGGTTTTTTGGCATACGATAACAGCACATTTGCGGCGCGTTATTTTGCTCCCAAAGACGAAAAGGCTAAACTTCCTGCAAAGAGTGTTGAAATCTATATTACTGTCAATCCAGATTCGGATCATCTGGAAATAACCGGTGAAAAAATCGGTGCGGCAGGTCCCGAAGACACTGAAATCGTCAATTATCTTCATGATATTATGTATGAACTTTCCGCGCGCCGAATAAAGGCGGGTAATGTAGAGCCGGTTCGTGCTGACGGTAAAAGCGTTTTTTTACGTGACGGTGCGGTAAAGAAAAATGAAGATTTTATGCAGTTCGGCGGCAGGGTTACGGTTTTTTACGATGCTCTGATTCCGCTTTTTAATATAAAACTGATTGAAGATGCGGCAGGTAAAAATGTATTTTACGCGGTTGCCGCAGGCAGGCTGCGCTCGTCTTCAGACCGCTCGTTTGCAGATTTTACGGGTTTTCCGGAAAAATATGCGGATAACCGGCACGTTTTTAAAAAGACTGCGGGCGGTAAAACCGAATATGCGCTTTCTGACGGACAGCGCATTACGCTGGATAAAAACTGGACGCAGCAAATGGAAAATGTTTGGTCTTGCAAAAATGCCGCGATTCTTTCTGCAGGTATGATAAATCATGCGGCGCAAGATTCTGCTGCAAATACGGACGGAATTCCTTTCAGTATGATTCGTCAATTGATTTTGAGCATGGACGGAGCGTATATAAATCTTCCGGATTCAAAAATATTTTATTCCGCTGATTCATGTTCCGTAGAATCGATTTTATTCCAACCGGAAAACGGCAGCGTAACAAAAAACTTTAAAACGCTTACAAAAAAAGATGACGGATTTTATTTATTTACGATGTCCGTTTATTATAATATTTACGCTAAGTATAAAACATATTTTGACACAGTTAAGAATTCTTATTTCGTAAATATGAGCCTTAGATGAATTATCCGATAAACACATTCATAAAAATCTCTACAGCTCTTGCGTGTTTTATTTATTCGGCGGTCATTTTTTCTGAAAGCGGCAGTGATATTTCTGCCAAGTATTTCGGTACGGCGAATTTTATGATGGGTATGAGTGCGATGCTTGACGCTATGCAGGTTATTATATCCGCGCCGCGTCGCATAATTCTTGTGCAGTCATTCAGTTATATATCGCTTGAAGTTGCAGTGTGCTCTTTGTTTTTGTTTTCGCTATATTTTTCAAAAGTCAAATACAAGAAAACCTTGTTTTCTTATCTTTATTTATTCCCCATAATCTTTTCGATTTTGACCGCAGGGTTTTATCTTTTTTCAAAAAATGATTTTTTCCTGCAAGTATCGTCAGAAGAGCAGATTCGTACTGCATTTATGCCGGGTTATTTTTATCCCAAACGGATTTCGTATTATATACACGCGGCATATACGTTCGGTACTGCTGTCAGCCTTAGTGTAATTTTTTCCGTGCGCGGAATAAAGAATTTTTCCGAAAACAAACATATTTTCCTTATGTTTTTTATAGGAATGTCGGTCTATTTTATTACCGGTACGCATAAATTCATAATAGAAAACTTTACAGTAAAAAACTACATACCTATACAAGAATATTTCAATTCTTTTTTTCAATTCTGTATGCTTACAACAGCATTTTTAGCTGTTTATTCCGACGACAATCAACGCTGCATAAGTAAAGCGCGGCAGGTTCTGTATGAGATTTCTTCGCAGCCTGTTATTATTTTTAATTCAAAAAATAGATTTTTGCAGATGAATGACCGTGCTGCCGATTTTTTTGACATTCACGGTGTGCATATAAGAAAGTTTGAACCGTTTGCCGAGATTTTTGCGGAAAACAGTTTTCAAATATTAGGAATGACTGATTTATCCAACCCGATGAAAGAATTCTATCTTTCCGGTGTCGAAGATAAAAAACTTTATTATGTGCAGATGTCTGCTGTTTTTGACGGCAAAAAGCATTTAGGCTCGGTAATGCGCCTGTTGAATATGAACTTTTATGACGGGGTCGTAAAAACTTTGGAACAGGCTGCATATACGGACGAATTGACCGGTGTACGAAAAAAAGATGCGTTTGTAAAATATGCAACGAATCTTATAAACAAGTCGATGGAACCTTTGCTTTTGCTGTGTTTTTCAATAGACGGACTTGAGAATCTGAATGAAAGGCTCGGCATTCGTACTGCCGACACATATATAAAGAAATTTACAGATATAATATGTGCATCAATGCAAAATATATTATTTCCAGATTCAAAAGAGAATCTTTACGAACTTTTCAGAATTTACGGTTCAACTTTTGCCGTGATTCTTCCCGAATCAAGAGAAGAAAATCTGAGCGATTTGATAAAAGATATAAAACAAAATTGCTCTGCGCCGGCCGAAAGTAAAGACGAGGTAATATCGTTTTCGTTCGGATATTCAATAATGGAAAATAAATCTCACAACGCATGGCAATTTTTCCAAGAAAGCTACAAAAATCTGCTTTTGAATAAAAAGAACAAACAATTGATTTAATACCGAATCTCTAGCAAGGTTTTATTCGTACGGAGGCTTTAATCCCTCGACGCTTGTGTCAAGATTGTTGATTAAAAAGGAGGAGTGTCCACCGTCCGATACGAGCTGTTAGTACTGCCCGATACGAGATATTAGTTCCGACCGAGGTCTATCTGCCCACTCGCTCGGGTGGCACCTACCCACTCGCTCCGGATAAAGGTCTTATCCAAAGCGAGATAGACACTCTATCTCGGGCGTGAGGGGCTATCTATCATACTGTTATGCGGCAGCCGGATTGTAAACATAATTAAAAATCATCAAAAATTAATGTCGTCTAATATCCTGAATTTTGAGTTTGCAAAAACTCAGAAATTTTCCGACTCTTTCCTGCACCGATAGAATGTAAAGTTTTGAAATGAACGCCATTTATGAGCAGGCTGTGTTCCGGCTGCGTACCGTTTCGAGCACAAAGCTCGACTGCGGCTGGCGAGTTTGCATTGCAAACTCGGTAGTGAGCGCAGCGGACGGAACATAGCCGAAAGCACAGCGAAGTTTTTCAAAACTCGACATTTGACCTTATACTATACAATAATATACTCAAAAAAATAAATGCGGTGGATTTTTTTTAGTTTTTAATACTTTTTCATGTTGACATTGATTTTTTTTAATATAAAATAGCCTTCGAGTGGGAAAATGTGGTAAAAAGTGGCAGATAGTGGGGTGAATTTGCTTACAGGTAAATATGATAACAGCCTTGATGAAAAAGGAAGAATTTTACTTCCTGCAAAGCTGCGTTCGGGAATTTCCGGCGATGTTATCTGGATTACTCAAGGCATGGATCGCTGCTTATGGCTTTTTACTGCTGAAGAATGGGAAAAACTGTCATCGCGTCTGATGGAATCCGCATCGCCTTTTAATGCGCGTAATCTTCAAGTATTGCGCAGGTTTATAGGACCTGCGCAGCAGCTTGAATTTGATAAGTCGGGACGCCTTTCTATTCCACAAAGTTTGCGGGAATATGCAAACCTTTCAAAGGAATGTGTAATACTGGGGGTTTACAAATATGTCGAACTCTGGGATGCCGCAGCTTACAATACATATTTGACACAGACAGATGATTCTTTTCAGCAGGCTGCGGAGGAGCTGAAGACAATTTGTTTTTAATGTGTCCAGAGGTAACAAGTGGAATTTGTTCATACTCCTGTTCTTCTAGAGGAATGTCTTAATAGGCTTAGTCCCGAAGGTGAAG
Source organism: uncultured Treponema sp. (assembly GCA_963544675.1). Lineage (GTDB taxonomy): Bacteria > Spirochaetota > Spirochaetia > Treponematales > Treponemataceae > Treponema_D. Next base: position 24,035 of record CAUUGI010000004.1, read on the forward strand.
CATTTGAAAGCAACGCTTTTATGATTGATGCAACACTGGGCGAGGGCGGTCATTCTTTTGCATTTTTATCCCGTTTTCCTACACTTAATATCGCCGGTATAGACGCGGATGCCGCTATACAGCAGCGTGCACGCAAGCGACTTTCAAAGTTCGGCGAAAGAATGCGCTTTTATAACGGTTGGTTTAATGAGTTTTTTGAAAATTATCCGCAGGAATTTCCGAAACCTAACATTATTCTTTTTGATCTCGGAATTTCGGTATTTCATTATGAATGTTCCGGACGCGGTTTTTCATTCCGTTATGAAGAAGAACTTGATATGCGTTTGAAGCCCGACGCGGAAAATGAGTCTGCTGCGGATATTGTAAATACGATGAGCGAAGAAGATTTGGCGAATTTAATTTATCTTTACGGAGAAGAAAAATTGAGCAGAAGAATTGCACATTCAATTGTTGAAGCGCGGCTAGGAGGACGGATTGAATCTTCTAAAGCACTTGCAGATATTATTTTTAATGCTGTTCCGTCTTCATATCGATATGCTGCAATTCACCCTGCGACACGAACTTTTCAAGCACTCCGCATTGCCGTAAATAAAGAATTAAAGCGTCTTCCTGAGTCCTTACACAATGCATTTAACGCGCTTGAAGTCGGCGGAAAGATGGGAGTAATAACTTTCCATTCGCTTGAAGATAGAATCGTGAAAAATTATTTTCGTAATCTTGGAAAGACTTGCGTATGTCCGCCGGAACTTGCATCCTGCAGGTGCGGAGGTATTCCGTGCGCGCAAGTGCTTACGAAAAAACCGATTGAGCCGGGAGTCGATGAAATCCGTGAAAATTCTCCTTCAAGGAGTGCAAAACTCCGCGTTGTAAGAAAAATTCGTAATGCGGACGCTTACAGACTTTCAGGTGTGGAGGGATTTTAATGGATTCGGAACATATTAAATCGGCTGCGCAAAAAACTGTTCTTATTCTTCTTGCGTTGATGATTCCTCTTTTGTTGGCAGTTTATGGTATACAGACTAAGCGTTATGCCGATTTATATAAAGAAGTTACGGCACTCGAAAAAAAACAGGAAGAACTTATCGAACAAAACAAAAGACTTGTAGGTGATATAAGTTTACTTTCCGGTTCCGACAGAATTGAAAAAATCGCTTCGGAAGAACTTGGAATGCATAAAGCGGAAAAAGAAGATATTGTAAGAATCGAAATGAACGGAGATAAAAAATGAACTGCGCGGTTGAAAATCTTATGACATTGGAAGAGCTTTTACATTCCGTTGCCGGAAAGTTGATTGACGGTTTTAACGGCGATTTCATTTTTACTTCAGTTGTAACCGACAGCCGTGCCGTTGTTTTCGGCTCTTTGTTCATCCCTCTTATAGGCGAAAAACAAAACGGGCATCTATACACAGAGCAAGCGATTCAAAACGGTGCGAAATCGATTTTTATTTCCAAGACTGAATATAAATCGAATTATAAAAAATATGATGAATTGGCAGCGAAATATTCGGGGACGGCTTTTATTATCGTTGAACATACTTTGTATGCTTTGCAGAATGCTGCCATGCACTATGCTGCAAAATTCCCTTCACTTATAAAAATCGGAATTACAGGTTCCAGCGGAAAAACGACTACAAAAGAAATGATTGTTTCTGTTTTGAGCCGTAAATACAATGTGGTTTCCACTGAAGGAAATCTGAATTCCGAGACGGGACTGCCTCTTTCGGTTTTTAATATTCGAAAAGAACATACGGCAGGTGTGTTCGAAATGGGAATGAACAGGGAAAATGAAATCGGCGAGATTGCTGCGGTATTAAAACCTGAATATGCGGTTATAACAAATATCGGGACTGCGCATATCGGTATTTTAGGAAGCAGGGAGAACATCGCTTCGGAAAAACGGAAGATTTTTGATTATATTCCGAAAGAAGGAGCTGCTTTTATCCCTGCGGATGACGATTTTTCGGATTTTCTTAGTCAAAATGTGCGCGGTGATATTGTAAAATACGGAGAAAATATAAGTGAAGAGATAAGCGGTGTACGTTTTGTAAAGGATTTAGGGCTTGACGGAACTTTGTTTGAGATAGACGGGCTTTCCGTTCATCTTTCTGCTCCCGGAATTTACAATTATCGTAATGCGCTTGCTGCAGTCTCTCTTGCAAAAAATCTCGGACTTTCGGCAGAACAGATAAAAGACGGACTTGAACGATTTAAACGCATTTCCGGGCGCATGGAATGTCTTAAACTGCGCCTTAAAACCGGCTGTAATATCACGTTGATAAAAGACTGCTATAATGCAAACCCGGACTCTATGCAGGCTGCGATTGATTTTTGCGCCTCTCTTAAAAATACGGGACGAAAAATATTTGTACTCGGTGATATGCTTGAGCTCGGCGAAAAATCAAAAGCCGAACATGAGAAAATCGGAAAATCTGCCGCACATCAAAAACCTTACAGAATAATTTTTGCAGGCGCAGAAATGAATAATGCTTACGCGGCTGCAACTTCTGCAGGATTTACAGATACAGACTATGTTGATTCCGCATCGGAAGAGGCGATAAAGCGCATCGCAGAACTTATATGTGATTTTGCTGCCGATGGAAGCGTGGTTTTATTAAAGGCATCTCGAGGGATTGCGCTCGAGCGCGTTATTCCGTTTATTTCGGATAAAAAAACGGACGGAGATACAGATGAATAGCTATAATTTTTATGCCGAACGCTCCGTTGAAAATTACAACAAAAGCGATTTTACATTTATAGCTTCAGTGATTTTGCTGACCGGATTGGGACTATTTACGCTTTATTTTTGTTCGCAAAATTATGCGGAGCGTATTTTCAACGATTCGTTTTACTTTATCAGGCGGCAGAGTATTTCCGCCCTTGTAGGTTTATTCGGATTTATTTTATTTGCTTTGCTGAAAATTTCCGTAATTCGGAAACTCCTGCCTATTATAGTCGGCATAACATTTCTTCTTTGTATCCTTACGTTTGTGCCCGGCATTTCTATAGAAAAAAACGGTGCCCGCCGCTGGCTTCGTATGCCGTTTGCTTTCACGCTTCAGCCTTCCGAATTTGTAAAATTTACGCTTGTCGTATTTCTTGCAAATATTTTTGATAAACTTGAAACGATAGAAAATCCTGAAGAACGCTCGCTTTTCCCAAGCGTATTAGTTATGATTGTATTCACTTTACTGGTTCTCTTACAAAAAGATCTTTCGACTTCCGTATTTATATTTTGCGTATGTTTTATGATGTTCGCCGCTGCCGGATTAAAAATAAGATGGGTTTTCGTTGTTCTTCTTATGGCTATTCCGTCTTTATTTATTTTTATAACGTCGGAACAGTATCGAATTGACCGCATAATCGCATTTTTAAAGCCGAATGAAGGAATTCATACATTTAATTACCAAAGTATTGCCGCAAAACGTGCAATAAGTGCAGGCGGTGCATGGGGAAGCGGTATCGGAGTCGGACTTGTGCAGAGCAACAGAATTCCTGAAGTGCAAGCCGACTATATTTTTGCGGGCTGGGCGGAAGCTATGGGACTTTTCGGAGTTACAGTCTACTTTGCGACACTCGGCGTATTTGCATGGCGCGGTTTTAAAACCTCTGTTGTATGTAAAAACCGTTTTGCTTCCTATGCCTCATTTGGATTTGTTTTAATGATAAGCGCGCAGTCGATTGTAAACTGTGCGGTTGTATGCGGCGCACTGCCTTCAACAGGAATTCCGTTGCCGTTTTTTTCACTCGGCGGCTCATCTATTATTACGACGCTGTGTATGTGCGGATTTATTGTCAATGCGTCCCGTATAAATTCCGACAATGATTCAACAGATGATTATATATTAAAAAGTGCTGTAAGCGAGGGGGACTTATATGAGTGATTTCAGCTTAAAAATTGAAGAACTTAGGGAAGATGAAGAATTTCTGTATATAGAAAAAAAGGATTCTGCAAAAACTGAAAGCACTGATAAATTTACGAATTCCGTAAAAATTATTTTTTATGTTTTAATCGGTTTCGCACTCCTTGAAGGTATTTTTTACAAATTTATCCGACCGAGTACCGGTATTCCGAAAGTTGCTGTTACCGGTTTGATTTCTTTTACGCCCGATGAGATTGTAGATTTGCTTCTCCCCATGAATGCGTCGAATTGGTTTGATTTTGATGTTAATACTGCTGTTTCCATTATTGCCGGTATACCGGCAGTAGATGCCGTATCGGTGCGTAAAGTTTTTCCCGACAAGATTTATATCGACATAAAAGAGCGGCAAGGTGTTGCAATGACATTTCTTAACACTGACGGATACAGCGTAGCCGTGCAGATTGATGAAAACGGCGTACTTTTTCCAAAGCAGCAAGAAACAGCTTCCGTTTCCTTACCGATTATTTCAGGCTTGCCTGTTGAACATCTTACTGAAGGCATGAGAATCCCTTTGAAATATCGAGCATTGATGAGACAGATTTCCGAAATAAGTAAAATGTCGCAAAAATATTTCGCCGCAATTTCTGAAATTTGCGTTATTCCGAAAGAATACGGAAATTATGAACTTGCGCTTATTCCGGCAGTATCAAAGATTCGTGTTCTCACCGACCGTGCATTGAATGAAGACGCATTAAAAGATATGATAATAGCATTGGACGTTGTTAATTTAATAGAACCGGATGTTTTTGAGATTGACCTGCGTTACGGGTCGGTTTCATATAGGAAACATTGATTTCAAGCGGAGTCGATATAAATGGTAGTCGGACTTGATATTGGAACCAGCTGTATACGTGTTGTTATCGGTGAAAATGATGAAAACGGTGTATTAAAAATCGTCGGAACTTCACATGAAAAATCCGTAGGAATGCGTAACGGCAACATAGTAAATATAGAAGCTGTTGCCGCTTCAATCCGCAGAGCAGTCGAAAATGCAGAGCAGAATGCCGGAATGGATGTGCGTTCCTGTTATACTGCAATCGGCGGAGAGCAGATTGAAGGAATTAACGCATCCGGTAAAGTTGCCGTTTCACCTAAAGATAATCGCCAGCGTGAGATTGATAAAGGAGACATTGAACGGGTTAGACAGTCTGCAACAGCCGTTCCACTTTCTCTTGACCGCGCAATTCTTCACGTTATAACGCAGGAGTACATTGTCGATCATGTTTCCGGCATAAAAGATCCGCTGCATAGATTGGGAGTCTGCCTTGAAGCTGCCGTACACATTGTAACAGCTTCATCTACTACTATTCAAAATGTAAATACGTGTATAAATCGTGCTGATTTATTGGTCGATTGTATTATGCTGAAAACCATTGCAGTAACAAAGGCTGTTGCAGCATCCGATGAAGAAGAACTTGGTTCGATAATTATTGATTTAGGTGCAGGCTCCACCGATTTTCTTATCTTACTCAAAGGTGCCCCCGTTTATACCGCTTCAATTCCTATCGGAGGTAATATTGTTACTAACGATATTGCAATCGTAAAAGGAATCTCCGTAGCGGAAGCGGAGCGCATAAAGATTGAAGCCGGCGTATGTTGGAACGGATGTGTTCAGCAGGGGAATAGAGTTATAATCGGGGGGCTTGGCGGCGGTCGTCCTCCTGAGGAAATCGAACAGCAGGAGCTTTGCGATATAATTTCTCCTCGAATTGAAGAAATTTTCAGAATGATTCGGGCTGAAATTATCAGAAAAACGACCATAACGGATTTATTCGGTAATATAATTTTGACCGGCGGCGGCGCAAAAATGGACGGAGTTATTGAAGTTGCTCAGGAAGTTTTTGATGTGGATGCAGTAAGGATAGGCAGACCTAAGAAATTAGGCGGAATAGAGGAGGATTACGAAGGTCCGGAATGGGCTACAGCAGTAGGATTGATACTTTCTGCTGAAAATGAATCCGGTTCAAGTAATATTAAACGTAAACCGCCTGCGTTAGATAATAAGCGCGGTGATAATATATTTAAAAAAATACTTAAATCACTATTTTAGAGCTTCATGGGGTTGGGAGGAACTGTATGGAATTCGAAGTTATCAATGAACAAGGGGCCGGGCTTAATGAGGTGAGTCCGACAGTCATTAAAATTATAGGATGTGGCGGCGGCGGTTCAAGCGCAGTCGGCAGAATGATAGAAGCGGGCGTTTCCGATGTTCAATTTATCGTTTTGAATACCGATTTGCAGGCTTTGAGCAAATCTCCTGCGCAGTACAAACTTGCCATCGGGCAAAAATTAACAGGCGGGCTTGGAGCAGGAGGAAATCCTGCTATCGGAGAAAGTGCCGCAAAAGAAGATATTGATAAGATAAGAAATATCATAAAAGGCGCAGATATGGTAATCATCACAGCCGGAATGGGCGGCGGCACAGGCACAGGCTCCGCTCCGATTGTTGCACAGATTGCCCGCGAAGAAGGCGCGCTTGCGATTGCAGTTGTTACAACTCCTTTTGATTTTGAAGGTTCTGTTCGTATGGCTTATGCTCAGGATGGAATTGTAAAGCTTAAAGCACAGGTTGATTCCCTCATTGTTATTCCTAATGAGCAAGTTTTAATGACTTGTGACGATAATGTTACATTTAAACAAGCGTTTCAAATGGCGGACAGTGTGCTTTGTAACGGTGTACAGGGCGTCTCCGATATAATTACAAAAAACGGAGCTATAAATGTGGATTTCGCCGATGTCTGTACCGTTATGAAGGGGAAGGGTGAAGCCTTACTGGGTGTAGGTCATGGTGAAGGGGAAAACCGTGCAGTCGATGCCGCATCTTCTGCGATAAAAAATCCTTTGCTTGAAAATCGACAAATAGACGGAGCCAAAAATATTCTTATAAATATTACCGGACCGGAAGATTTACGAATGCAGGAAGTTCAGGAAATAGTGAATGAGATAAAGGCTTCCGCGAGCAAAGACAGCCATATTTTCTGGGGACAGGTTATAAATCCCGATATGGACGGAAAAGTGTCGGTAACGGTAATTGCGACCGGTTTCGATTCAGGCGATAATCAAGCCCAAGTCTCTCAATCTCCGGAAAATAATACGGTTGAATTGCCTGCCGGTAAGAATAACGATACGTATTCGACCGAAGAATTTAATAATCTGATGTCGGTAAAAAAGATTTCTTCCGAGTCTCCCGATGTTCTTTTTAATCCCGATGATGCAGGACAACAGCAAGACGTCAACAAGGCGGCTTTCGGTTCCGATTCGGGAAATGTTCCGCAATCGGATATAAATCCCAAGCAGTACGGTTCGATGAAATCTCGTAATTATGATCCGTCGGATTATTCCGTGCCTGCCTTTTATTTAAAGCGTGATGGACGTTCCAGAACAATCAGTTTCAACAGAACAAAAGATTCGTGATTTGCTTGAACGGTTTTATACGGATTTGCTGCTTGTCGGGCGGCATTCCGAAGAAACCGCATCTACATATAAAATTTCCGTCGCTTATCTTTTGCAATGGTGCGTAAAAAAAAGAATTAAACTTTCTGCACTGACAGTGCAGAATCTTTTTTATTATCTTATGGAGCGTAAAACCGGAGGCTGCAATACCGCGACTCTTGCAAAAGATATATCCGCTCTTCGCGCTTTCGGGGCATATCTTGTGCGCCTTAAAATATGGACGGAAAACATTGCCATTCTTCTTGAACGTCCAAAATCATCGTTTATTCTGCCTAAAGTATTGTCTGTGGCGCAGGTTGAACAACTGCTTGCAGCCGTAGATTCGTCTACCGTGCTTGGAAAACGCGATGCTGCGCTTTTTGAAATGATTTATTCATGCGGTTTGCGTATAAGCGAAGCGGCTGATTTGCGCGTTGAAAATCTCCACTTGAATGAACGTTTTATAATCGTTTACGGAAAAGGCGGAAAAGAGCGCATGGTTCCATTCGGAAGCCGCGCAAAGGAAAAACTTGAAATTTATCTGTCGGAATCTCGTCCCGTCCTTGCCGGAAAAAAAATCATTCCTCAAGTGTTTTTAAATTTCCGCGGCGGAGCAATTTCGCGCAAAGGAATATGGAAACGTTTTCAGGAGCTTGAAATCATTTCCGGCGTAGATTCAAAAGTTCACACTTTACGACATTCTTTTGCAACTCATCTTTTATCGGGCGGGGCTGATTTGCGCTCTGTTCAAGAACTTTTAGGACATTCGGATCTTGCTACAACTCAAATTTATACCCATATTGACGGTAAAGAACTTTCTGCTTATCATAAAAAATACTTTCCCGGTCATAATTATAAATCTTTAGATGAAACTGAAAAAAATGGAGATTGATATGAAAAATAAAACAATTTTTGCAGTGCTTTTCGGTATTATTGCTTTGCTGTCTTCCTGCGGCGTATCAAATAAACGCATAATCCGCCTTCAAAAAATGGAAGAAAGAGTCGGAAATCCCACTACAATAGAAGAATTGACGGATGCGATTGCAAAATACGATGAAAGAATTGCAGATTTACAGCTTTCCGAGCAGCAAGTCGGAATATGGTACAAGATTTTAGGGACTCGATACTTGGACAATAAAATGTACGGAAAAGCCTTAGAATCTTTTCAGACTGCGCTTAAATATTATCCTGACAATCAAAATCTTTACTATTATGTGGGAGTATGCGCAGGTTATATGTCGCATACCGCATTGGATTTTGATGCTTCCGGTAATATGGAAAAACGCTTAAATTATTTGAAACTTGCCGAAAGCGCATATATTCGCGCGATAGCTATTGAAGAGCGTTATGCACGGGCTTTATATGCTTTAGGCGTTTTATATGTTTTTGAACTTGACGAAAGCGATAAAGCAATTCCATATCTTGAAAAACTTCTTACAATAGAAACCAGACATATTGATGGTATGTTTGTTCTTGCGCGCGCGTATTATTCAAATTCCGAATTTGATAAAGCTGCCGCCCTTTATGATAAAATTATTGCGACAACAAAATCCCCTGAAAAAAAGGCGGAGGCTGAAGCTAATAAAAAGATTGTTTTAAATGTTTCCTATGGAATGTAAGCAAAATAATCTTGAATTTCTTGTTTCTGTTGCAAGAATAAGCTTTTTATCGCTTGCGGAAAAAATAAATTTATTGAAAAATATTGACAGTGCTTCTTCTCTTGCGTTACTTTCTATAGACGAAATCAGTGCGCTCTGCGGCAGAGCGTTGCGCATAAAAAAATGGGACGGTAACCGGAATTATCATGAATCCGTGCGAGAGGCTAAAATAATAGAAGCAAAGAAAATAGGATTTGCACTTTATACCGATGCATTATATCCGTCTTTGCTTCGAGAAATCCCCGATGCTCCGTTTATGCTGTTTTACATCGGCGATATTTCGATTCTTGCGGGAAAAACGGTTTCGGTTGTGGGAACTCGCCATGTAACGCCGGACGGAAGGGCAGCCGCACATGATTTTGCTTACGATGCTGTAAATAACGGTGTTACGGTTGTTTCGGGGCTTGCGTTCGGCGCAGATGCTGCGGCTCATTCCGGTGCGGTTGATGCATATTTCGATTCTATTGAAAATGCAGGAAACAAATGCAAAAGTCCTTCGGGAAAAACTGCCGCTGTTTTGCCTTGCGGATGCGATACTGTTGTTCCAAAATCGAATGCAAAACTTGCGCATAATATTCTGCGCTCCGGCGGCTGCATTTTAAGCGAATACGTTCCCGGAACGGAAACTATGTCGTGGAGATTCGTGCAGCGTAATAGAATAATCGCCGCATTATCTCCGGCAACTGTTGTTGTTCAAGCGGGAAACGGAAGCGGAGCACTTATCACCGCGCAGTTCGCTCTTGAGTATAATAGAGAACTTATGTTCCACGCGGCGGCTTTGTCCGAATCTGCAAGGAAAACCGGAGAAGCGTCTTTAAGGCGGCTTCAAAAAGAATTTGCACTTGGGAATATTTCCCGCTCAAAGCTTGAAAACAGCCCGGAAAGATTTCTTGAATCCGGTGCGCCGGTTATAAAGGATTACAAAGATTTCTGTGTCTGTCTAAAAGAAATGCCCGGCGGGCACAGCTGCAAAATAAAAAGTGACGGTCAGTTGGAACTGCCTGTGATTTAGTGAGGATTTATATGGCTGAAAAGAAAACCGCTTTAAAAAAATCGAAAGCCGATTCTACTCTTGTTATAGTCGAATCTCCGGCAAAAGCTCATACAATAGAAAAATATTTAGGTCCCGGTTATACGGTTAAAGCGTCTATGGGGCATCTTATCGATCTGCCTAAGTCAAGACTTGCTATAAACGTAGATGACGGATTTAACCCGGAATACATAACAGTGCGCGGACGTGCAAAACTGCTAAAAGAACTTCAGAATGATGCAAAAAAATCAACGCAAATACTGCTTGCAAGCGATAATGACCGTGAAGGAGAAGCTATTGCTTGGCATTTGAACAATGCGCTTAAAGAAAAAACTGACGCTCCTATTCACCGTATCGTGTTTAATGAAATCACTCCGCTTGCGATAAAAGAATCCGTAAAGCATCCCGGTGAAATAGTTGAATCCAAAGTAAATGCGCAGAAAGCGCGGCGCGTCCTTGACAGGCTTGTCGGTTATAATTTAAGTCCGCTTTTGTGGAACAAAGTAAAAAACGGACTTTCCGCCGGCCGCGTTCAGTCTGTTGCGCTGCGTCTAATCTGCGAGCGCGAAGAAGAAGTGGAAAATTTTCTGCCGGAAGAATATTGGACTCTTGATGCGGATTTTATAAAAGGCAAGACAAAATTTACAGCTCAGCTTGTTTCATATAAAGGCGAGAAGGCTGAACTTAAAAATGAGGAAACAGTAAACTCGATTATCGAGCAGATTAAAAATTCGTCCTGCACTGTGTTAAATATAAAGAAAACCGATAAAACCGTGCGTCCTAAGGCTCCGTTTACTACCAGTAAGCTGCAGCAAGCGGCGGCGAACAGACTTGGATATACGTCTCGTAAGACTATGCAGATTGCTCAACAGCTTTATGAAGGAATCAACATAGGCTCTAACAGAGTCGGACTTATCACTTATATGCGTACCGATTCCGTGCGTATTTCTTCCACCGCGCTTGAAGATGTCCGCGCGTGGCTTTCAAAAAATTATCCCAATGAAATACCGCCGGCTCCGATTGAATATTCTGTCGGTAAAGGGGCGCAGGACGCGCATGAAGGAATCCGTCCGACGTATACCGAATATACGCCGGATTCTGTAAAAGAATATCTTACGCGCGATCAGCTTCGTCTTTATACGATTATATGGGAACGTTTCGTTTCCAGTCAGATGATTAATGCAACGACGACGACTACAAGTGCGGAAATATCGGCAGGAGATGCCGTATTCCGTGTGAGCGCAAGTAAAATTACCGAAAAAGGTTTTTATAATGTTATAAAACTTTTGTCTTCAAAAGAAGATAAAACCGGCAATCTTCCTGCGCTTAAAATCGGAGAGGAAATAAAGTCGGATAAATTTTATCCCGAACAGCATTTTACTCAAGGACCGGCTCGCTATACCGATGCTTCAATCGTTAAAACTCTTGAGGAAAAAGGAATCGGTCGTCCTTCAACGTATGCTCCTATTATTTCCGTTCTGCTTGACCGCTATTATGTTACGCGTAGCAATAAGCAGCTTGTTCCTACACAGCTTGGGCGCATAATATGCAAGATTTTAGTTGAATCTTTCCCCGAAGTTATAAACGAACATTTTACAGCAGAAGTTGAAAACGATCTTGATAAAGTTGAACAGAATCAGCTTGTTTGGAATTCCATGTTGGACGGATTTTATAAACCGTTTAAAAAGCGCGTGGAAGAAGTTATGGAAACTCAAGCCAGTATCAAGGGAACGTTGGATGAACCTACCGATAAGATTTGTGATAAATGCGGCCGCCCTATGGTAAAAAAATTGGGACGGTTCGGATTTTTTCTTGCGTGTACAGGATTTCCGGAGTGCCACAATACGCGCTCTATTCCGCTTGCAAAATGTCCGATGAAAGACTGCGACGGCGAAATTGTTGCCCGTAAAACGAAGGGGCGCGGAAAAGAATTTTACGGCTGTACGAATTATCCAAAATGCAGTTTTATCAGTCATTTTAAGCCGATTGATCAATATTGCCCCAAATGCGGCTGGTTTTTAGTAGAAAAATACGATAAGAAAAACGGCTCGTATAAATCATGTATAAATCCTGACTGCGATTATCTGCATTCTGCGGAAGACGAAGATAAATTGATTTCTGCGCATGACGAGCAGCAGGAAGATTGAATCCGATGTCGGAACGTAATTCATTAAATCTTAATGCTCTTGTTTCGGAATTCATAGTTTATATTGAATCCGTGCGGACTTTATCTCCGAATTCCGTTATCGCATATAAGAACGACCTTGAATATTTGGAGAAATTTCTAGGAGAAGAAAAAAATGTTTCTTCCGTAAACGCGGAGAAAATTAGGTTTTGCATAGCGCGGCTTTCAAAAGAAGGGAAAGCGGCTTCTTCGGTGAACCGATTTATCGCGGCGATAAGAAGTTTTTTTGGATATTGCCGAAGATTCGGGTACATACAAGTAAATCCTGCGCTTGAAATAAAAACTGTCCGCGCTCCGAAATATATGCCGCGCTTTTTAACCGGCGCGGAAATAGATGAATTATGTGCGGAGCCGCGTAAAAACGAACTTTTATGGGAAACGCGTGATGCGGCTATTTTTGAAATGCTTTATTCGTCAGGATGCCGTGTAAGCGAACTTGCCGCGCTTAAAAAATCCGATTTCGGTGGAGATTTTTCTTCCGCAATAGTTAAGGGTAAAGGAAGCAAAGAGCGCCGCGTTTATTTTGGTGAAGATGCACGGAATGCTTTGCAGACATATCTTTTCGATAGGAAAAAACGTTTTTCCGCCGCGCACATAACGGATAAAGAAAAGGCTGTATTTGTCAACCAAAAAGGCGGGGCGTTGACTTCAGGCGGCATACGCTGGATTCTTGCGCGGTATACCGGCGCGGAAGGTACGGGAAGGCACGTTTCTCCGCACGCATTCCGCCATACTTTTGCGACCGCGATGCTTGCCGGCGGAGCTGATGTCCGCGTTGTTCAAGAGATGCTTGGACATTCAAGTATTTCTACGACACAGCGGTACACACACATAACAACTGAAAGATTAATCGATATTTATAATAAAGCGCATCCGCATGGAGGAATAAAAAACGATGAGTGAAGAATCTCAGAAAATTCGCAGTACGACGGTTATCGCAGTCAAAAGGAACGGAACTGTTGCAATGGCAGGCGACGGACAGGTTACGATGGGCAACACTGTAATGAAAAGCAATGCGCGTAAAGTCCGTCGTATGTACGATGGTAAAGTGCTTACGGGTTTTGCCGGTGCAACTGCCGATGCGTTTACGCTTTTTGATAAATTTGAAGACCGCTTAAAAGAATACGGCGGTGATATAACTAGGGCTGCTGTGGAGCTTGCAAAAATGTGGAGGACAGACCGTTCTTTGAGCAAACTTGAAGCATTGCTGCTGGTCGCCAACAAAGATAAAATTCTGCTTATTTCCGGAAGCGGAGACGTTATAGAGCCTGAAACCGACATTCTTGCAATCGGTTCCGGCGGAAATTATGCTTATGCCGCTGCGCTTGCGTATATGGAGTCTTCCGATTTGAGTGCTCGTGATATTGCCGAGCGCAGCTTAAAAATTGCCGGAAACATTTGCATTTATACGAATAATCACATAACAGTGGAGGAACTTTAATTGTCGGATATAAATAATGAAAAATCTTTAATTTCACCCGATACGGAAATTCGGATAACCGAAAATCCGAATGATTCTTTGACGCCTAAGCAAATAGTCGAAAAACTTGACCAGTATATCATCGGTCAGACAAAAGCTAAGCGCGCGGTCGCTGTCGCATTGCGCAACCGCAGCCGCCGATTAAAACTTTCAGAAGACATACGCGATGAAGTTGCGCCGAAGAACATTTTGATGATTGGACCGACCGGTGTCGGAAAAACGGAAATCGCCCGCCGTCTTGCAAAACTTTGCGGCGCACCGTTCTTAAAAGTTGAAGCGACGAAGTACACGGAAGTCGGATACGTCGGGCGCGACGTTGAATCGATGGTGCGCGACTTGATGGCGATAGGATTTAACGACGTAAAAGCGGAAATGGAAGAAGCACTTCGAGATAAAAGTGTCGGTATTGTTGAAGAAAAGTTGCTTGATTTGCTGCTGCCCGGAAGCGGGAAAAAAGACGAAGAGACCGAAACGCCTTCACCTGAACTTCCGCTTGAAGAAAGTGCGCAGTCCACGCGCGAAAAATTCCGCGCAATGCTTCGTGAAGGAAAACTTGAAAAGCGCGAAGTTGAGCTTTCCGTCCCCCGTTCAATGAATCTTCCGAATGTGGAAATTATTGCAGGCGGCAGCATGGAAGATTTCCAGAGCGGTATGCAGAGCATTGCGAATATGTTTTCAGGCGGACGGCAAAAACGTCGAACCGTAACAATAAGTGAAGCCCGCAAAATCATAAGCGAGCAGACTTTGGACAGCATGGTGGATACTGATAAAGTCGCCGATGCCGCCAAACAGCGCGTTGAGCAAAGCGGCATAATTTTTATCGATGAAATTGACAAAATTGCCGTTAAGGGCGAATCTCATGGGCAGGATGTCAGCCGCGAGGGTGTTCAACGCGATATTCTCCCTATTGTTGAAGGCAGCAATGTAAACACAAAATTCGGCGTTATAAATACGACGCATATTCTTTTTATTGCGGCAGGTGCGTTCAGTCTTGCAGCTCCCAGCGACCTTATCCCCGAATTACAGGGGCGTTTTCCGCTCCGCGTGGAGCTTGATTCCCTGCATAAAGAAGATTTTAAACGCATTCTCCAAGAGCCGAAAAACTCTCTTGTACGGCAGTATACTGCCCTGCTCGGCACGGAAGGCGTAACAATCGACTTTACCGAAGATGCGATTGACCGCATGAGTTTTATCGCCGAAGACGTAAACAGTCGCAGCGAAAACATAGGTGCCCGTCGCCTGCATACGATTATGGAAAAGCTGCTCGACGAAATCTCATTCAGCGCGGATGAACACTCAGGAGAAACCGTAAAAATCGATTCTTCTTACGTCGATGAAAAACTCCGCGATATAGTTTCCGACCAGGATTTGTCGCGCTATATTTTGTAGAAGCGTTCAGCAGGATGGGACTGTTTTTCCTGTGAAGTAAAACTGAAAGCGGACGGAAAATCGGATGTATATGTAAAATCGATTTCTGCTGTCCGCTTCAACTTTTGTTGGGCGGCAGAGAAATTACTCTGAAAGACTTAAACTAATTCACCGCCCACCCGAGTTTTGACCAAAGTCAAAACTCGCATAAAAACTTTGGAAGAAAAAGGATCGGGGGGGGGGCACTTCGAGCACAGCTAGTGCTACTCTTCGAGCAGGGCTGTCGGCACTTTTCGAGCAGCGGTATTGATAAGGTTCGAGCACAGCGAGCGGCACGCTTCGAGCAGGGCGAGCGATACGCTCCGAGCGGAGCGGACAGTAAAACTTGGTTTTACAGATATAATTTAGTTTTCTGTCCGCTTCAAGTTTTCCTTGCCGGAAAACTTGATGAAAAAGTATCGGGGGTGTCGCTTCGGGTGGGACGAATATCACACTCCGAACAGAGTGTACACTGCACTCCGAGCGAGGTATATCTGCCCACTCATTCGGGTGGCACCTGCCCACTCGTTCGAGTGGTACCCACCCACTCGCTCGGGTGGTACCTACGCACTCGCCCGAGTGGCACCTGCACACCTAAGTTGTATAAACTTCTTAGGGGCAATGTGGAGTTTTCCATACAAATCGATATTCGACCTGTTACGTTTTTTAAAGTTCTGCACGGTTTATGTAGGTTTATAAAATTACTTGCCTTTCAACTTATATTGCAAAATATATCAATTTGTTCATTTTTACGGATATTAAGTCATAATTTCGGATTGTCAGTTTAAGAACCGGTATTTTATACTCCGGTATATGAACAGAAATAAATTCTGTTAGTGTAATTTTGGAGGAAAAATATGAAAAAAACTCTCATTTTGGCAGTTGCTGCTGTTTCAGCTTTGATGTTTGTAAGCTGTTCAAAAAAGACGGAAACTAAACAGACTGCAGCTGATGAAAAAAAACTTATTATCTGCGGTTCAAATACGGAAGCTATGGTTACTTCACTTGTTTCTGTTTTTGAACAGGAAACCGGAATTAAAGTTGAATATCTTTCTATGGGAACCGGTGAAGCTCTTAAAAGAATTGAGACGGAAATTAACAGTCCGCAGGTTGATGTAATGTTGGGAGGCTCTTTAAGCACTGTGAAGATGAAGAAAGACCTTTTTGCCGATTATACCTGCACGAATGAAGACAGCTTCTTTGCCGACTATAAAAATGTTGACGGAAATATCACCCGATTTACTACTATCCCGTCCGTAATTATGGTGAACACGGACCTTATCGGCAATATCAGCATCAAGGGATATAACGATTTGCTTAATCCTGCGTTGAAAGGAAAAATTGCCTTTGCTGATCCTCAGCTTTCATCATCCTCATTCGAGCATCTTGTGAATATGCTTTATGCCATGGGAAACGGAAATCCCGATAACGGCTGGGACTATGTTCGGAAATTCATCAAACAATTGGATGGCAAACTTTTGGGAAGTTCTTCCGCAGTTTACAAAGGCGTTGCCGACGGCGAATACACGGTTGGACCTACATTTGAGCAAGGTGCCGTTCAGTATGCGGTAGCAGGCTCTCCTGTAAAAATCATCTATATGGAAGAAGGCGTAATCTTTAGATGTGACGGTGTTTATATCGTAAAAAATTGTCCTCATCTTGAAAGTGCAAAAATATTTGTTGATTGGGCAACAAGCAAACAGGCTCAAACAATTTTAAGTGAGTCCCTTAATCGCAGAAGCATTCGTAAAGATGTGCCTTCTCCGTCAAATATGGAAAGCATTTATAACATAAATGTAATTACTGACGATGAAGATTATTCTTCGGCACACAAAGCCGAATGGATTCAGAAGTTCAAAGATATCTATACTGAATAGAAAATCTAAGGCGGTTTTGCAATGTTTCTGCGCAGAACTGCCTTTCGTATACTTGTTGGACTGTAATTTTTCGACAAGATAAAATTTTGGGAGAACTTTATGAAAAAGACAATCTTATTTTTTGTGTTGATGGCAGTCGCCTTTGCTTTTACCGGATGTAATAAAAAAAATGTGCAGATGAATGCAAAAGAGACTAAAGGCTCGCTCATAATCTACAGTCCGCTCACAGAATCAATGATTACTTCTATGACATCCTTGTTTGAAAAGGAAACAGGAATCAAGACCGAATGTCTTGCAATGGGAACAGGTGATGCTCTAAAGCGAATCGAAACCGAAGCAAATTCTCCGCAGGCGGATATTTTGTGGTCGGGAACAATCGGAACTGTAAAAAGCAAGGGAGTATTCTTTGCCGATTATACTTGCAAGAATGAGGATGCATTTTACGAACAGTACAAAAACACTGAGGGGAACTTAACACGCTTTGACACAATCCCGTCGGTTTTGATGGTAAATAAGAATCTTATCGGAAGTATAAAGATAAAAGGCTATGCCGACTTGCTTAATCCTGCGTTGAAGGGAAAAATCGCTTTCGCAGATCCTCAGGCTTCTTCATCTTCTTTTGAGCATTTGGTGAATATGCTTTACGCGATGGGAAACGGAGACCCTGAAAACGGCGGTTGGGATTATGTATCAAAGTTTATTGCTCAACTTGACGGTAAGGTTTTAGGAGGTTCTTCCGCTGTGTATAAGGGGGTTGCGGACGGAGAATATACCGTCGGACTTACGTTTGAGCAGGGGTCTGCTCAGTATGTGGGTGCAGGTGCTCCTGTTGAAACTGTCTACATGGAAGAAGGTGTTATTTTCCGCGGTGACGGTGTTTATATCATAAAAAATTGCCCTAATGAAAAAAACGCACGGATTTTTGTTGATTGGCTTACCGGCAAGGATGTTCAGGACTTTATGAACAAAACCCAGTATCGCCGTACCGTTAGAAAAGATGTTCCTCCGACGGGGGCAATGGCTTCAATGGGAACAATAAATGTCATAAGCGATGACGAAACTTATTCTTCTGCCCATAAGGCGGAATGGATTAGAAAATTTAAGGATATTCTTACAAAATAGCAAAAAAGGAAAGCGAGAGGTTCTATTCTGTGCGGATTTTTTTTCCGCCTGCTTTTCGAGGAGAAATTGAATGAGCGTGTCTATAAATGTTGACCATGTAATAAAAGCGTACAAGGACAATCCGGAGCATCCTGTAATTCCGGATTTGTCGGTGCAGATTAAAAATGGAGAATTTTTTACGCTTCTTGGACCTTCAGGATGCGGAAAAACGACACTTCTGCGTATGATTGCCGGGTTCAACAGTATCGAAGGCGGAACAATCGCCTTTGATTCTCAGGTAATAAATGATATTCCTGCCCACAAACGAAACATAGGTATGGTTTTCCAAAGCTATGCAGTTTTTCCTCATCTTACTGTGCGGCAAAATGTTGAATATGGTTTAAAAATCCGCAAAGTCGAAAAGTCCGAGCTTAAAAAGCGCGTCGATGCGGTCTTAAAGTCCGTAAAAATCGAAGAATATCAGGACAGACTTCCGGAGAGACTTTCCGGCGGGCAGCAGCAGCGAGTTGCCCTTGCACGTGCGATTGTAATTCATCCGCAGGTACTTTTGATGGATGAACCGCTTTCAAATCTTGATGCAAAGCTCCGAATCGAAATGCGCAGTGCAATTCGTGAAGTTCAAAAGCAAATCGGCATTACGACGGTATACGTAACACACGATCAGGAAGAGGCCCTTGCCATTTCAGACAGAATTGCCGTTATGAAAGACGGTATTATTCAACAAATCGGAAGCCCGGAAGAAATCTACGCAAGACCATACAACACCTTTGTTTCAACATTTATCGGACATTCCAATCTGTTTTACGGCACAGTAAAAAAAGATTCCGGCATTGCCGTTGAATTTGCGAACGGATACAAGATTAAGATGAACAATCTTGATGATTCTGTAGTCGACGGACAAAAAGTTGTAGTTTCAGTACGTCCGGAGGAATTTTCCATTTCCGACAACGGATTGAAATGCAAAATTTCCAATTCCACCTTCCTTGGAAAGTACACGAATTATGTGCTTGATTTTGCCGATGGAATGTGCCTTGAAAATCAGCCCAGTATAGAATTCTCTCAAGATTTGGGACATTCGGAGCATATCTACCGTTCAGGTGACAGTATAAGCCTTGAGCCTAACCCCACAAAAATCAATGTGTTTACGGAAGATATGGCACGCAGCTTGATTAAAGAGGTAAAAAGATTTGCTTAATACAAAGAAAATCAGGTTCGACTTTTGGACTGCCATCACAATCGGCGTGATATGCGTTTTTGCCATGTTTTTGGTTTATCCGCTTTTAACACTCTTTACGAACGGCTTTAAAGATACGGAAACCGGAATTTTTACGTTTGCTAACTATGCCAGGTTCTTTTCAAGGAAATATTATTTTTCCGCACTTTTGAACTCATTCAAGCTGACGTTCAGTGTAACCTTTTTGGCTGTTCTTTTAGGGCTTCCTCTTGCGTACTTTATGTCGTTCTACAAAATTAAGGGAAAGGCTTTACTTGAGATTATGATTATCGTTTCTATGATGAGTCCGAATTTTATCGGCGCATACTCATGGATTTTGATGTTGGGGCGGAACGGAATTGTAACTCAATTTTTCAAGAACGTATTCGGCATAAAGTTTCCGTCTATTTACGGCTTTCCTGGAATGCTTTTGGTCTTTTCGCTGAAGCTATATCCGTTTATCTATATGTATGTTTCGGGTGCACTCAAGAAAATCGACGTTGCGCTTAGCGAAGCGGCGGAAAGTCTCGGTTGCCACGGAATCAGAAAAATTTTTACGATAATAATGCCCCTTGTAACGCCTACTGTAGTTGCCGGTGCCTTGCTTGTGTTTATGAACTGCATGGCGGACTTTGGAACTCCTGCCCTTATCGGCGAAGGTTACGCGGTTATGCCTACGATGGTTTACTCCGAATTTGTTGGGGAAAGCGGCGGTTCTGCAAATTTTGCGGCAAGCATGGCAACAATCATGGTTTTGATTACTACTGCATTCTTCCTTGTGCAAAAATGGTATGTAAACACAAAGTCGTTTACGATGAGTTCTGTTCGTCCTATAAAGCCTGAAAATCCGAAGGGAATAGGAAGTGTTTTGATGCACGCATACATCTATCTTTTGGCAGGATTTTCCGTGATTCCGCAGTGTGTTGTTATATGGACATCATTCCGTAAGACTCATATGCAGATTTTTGTTGACGGCTATTCATTTGAAAGTTACAAAAGCGTATTCGGAAAGGCGGTTTCGTCAATTTCAAACACTTATGTATACGGTCTTATAGCTATCTTTGCAATCATTTTTATCGGAATGCTTGTTGCGTATCTTTCCGTAAGACGCAAGAGTTGGCTTACAAATCTTATAGATACGGCTGCTATGTTTCCGTACATTATTCCGGGTTCGGTTTTGGGTATTACGCTTTTACTTGCTTTCAACAAAGGGGCAGTGGTGCTTTCCGGAACTGCTGCAATAATAATAATTTCCCTTGTTATACGGCGTATGGCGTATACACTGCGTTCAAGTTCCGCAATTTTGTACCAGATAAGTCCAAGCATGGAAGAAGCTGCGATAAGTCTTGGAGATTCGCCTTCAAAATCGTTCTTCAAGGTTACTGCAAAGATGATGATGCCGGGCGTTCTTTCCGGTGCGATTTTGAGCTGGATTACGCTCATAAATGAATTAAGTTCTTCGGTTATGCTGTATACGGCGAAAACCAGAACGATGTCCGTGGCAATCTACAATGAGGTTGTTCGCGCAAGTTACGGAACTGCAGCGGCACTTGCTTCGATTCTTACGCTGACAACGGTTGTTTCACTTTTGGTGTTCTTTAAGGTTTCGGGAAGCAAAGATGTAACAATGTAAAAACCGTAAAATTTCCTCCTTTGTTACGGTTTTTATGGAAAAGCTACAGCCTTGACTGTTTGTAAACAGCGGCAGTCAAGGTATCTTGTTTTGTGCATAATTTATAAATCAGCAATAAAATATATGGCGGCGTTATGAAGAGTCTTAGAGTTAAATTGATGTTTATGTTTATATTCTCTAATTTTCTTATATTGATTATGCTTGGTTTTGCACTGTACTTTATGACGGCTCACCATGTAGAAAATTCATTTGATGAAAAACTCTCCGATACAGTTTCTCTGATTGATACTTCATTAAACAAATATTTCAACACTTTGGAAGAACTTACACAGTCGCTTTCAAGATTTGAAGTTTTTTCCGAACTTGGCGACAATATTACCTGTTATAAAAATATAAAGACTTCCGTTGGAAAAACGAAGATGATTGCCCATACGGATTATGAAAAACGAGTTTTTGACTTGCTTAAGATATACATGGAATCTTTGAGCGATACGTTCACAATTTCTGTAGGTTCACAGTCCAATGGAGGAGTTATTACTTATCCGCCTATTTATTGTCCCGACGGTTATGATGTAAGAGAACGGGAATGGTATAAGGAAGCGGCGGCAGGCAAAGGAAGAGCTGTTTTTTCATCTCCTTACAAAACAGCAAGCGGAGAATTTGTTATTGCCTGCGGAAAAGCAATTTATGACAACAAGAAAAAGATTTCCGGGGCAGTTTCAATTGATGCGGATCTGATATATCTTTCGAATTTTATAAATAAATCACAAGGCACAGGAAAGTCTGTAATTCTTTTGCTTGACAATGATGGAATGATTATAGCGCATTCTTCCGACCCGAAAATGATTTTTAATTCAATAACTGCACTTGGAATCAATGGTCTTGATGTTAAAAAACTTTCTGAACTTTCGGAAGGGAATAAAGCTATGTATGTATTCGACGGGAAACCGTCCGCTTTTTCAATGTTCCCTTCGAAAATTACGGCAGCAAAATTTAATTATCTTGTAATAACACCTGTGAGTGAATATAAAAAAGAATCTATTATGATTTTACGTGTCATTGTAATGGCAGTTCTCGTATCTTCATTGATTCTTGTAATTGTTGCAGTCGCGGTTGCCGGCGGCATCTTTAATCCTATAAATAGGGCTGTAAAAGCGATGCGGAATATTTCCGAAGAAGATGGAGATTTGACAGTTCGTCTGCCTGTCTGCGGCAAAGATGAGATAAGTTCACTTTCCTTTTATTTCAATCAGACTATCGAAAAACTTCGGCTTGCAATTCAGATATTTGGAGAAGGAACGCAAGATATTCATCAGGCAGGGAGCCGCCTTGCTATAAACATGACGGAAACTGCCCGATCTGTTTCAGAAATCAGCATAAACATTGATGATGTGAAGCATAAGATATTGAATCAGGGCGGAAGTATTGTTGCAATCGGTGCCTCCATTCAGACAATGCTCAGGACTATTGAAGAACTGAACGGATTCATAAAGAAACAAACAGGTACAATCGACGACTCTTCCGTTTCTATAAAGGAAATGGTTTCAGGGATAAAGGAAGCTGCTCTTATTGTCCAAATCAATCTGAAAAACCTTGAAGAACTGAACAAGGCTACAGACAGCGGAAAAAATGTTATTTCAGATACTGTTGCACTTAGCAATGCTGTTCTTGAAAGTTCCGACATACTTTTGGAGGCAAGTTCCGTGATTCAGAATATAGCGTATCAGACAAACCTTCTTTCGATGAATGCCGGAATTGAAGCGGCGCATGCAGGGGAAGCGGGAAAGGGCTTTGCCGTTGTAGCCCAAGAAATTAGAAAACTTGCCGAAGATTCTTCTGCGCAAGGAGGAAAAATCAGCGGTCTTTTGAAAGAGTTAAAAGAGAAAATTGAAAAAGTGAGTTCTTCTGCGTTGAAGGCGCAAAGCGAATTCCTGAACATAACTGAACTTGCGGAGTGTACAAAGGCAAAGGAAATCAGCGTAATGGATTCTATGAAAAAGCATGAGCAGGGAAATATGCGCGTTCTTAGTGCAATGGATAATATCTCCGGCATAACTGGCGATGTTCAAAAAGTTTCAAAGGAAATGCTTTTGGAAAGCAACAGGGTTTCAGGCGAGATGGCAACCCTTGCCAAGATGTCGGACAGTATTTCAAACACAATGGAAGAAATGGCAAAAGGTACGAAGCAAATAAACTCTTCTGTTCAGGAGGTAAACGTCCTTACACAGAAAAATAAGGAGCTTTCGGATAAGCTCATTGCCGAAGTGGGAAAATTCAAAGTCTAATAGGTCGAATTTCAGTTTTTCATATATTCGGAAAAAACTCTTTTTTCGCTTCGCCGGGTGTTTTGCCTGTGTACTTTTTGAATACGGAACTAAAATATTTATATTCCGAAAAGCCTGATATTAGAGCAACCTCGTACATTAAATAACAGCCGTCTTTTAGAAGTTCAAGGGATTTTTCTATCCTGCGCATATTCAATATGTCGGTGAACGTCTTACCGGTTTCTTCTTTGAGCTTTCTTGAAAGATATTCTTGACTTACGCCGATTTCTTTTGCAAGACTGCAAATATTGAGCGGCTCCTGATAAGATACAAGAATCTTCTTTAAAGCCTGAATTACCTGTCTTGAGCGGCTATTGTTTATCGCTTCATTTATATCAAAATCAAAACTATGTGTTTCTGCGTTTGAAATGCTCATTTTCTTTATGTAAGAGATATCTGTTTCAAGTTCTTTGTGAATTTTTCTTACTGTTTCTTTCAAAATTTTTTCGTCAACAGGCTTTAAAAGATATTCGAAAATGTGAAGGCGCAATGCTTTTTGGGCGTAGTCAAAGTCGGCATGACTTGTTAGGAGTATCGCTTTGAAACGACAGAAATTCATCGCATCTTCCACCATTTTTATTCCATTTTTTTTCGGCATTTTGATGTCGGTAAGAACAATATCAGGGCGCAATGCTTTTATGAGTTTTTCTCCTTCTTCGCCGTCACGAGCCTGCCCTATAACAGTACAACCCATCTTTTTCCAGTCAATAAGATGAACAAGCCCCTGTCGGATTATATCTTCATCCTCAACTATCAAGACATTCAACATTGTTTTACCCTATTTTTAGTTTAAAGTTTTTCATTAGAGTGAAATAAAGTGCAATCAGACTGTTCGTCAACGAAATTATTGAACGGAATTTTGCTTTACCTGCCCACTTTTGATATACGGAAGCAGAAGTTCAATTTTTGTTCCTGTATTTTTCGTGCTTGTTATTGAAATTCCATAAGGTTTTCCATACATAAGCAGAAGTCTTCTGTGTACACTGTAAACTCCAATATGAGAACTTTTTGTGTTTTCATATATTTCATACATTATTTGTCTTAGTTTTTCCGTCTCAATTCCCGGACCGTTGTCGGATACAATTATTACCAAATTTTTATCTCTTTTAGCGGCTGAAATTTCAATATTTATACTAAGCTTTTCATCTAATCCGTACTTTATGCTGTTTTCAATAAGAGGCTGGAAAATCAATTTTGGAACAAGACACTCTCCTGCATTATCGTCAACTATTATCGAAAAACTCAGCCGCTTTCCGAATCTGTATGAAAGAATCTGAAGATAATCTTTTACATTTCCTATATCTTCTGTAAGTGTTACGGTTTCATTTATTTGCTTTATGCTGTATCTCAGCAGATTTGAAAGGCTGACAACGATTTCTTCCGCAGTTTTTGGATTTATTCTTGTCATAAAGCGTACTGTTTCCAGCGTATTGAAAAGAAAGTGCATATTAAATTTCGTTTCAAGTAATTTTAAGTTCAGTGTTATTGCTTGCTGCATCTGTTCTTCATTTGTTTTAATCAAATTTTGCAGATTTTCCAGCATTTTGTTGTAGGAATTGCTTATTATGGAAAATTCTTCAGGAGTTTGAATATATAGCCGTTCTTGAAGCTCTCCGGCTGAAGCCTTTTTAAATGAGAGTACCATTCGGTCTATAAGTTTAGTCTTTTGATTTGCAATTACTTCAGAAGTCTTCCATATAGTCAACGCCTGCAGAAGAATAAAACCGAACGATACGACCAAAAGAATCGTAAACATCGTAAAGATTTCCTGCACACCTTTTGCTATGTAAAGTTCAAAATCAAAGTTTTTCAAAGGTATTTTTTTTATGTAATAATAGAGATTTCCTTGAATGGAAAAACTGTTTTTGTCTGAAATTTCCGGATTGATTTTTCCGTTTTTCCCCAAAAACATTGGAGTATTTGTTCCAAAAATCCGCCCGAATTTATCGCTTACGGCAAAAAGATGTACATTCTCTTCTTCTGCCTCAAGTATATCTTCTGCATATATCACAAAGCCTGCAAGTCCGTTTGAATTTTCCAGTTTTCTGCAGATGTATAAAGAAGGAAAGCCGCCTTCTTTTTCATACCACAGAAAATGCTGAAATTTTTTAATTTGAATGCCGCTTTCTATAATGTTTTGAATTTTCGGTGTATTTTTCTTTTGATTGTCTGCTTTTGCATTTGATAAAAGAATTATATTGAAGTTTTCATCGGTAAGAAAAAATTTTCCTTTTATTTGCTGCGAAGTTAAAAAGGCGTAAAGGTTTGAGTTGAATTCCGCTCTTGTTTCTCTGTCCTCTTCTAAACTTTTTAAGTCAAGTGCCGGAATATTTAAAAGAAACTCCGAATATTTTTCAAAAGATTTATCAAGGGAAGTTGCACATCTTTTTAAAACTTTATCAGCTGAACGGCTTAAAGAATATAGCCAAATTACGTATGAACATACAAGAAATACAAAGACTGCAATAATTACCGGTACAAGGGAATGAACAGATAAACTTTGTTTTAATTCGTCTTTAAAACGTCTTTGCTTCATTCTGCGATTTTAATATAGAAATTATGAAAAAAAAAGTAGGCTTAAAATTTCTGCGTCGTATGCAGATGTCGGCACTTCATTTACTTAGACATCTGCCTTTCCCTTACGTTTTTCTTGTACTATCATATAAATTTTATTATACTGTCGAAACTATGACATCTTTACCGGATACTCAAATTGTCTTACAGATTTTGCTTTCTGTAGGAATTATCGTTATCACCGCGAAATATCTCGGTGTACTTGCAAAAAAAATAGGAATTCCGCAAGTTGCGGGCGAAATTGTAGCGGGACTTTTATTGCGCTTTATTCCATGGTTTTCCAATTACGGCGGAATCGAACCGAATGCGGTTTACAATGAAGTAAATCATTTTATTTCCTACATGGCTGAAATCGGCGTTATTTTGATTATGTTTTCGGCGGGATTGGGAACAAATTTAAAATCTCTCATAAAATCGGGAGTTAATGCGACGGTTATTGCCGCTTGCGGTGTACTTGCTCCGCTTATACTCGGAACGCTAATGTCCATAGGATTTTGGGGATTCGACGGATTCGGGACGGTAAAATTCTACAAAGCGATGTTTATCGGAACAATTCTTACGGCAACGAGCGTGAGTATTACCGTTGCAGCATTAAAAGAGCTTGGAAAAATCAAAACGGAAGTAGGGCAGGCAATCGTAAGTGCCGCCATAATTGACGATGTGTTCGGAATTATCGTTCTTACGATTATTTTGGGAGTCAGCACCGGCTCCGGCGGTTATCTTGAAGTTTTATTGAAAACTGTTTTGTTTTTTGCTTCTTCGATAGTTGCAGGTTATATAATCTACCGTTTGTTTAAATGGTACGACAGAAGGCATCCGCATTCGAGGCGTATTCCCATCTATGCGCTGGGCGTTTCCTTATTGTTCGCATTTGCGGCGGAGCGTTTCTTCGGAATTGCGGATATAACGGGTGCCTATATTGCTGGAGTTGTTTTTTGCAGCTTAAATGATGCCGCCTACATGGAACAGAAAATCGACATAAACTCATATATGTTTTTCAGTCCTATCTTCTTTGCCGGCATAGGATTAAAGACCGACTTAAGCGGAATGAACATTACTTTGCTTTTATTTGCAGCTGCGTTTGTCGTTGTCGGCTGCGTGTCTAAAATAATCGGCTGCGGAGGAGTTGCAAAGCTGCTCGGATACAAAGACAACGAGCCGCTTCAAATCGGTTTAGGCATGATGGTGCGCGGCGAAGTCGCTCTTATTGTTGCGCAAAAAGGTCTTTCCGTCGGTCTTATAGAATCAAAATATTTTGCACCCGTTATTTTACTGATTATTACTTCTTCAATGATTGTGCCGGTATTGCTTAAAAAAGCATTTTCAGGAGATAAAAATACTTCTGCACTGTCAGGCAGCACACCTAGTGTCCTAATTTAAATGGAGGTTTCAGCAAATGGTTTGGCTTATCGGAAATAAAGGAATGCTTGGAAGCGAACTTGCTCTTCATCTCGGCGCAGCAGGAATCGATTTTATCGGCACGGACAGAGACGTTGACATTACGGATTTTGATGCGCTGAATAATTTTGCCCATGCGCAAAAAGAAAAAATCTCATTTATCATAAATTGTTCGGCTTATACGGCTGTCGATAAAGCGGAAGATGAGCCTGAGCTTGCAGAAAAATTGAATGCGGACGGACCGGGAAATATTGCGCGGACGGCAAAACTTATAGGCGCAAAGATGATTCATATTTCTACGGATTATGTTTTTGACGGTTCCGCCGATTCTCCGTATACGGAAGATTCTCAAGTCAATCCGATCGGTGTGTACGGAAAAACAAAAGCTGGCGGTGAATGTTCTATTGCGCGCGAAACGGATGAATTTTACATTGTCAGAACCGCTTGGCTTTACGGTAAATACGGACGTAATTTTGTCCGCACGATGATTGATGTGATGAATTTACGCGATGAAGTACGAGTTGTTTCCGATCAATACGGAAGTCCGACTAATGCTTCGGATCTTGCCGATGCAATCGTAAAAATAATTACGCTTGATTCGGAGAACAAAGCTGTTCCGTTCGGAATATATCATTGCACGAATTCGGGTGAAACAACGTGGTACGAATTTACGCGTGAAATTCAAAAGCAGGCACTGCCGCGCGGTATGATAAACCATGATTGCAAAGTAAATCCCTGCACTACGGCGGAATATCCGACAAAAGCGCGGAGACCTGCATATTCGGTTTTGTGCAAGGATAAAATTCAGCAAACTTTAGGAATTCGGCTTCCTCAATGGAAAGAAAGTCTTTCCCGCTTTTTAGACAGTCTGCAAGAAGTGTAAAGTCGCTTTATTTGCGCTTTCCGCTTCTATGCGGCTTTTTATTTCTGCCGTTTGACTGTACCGCCGTGCTTTGTTTTTGCGATAATCGCTCGGCTTTTGCTCTTTCGTTTCCCGCTTTGAACTCTTCTATTTGACGTGCCGAATAAAAACCGTCTTTCCAGTTGAATCTTGAAATATCTGCAAGCGGCTGCTTTTTTATCATCGAAGCTGTTACGGATTTTACTTGGTTTTTGGAAATCTTAATCCGTGAAAAATCTATCAAAAGCCGCTTAAATCCTGCCTGCGAAAGCCTGTCCGTTTTGTCTAAAAGAGAAAACGGCATTTCCGGCATAACAAACGACCCGTCGGCGGAAGAAACAATTTTGAATTCTTCGTTTTCTTTGTCGCTCATATATGTAAATCCGTAATTTTCGGGAAGTTTAAATCGAATTCTGAATAATGCAGGGTAGGCGAAAACCGGAACTATAACGCGCTGCCTTACTTGCATATCAAAAGTTGCCTCTAAATTCTTTTTTGAATTTTCGTAAGGCATGATGAACGCTTCGATATTTTGATTTTCCAACCACGAAACCGCCCATCGGTTGAATGTGTACAGGTAAGAACCTGCAATCATATTGATTTGTTTGCCGCTCTCGTTTTGGATGCGGCGCAATATTTCGATATGGGCTATGTTATTGACGACAAATGTAAAAAATCCGTCCGTTACAAGATGAGTCAGTTCCGATTGCAGTGTTTTTTCCTGTTCCGGTACACAAAACGGGTCAAGCGAAATAATTACGGATTTTTTTGAGAGCGGAAGAACCGTTTTGCCGCTTAAAAGTTCTGTCTTTGTGTCGGAGTTGTATTCTGCAATAAGGCGGACGGGATGAAACGCCTGTGCTTGAAACGCGTCTGCAAGTGAAGAAACCTGTACGTATACACCTTCGGGAAGAAAGTTTAATTCGCCTTTCTTTACGGGCGTTAAATCCAAAAATGGAAGTTTTTCATCGAGCGGCTGTTTCCGAAACGGTGTTAAATCATTCGGCAGGACGCGCTGATAGCGTTTCGACATGGATTTTATCTGCAAAAGATATGCGTCGTCGCCTACACTGCAAGATGCCGGAATATCGAGCCAGCGTTTTCCTTTTCCGTCGATTTCTACCGACCGCACTTTGTGGCTGACCCTTCCCGTATCGTCTTTTTTGTGCAGGCGGATAGAATCTCCGGGATCAGGGTCATAACTGCCGCCGCTTATGATTGCAAGCTGCACTTCCTTTTCGTCAACACTTTCTCCGCCTGATGAGCTTTCTCTAAGTGCCGCGTTCAGTGCTGCAGGGGCTCTTTTTACTGCACTCACTTTGCCAAGATATATTCCGGTGCCTCCGGCTTGGTCGGGATTTAAAATTTTTTCTCCCGCCTTTTCTACGCCTTCGTTTAAGTCCTTAAATCCGTACCAATAGTCGGTTTTACTTCGTGCAAAATCGGAAGCAAGCATCCTCTTTCCGGCGGCAATTGCGCCTTTTTTATCTTCTTTCCAATGATCCATGACGTAGCGGTAAGCGGCAACTACACTTCCTACGTACTCGGCACTTTTCATTCGTCCTTCTATTTTAAAAGAATCGATTCCGACTTCCATTAAATCTGGAATGTGGTCTATGAGCTGCAAGTCGCACGGAGAAAAATAATAGCCCTGCTTTGAGCCTTCAGGATATTCCGCTTTGTAAAAGCGGCGGCACGCCTGTGTGCACATTCCGCGGTTTGCGGATTTTCCGCCGAGATAGCTTGAAAAAAGACAGAGGCCCGATTCGCTTACGCATATTGCGCCGTGCACGAACATTTCAAGCTCGGTATTCGCTTCCGCCTTTATAGCGCGGATTTCATCAAGTCCAAGCTCGCGAGCAAGGACAACGCGCTTAATTCCGTCTTTTGCAAGAATATTTGCCGCCGCCGCGCTTTCGACATTCATCTGTGTTGAAGCATGCAGTTCCATGTCGGGAAAAAATTCCTGACACATTCTGATGATTGCAAAATCCTGCACGATAAGTCCGTCGGGCTTTACTTTGTTGAGATATGACAAAAAGCGGTAGAGCCGCTCCGTTTCGTTTTCTTCGCAAACCGTGTTGACTGTAACGTAAATCTTTTTTCCCTGCCGATGAACGGCTGCAACGGCGGCTTCAAACTGATTCCACGCAAAATTCGCCGTCCGCATACGCGCGTTAAAACTTTTTAATCCCAAATAAACCGCGTCCGCGCCTTCGCCTATCGCCGCGTCAAGCGACTCAATATTTCCCGCAGGAGCTAATAATTCTGACATGGAGGTGAGTATGCCACAACACCGGAGAAAATGCTACAAGGTTGATTTTTATGCGTTTTTGCCGAAGTTTTTCAGCATATTGCTCAAAATGTCATGCGCTTTGTCCGCCTCAACTTCTTTGGGGCGTTCGTGGTATTCGACGAGGTTTTCGGGGATTTCATCGAGGAATTGGGAGGGCTGGCATTCGACCGTCATTTGCATTTTGCGCCGTTTTTGGCAGGCGGAAATGAGCAGTTTGTCGCGCGCGCGCGTTATCGCAACGTAAAACAGCCTCCGCTCTTCTTCGATGTTGCCGCCGTTTTCTTCCATGCTCCGTGCGTGCGGAATAAGCCCTTCTTCCGCGCCTGCAATAAAGACGACCGGAAATTCCAGTCCCTTTGACGCGTGAATGGTCATCAAATTGACCGTACCCTTGTCATTTTCCGCATCCATGTCGTCGCGGCTTAAAAGCGTAATGCGGTTCAAGTACGCGAACAGGCTTGTGTTGGCGTTGTCGGGATTGTTTTCCCACATATCCATCGAATTCAAAAGACTTTCGATATTCATCAGTTTGAATCTGACCGCTTTTTCGCTTTTTGCGTACTCGGTGATTAAATAATCTTTGTAGTTGACTTCTTCAATCAATGCGCGGACTTTTGCAGCAAGTCCCCGTCCTGATAATAATTTTTGCCGGTGATTTTCTATGATTGCAACAAAATTCTCCAAATCTTCCTTTAATGCTGCACTGGCAGGACTGTCTTCGCGCTTCAGCAGCGAGTCGATTGCAGTCCACAAACTGGAAGAAAGCGCATTCGCTTCGTCATTTAAAAGCTGAATGGAAGTGCGACCGATTCCGCGGCGCGGCGTGTTGATAATCCGCAAAAGGTTTACGTCGTCGTCGTGATTGGCTATGACGCGGAGATAGCTTATAACGTCCTTAATTTCTTTGCGCTCGAAAAAACTTGTGCCGCCGCTCATCGTGTACGGAATGTTCGCCTGCAACAGCGCTTCTTCAATGGCGCGGCTTTGCGTATTTGCGCGTATCAAAATGCCGAAGTCGGCATATTTGCGTTTTTCTTCCATTGCAATGCCCTGTATGGACTCCGCGATAAAGTCCGCTTCGGCGTTTTCGTTTTCCGGCATAAAGATTTCAATCGGTTTTCCGCTTCCGTTGCCGCTCCAAAGCTTTTTGTCTTTGCGGTTCGTGTTGTGCGAAATAACGCCGTTCGCCGCTGCAAGAATCGTTTCCGTTGAGCGGTAATTTTGTTCAAGCCGGATTTCCTTGACGTCAGGAAAATCTTTTTCAAACTGAACGATATTTTTGTAGTCGGCTCCGCGCCAACTGTAAATGCTCTGGTCGTCATCGCCGACAACAGCAACATTTTTGTCCGCCAAAAGGCGCATCATTGCGTATTGCTGGTGGCTCGTGTCTTGAAATTCATCGACCATAATATACTTGTAGCGTTCTTTGTAGCGGGCGAGCACGTCGGGAAAATCGCGGAAAAGTTTTATCGGCAGCATTATAAGGTCGTCAAAGTCCACTGCGTTGAAAAGTTTGAGCCCGCTTTGATAGCCTTCGTACAGTTCCTTGTACATATCGTTCGCGCCGTCCCATTTTTTGCGTCCCGTTTTGATATTGGAAAAAAGATTGCCGATTTTATATACATCGAGCGCGTCGGGCGTGAATTGCAACTCTCGTCCGGTTTCTTTGATGAGCGCGGAACGGTCGGTTTCGTCGTAAATAGAAAAATTGGTGCGCCAGCCGAGTTTGTCGATGTCCTGCTGTAAAATCCGCACACCGAACGCGTGAAAAGTCGAAACGGTGAGATTTTGAAGTTTTTTTTGCGTGAGAGTTTTTATGCGCTCGGACATTTCTTTTGCGGCTTTGTTTGTAAAGGTGAGCGCAAGAATTTGACTTTGCGGAATGCCTGAATCCAGCATATTTGCGATACGGTAGGTGATTACACGCGTTTTTCCGCTTCCGGCACCTGCGATAATCAATATTGCGCCGTCAATCGTTGTAACTGCACGGAACTGCTCCGGATTCAATTCATTTTTTAATGTGTGTAAATCGAGGGACATGGGCGGAAATCTAACATTCTATTGCTTTTTACGCAATATTTGATAAAATAGATAAAACTTTGTGGAAAGCACTGTCGCCCGACATTTTGACTTCCATAAAAATCAATGGACTGACTTGGAAATCGTCTAATTTTCGGCAGTCTGTCAACTTTAAAATCAGAGAAACTGTCCAAAAATCGAACTTTTTGAGCAGTCCCATTCTAACAGGAGTTTTTATGAGCAGAAAGGTAAGCGCATTTCTTTCAAGACACAATTTTGTACGTCATATAGATGTGAATGTTTTGGCGGAATCAATTCTTGACGATATGAACAGGGGGCTTACGGGGCTTGAGTCCGATGAAGATATGATTCCTACTTGGTGTCTGCCGCCTTCAAAGCGCGTTACCGGGAAAAGTGTTATCGTTATAGATGCGGGCGGAACAAATTTTCGTTCCTGCTTGGTTACTTTTGATGAAAAAGGCAGCGCGACAATCTCCGAAATGGAAAAAACAAGAATGCCCGGCGTTGAACGGGAATTAAATAAAAAAGAATTTTTTAATCAATTTGCAAAAAATCTTGAACATCTTAAAAATAAGGCTGACAGCATAGGCTTTTGTTTTTCTTATCCTATGCAGATTACCGATGACGGCGACGGAATTCTTTTAGGTTTTTCAAAAGAAGTTAAAGCACCTGAAGTTGTAGGAAGCAGGGTTGGGCAATGCCTTAAAGATGTACTTAAAGAACACGGCTGGAATGAAATCCGCCGCGTAACGATGCTTAATGATACTGTGGCGGCTTTGCTTGCCGGTGCTGCAGCTCCTTCAGCAGGATGCAAATATTCTTCATATATCGGATTTATTTTAGGCACAGGAATGAACGCCGCTTACATTCAAAATGAAATAAAAGAGTGTAATTTCCAAAAGCAAATTGTCGTATGCGAATCCGGTAAAACAAAAAGCGTAATTCTTTCCGATTTTGATAAAGCATTTGACAAAAAATCTGCAAAGCCGGGTACATTCTATATAGAAAAACAATGTTCAGGAGCGTATTTAGGTTTTGTTGCTCTTGAGATGTTGCATACGGCGGCGGCTGAAAAACTTTTCACTGAAAAATTGTGCACGGTTTTAGCGGCTGTTGAAAGCCTCACTCTTATTGAAGTAGATGCTTTTCTGCACGGTCCTTACGCCGAAGACGGCACCCTCGCAAAAATTGCCGCCGCTAATGCTTCCGAAGAAGATTACGATCTTCTTTTTGAACTTCTTGATGCGGTTGTAGAACGTTCTGCCCGTTCGGCGGCGGCAATTTTGACTGCAGCCGTAATTCAAAGCGGAGAGGGACACCGCCCGTCAAAGCCTGTCTGCATCCTTTGCAACGGAACGACATTCTATAAGACTTATATGATAAAGACGCGCGTGCTCGGGCTTTTGGATGAACTTTTGACGAGACAGCGCAGTCTTTACTGGGAAGTTATCGAGCGGGATAACGATATAACGTTAGGTACAGCTATTGCCGGGCTTTTATAACGTCGATAATAACGTAAACAGCTTATAAGGGAACTTTGGTAATGTATTAGTATTAGTGCATTAACCGATGTTCGCTTTTTCCAGAGGTAACAAGGTGAAATCTTTAGGAAAGTCAATAGTTTTACTGATGCTCATAATAATAATGATTTTGGGCGGTCTGCTTTGGTTTGATTATTTGGGTGTAATTCATGTAAAGTCGGTATTTTCTCCGGTGTACAAACTTTTGGGGAAAGACCCGCAGAATTCCATAACATCTACATCTTCTGCTCCTATTACGGGCGATTTGGATCAAGACAGGCTTGATAAGCAGCGGGAATCGTTAAATATTTATAAAGAAGAATTGGATAAGCGTGAAGAAGACGTTATCCGCCGCGAAAAACTTAATGAGCAAATTGCTTCGGAATTGACGAACCGTGAAAAATCTCAAGAAGAAAGAGAAAAAACATTTAACAATACGGTCAAATTTTACGATGATAAGAATGTAAACATCGAGCAAATTGCTGCAAATTTGAACGGTATGCGCCCGGCGGCGGCTGTTGATATTCTTGTTGCGATGGACGATCAAACTGTAATTGACGTTCTGCGCAAAGTTGAAGAAATTGCGAAGGAAAAAGGAACTTCTTCTTTAGTTTCCTACTGGCTTTCGCTTATGCCTGCCGAACGTGCTGCCGAGATTCAGCGTAAAATGCTAAGTAAGCCTGAATCTTTAGACTGAATCAAATGCCGCGGCATTCCGATTGTTTACACCGGAGGAATTGCCGATGCAGGCGTTTGTAAACAATTCTGAAAAGGCTGCTCTAAATCTTATCCTTACAACACAAGATTTAAATTCCGCTCCTAAGCTTGATGCTGCTCAAAGCGCACAAAGTAAGGCGAATTTCAGCGAAATGATAAGAGCGGCTCAAAAAAATCCCGAAAACAAAGAGATTCATATCGGCGCGGAAAATAATATTTCTGATGTCCGTCCTGAACAAAACGTTGTTGAAGAGGATTTCGTACAACCGGCGGAATCTTTTATAGACGAAAAAACTCAAATTTCTTTAAAAGATGAAGAGCGCGGGATAAAAAAAGATAAGGCTTCTTCAGACAAAAATGCAGAAAAATCAACTTCTAAAAAGAAAATTTCAAAATCCGTAAAGCACTCTGAAGAAAAGTCGGAAAAATCTGTAGAAATTTCATTGGATAAAATTACGGTATTGGTAGAACAAGCTGCGCAGAGTGCAAAATACTTAAACGATAAACAAAAAGATTCCGGCGAAGCGAAATTCGATTTGAATGAAGGAGACCTAAAAATCAATCCGGATGCAGAAGATGAAAATCTTTCTCTTTCTGAAAATATTGAATTGCAAGGTGCAGATATTTCCGCCTTGCTGAATGCATCGGAAAAAACTGAAAATCAGTCCGATTCCGATAAAGAATTTTCGAGCGGCAAACATAATTCTGCTGCGAAAAAGATTTCTTCGGATAAAGAGCGCAAAATCACCGTTACCGACCTGCGTTCTCAAGGTCAGGATGGCGAAGTTGCGGCTTCCAATGATAAAAAACTTTCTGTAAAAAGCGGGCTTAAAACGGAAATCCGCTACGACGGTAAAAATGCCGCTGAAATGACTATGAATCTTGCAGACGGAATTCAACAAAATCTGACGTCATCAAATGCGCAGACTGCATCTGCTTCAAGTTCTACGTTTCAGGCGATGCTGTCAAATCAACTGCAAAATAACGCCGCCGATTTTGTAAAAGCCGGTAATATCGTTTTAAAAGATAACGATGCCGGTCAGATTAAGCTCATTCTTCATCCCGAATCGCTTGGTAATGTAAAAATAGACCTTGAGATTTCCGATAAAACTCTTACCGGCAGAATTACGGTTGCAAGCAGGGAAGCGTTCAATGCATTTAAAGAAAGTTCTGAAAGTCTGCGTCAGGCGTTTATAAACAGCGGTTTTGAGAATGCCGGATTCGAACTTGCGATGGCAGGAAACGGTTCTTTCGGCGGAAACTTAAACGGGCGCGAACAAAATGATGCGGGAAAAGCATTTGCAGCCGGTAAAGCGTATGCGGAAGAGCCTGTTTATGCGGATTATGTCGCGGACAATAACGCCGAATTTGCTTTTTCGGCAACGAATTCTATAAACATCGTAGCGTAAAACTTCGACAATATAGATAAGAGGTGAATGATGAACGAAATCAACACAACTCCTTCGATAAACACTGTTATGACTTCTAATGAAAAGTTTGCGGTCGAGAACGAAGTGAACAATTTTAATAAGCAGATTGCGCAGGGGAATCGCCAGACAAGTCAAGCTCTCGGCAAGGACGATTTTCTTAAACTGCTTATAACACAGCTTCAAAATCAGGATCCGACAAATCCTATGGAAGATACACAGTTTATTGCACAGATGGCGCAGTTTTCATCTCTTGAGCAGATGACGAATATGAATGAATCGTTCAGCAAAATGGCGGCTATGCTTAATTCTTCAAACGCGTCCGCAACAATCGGTAAAGCGGTTGAAGTGGAACTTGGAGATACTGTAACAAAAGGACTTGTTGAAGCAGCGACGCTAGGTGAAAATCCTCAGGTCATGGTAAACGGAATGTACTATGACATGAATAAAATAAAATCCGTTTACGGTAACTAATAAAATTTACAGGTCAATAAAGAGGCAGGGTTAAGACTATGATGAGATCACTTTATTCCGGCGTTTCCGGATTGCAGAACCACCAGACAAGAATGGACGTTATCGGTAACAATATTTCCAACGTCAACACGACGGGTTTTAAACGCGGTCGCGTGAATTTTCAAGATATGATTTCACAGCAAATTTCAGGTGCGGCGCGTCCTACAGATGAATTAGGCGGCGTAAACCCTAAAGATGTAGGTTTGGGAATGACGATTGCAACAGTTGAACAAGTTTTTACTCAAGGAAACTTGCAGTCAACCGGTGTTTCTACCGATGTCGCAATTCAAGGAAACGGTTTTTTTATCTTAAAAGACGGAACCGAAAACTTTTACACAAGAAACGGTGTATTCGGTCTTGACCGCGACGGAACACTGGTAAATCCCGCAAACGGTCAGCGCGTACAGGGCTGGATGGCGCAGGATTTAAACGGCTCTCAAATTATTCAGACTGCTTCAACGCCGACTGACCTTGTTATTCCGGTAGGTGCAAAGGATTCTGCAAAAGCAACAACGAATATTCACTATGCCTGCAACCTTGATAAAAATACTCCGGAAATTGCAGAGGGGGCAGGTCCCGATGATATTGCGCGCGGAACTTGGGCAACAAATCAAAAGATATATGACAGCTTCGGAAATGAGCATATGCTTAATATTTATTTTACACGTGTTCCGGGTAATCCCAATTCATGGAATGCACGTGTTGAAGTCGACGCGGATAATGCCGATTTTACACAGACAAGGGTAGGGCTCGGCACAACAGACGGCACCGGTGATAATTTTATCGTTAATTTTGACAACATGGGACAGCTTTTATCCGTTACGGATGCAGCAGGTAATGCGTCCGCCGCAGAAGGCGAGATTATTATTCAAGCATCGTATACCGTTCCTGAAAGCGAAAATGATGCGGACGGAAATCCTTACCGCCAGACGATGAATATAAATCTCGGCACAATCGGCAGCATGAGAAATACGATTACACAGTCCGCTTCAAAGAGTACGACAAAAGCGTATTCGCAGGACGGATATACGCTCGGTTATCTTGATAATTTTAAGATTGATTCAAGCGGAATAATCACCGGTATATATTCCAACGGAACGAACCGTGTTATCGGACAGATTGCGCTTGCAACTTTTGCGAACGACCGCGGTCTTGAAAAAGCCGGCGACAACACGTATGTTGAAACAAACAACAGCGGACAGGCGCGTATCGGAGAGTCCGGTACTGCAGGTAAAGGTAAACTTCTTGCCGGCGCACTTGAAATGTCGAACGTCGATCTTTCCGAGCAGATGACAGACATGATTGTAACTCAGCGCGGATTCCAGTCGAACGCAAAGACGATTCAGACGGCGGATACGTTGCTTGAAACAGCTCTGAGCTTAAAACGCTAAGTCCGGTGCAACAGCGATAAGTTATGATTGAAATATTCCGGTGTATTACCGGCTAATATAAAAGACCTGATTGCTTTTACGGCACTTGGGTCTTTTTATTTCGATCTGGCACAAAGCTAACCTGTAGAGACAGGATAGACAATATGTAGTGCCATCCAGTTTGTAAAAACGAGGATTTAGCTCCAAAATAAAAGATTATAAACAGTATGAGACGTTACCTCATACAAAGTGGAGACACTACATGAAAATTATAACACAGAATGAAAAAAATCTGTACGTTGGAATTGATGTTCATAAGGACACATATTCACTTTGCTGCTTTGATTTTCAAAGGAATGAACTTTCTGATGAAATAACAATCAGGGCAACGACGAAAGGCGTAATAAAATATCTGGAGGCTATAAGGAAAAAACACAGGGAAGAAGTTTTATTCGCATGCGGCTATGAAGCAGGACCTACCGGGTACGGACTTTGCCGAGTATTACAGAAAGCCGGTTACGGCTGCGTGGTAATGGCACCGACAACCATGTCAAATCCAGATGGAAAAAGGCGTATCAAAACAGACAGGATTGATGCAAGGGCAATTTCAAGAATACTTGCGTATAAATCTTACAGTCAGGTTCATCTGCCTAGTGAAGAAATTGAAGCCTTGAAGGAATACACAAGGGCAAGATATGCAAAGAAAAGAATGTTAAAAAAAGCAAAACAGGAGCTTCTTTCATTTTTACTAAGAAATGGGAAAACGTACCCGGAAAGCGGAAATTATTGGACGAAGAAATTTTTCAACTGGATAAAGACAGTTCAGTTTTCAAAAAAATGGATGCAGGAAGCGTTTAATGAATATCTTGCGGAAGTTTACAGTCTGAAAGCAAAAATTGAGCGGATGGATATGAAAATAAGAGAAATAGCCGGGCTTGAAATCATAAAAGATAAGGTTGATAAGCTTGTATGTTTTTCCGGAATTGATGTGAGTACGGCTGTAGAAACCGTTGTTGAAATAAATGATTTTACAAGATTTGCAACAGCAGCACAGTTTGTAAGTTATCTTGGACTTTGTCCCGGACAGGATTCCAGCGGCAAGAGAAAAACAATGCTTCCGTTGACAAAAGCAGGCAACTGCAGGGTCAGGACGCTGTTGTGTGAATCGGCGAAAGCGATAAAACGAACGAATCCTTACGGTCAGAAATCCGGGAGGATTCTTGAAAGACAGAAGAATGCAAGTTCTGAAATCGTGGCGTATGCAGACAAGGCAACGAAACGAATCAGAACAAAGATGAAAAATCTTGAAGAGTGTGGAAAAAATTACAACGTTTCTTCTGCGGCTGGTGCAAGAGAACTTGCATGTTTTGTATGGGGAATGATGAACGGGAAAATTGCCTGATTCATTATTTGTAATTTTAAGTTGTAACTAAAAGAAAGGGTGGCGGAAAAGAGGCAGATTTGAGTTATCTTCGTTCCACCTGTGGGCTAAACAGGGAGAAATCCTTGTGAATTCCCGCTTAATAGACAGAAAGAACTTTTGGCGGATCATTGACCTGTCGGTAACAGTCGCAAGACTTAAATCCACGAATATCAGAGTGGTCTAGTGCCGAAAATCTTGATTTCTAAAACCCTTTCTTTTTTATAAAATTTGGAACTTGCCATTGACAAATGGCACAACATATCAGTTAAGCTTGGTATTCGGCTGTACTCTAGAAAAATCCAATCCGCCTAAAATCCCCGCTTTTTTTCCATTTGCAAAAGCCGAAAAACTTTGTTAACATAAAAATATCAAACCTGTTGACAAGAGATTGAAGAGAAGCACAATCTTGAACAGAACAGAACAGAACAGAACAGGTAATCTCTTCTTTAAAAATTTTTATATAGCAGGAAAAGACCGTCGTGTCCGAGCGTGTGTAAAATGCGTACGCGGCACGGCGGTTTTTTGTTTTTAAATGTTTTTGCTGGAACCCCGCATTTTTCACACGCAAAAATGCGGTTTAAAAATAATGTAAAACGTACGCAGGAGGCATGATAAAAACAAAACGAACAAGCGGTAATGTGATACGCTGAAGAGA
>CAUUGI010000005.1:0-63277 GCA_963544675.1 uncultured Treponema sp.
TTTTGAATATATTCTAGCTGTTACTCGCTTATTAAACTAAGTTTCAGCCTTATTCAAGGATTTTAAAATTAAAAACATTCGTAAAATACTCAAAAAACTGAAGTTCTCTTCTACAAATGCCATTGCTCATTTAATGGCAATAGTAATTTTTGCAAAAACTGAGTTCCGTGATACAGCCATTCCTCAAGTAGACAACGCCGTTCAAGGAATATATGTTGTAACACGTAGCTTAACATTCGCGGCATACTTCGGCGGTACCGTTAAAAATTTGCTGGACAAAGTTTTCAGTGCGACAGTCAGTTTGTTTGTGTACAGAGTTATTCGAAAATTTCGTTTGAATATTATTCCCTCATAAATTATAATGCATACATGGGTGAAGCCTTAAGAAAAAGTTCATTCGACGAATTGGTCGCCGGCATTAGTGCTGATGAACGGAAATATCTCCTTTCGAAAATCAATAAAAATAAAGGTGCTGACATTGCTGTGCTTCAGTCCCTGCCTGAAGACAATTCCATCACATCACTTGAAGCAAGTTTTAAGAATGAATCGCTGCTTTATAAAATAGTTCTCTGGGTACGGTCCGTATTAGGCAAAAAATCAAAACTCGAACTTTACAACAGTGATCTTGTGCTGAATTTATCTCGCAAAGTAAACAGGAATCATCCCGGCATTATTGACACGGGCAACGGGCTTCTTCAATCGCTTTTTTATGAAAAACTGAAAGAACTTAAAGTGAGTGCCGACTTTTTTAAAACTTATTTCAGCGTTGTAAACGATGATCCCGGCAGATTTTATGTTTTTATGAGTACTTTTATTGCGCCGGAAATATCGGAGAGAATCAACAAAGAGGCGGATCCGTATCTTTTGCCTTTCGATAAAGAGCTTACTTCCGAATCAAGAATTTCTTTGTTGAAAAAAATGGATATGATTTTAAAAAATATCCAGCCTAAAACGCGCGGAATTTTATATGCTTCCGTAAGAAGTATAATATGGCTTAAACAATTTACCGAATTGCCTTATGCACATTTTATATCGCAGTTTACGGCGGTAGCTTCCGAAAATTTTACCTGCCCTTATGCAAGTGCAAGAGCCGACTATTCATCATTTTCAACCGTGCTGTCAAATCCGATATCCATTCCGACGGAAGCATTGCAAGCTCTCTTTATGTTTCCTCAGCGCAAAAGCGCAAAACAGGTTGTTCTTGACGGAGATATTGAGCAATCAATGCAGGATTTTATGGCAAAGGCGCTTTCTTCAATTTCCATGATTCAAATGTTTATATCGACGGTTCCGCTTTTGCAGCTTGGCAAAATCATATTTAATAATTACAACTGGCAGTCTGATTCCACAGGAGGAGGCGAAGATTGGTTCGTAAAATTCAAAGAAGAATGGAAAACCATATTTGATTCCCGCTGGAACGAATGGCTGAGGGACAGAAAAAAAGCACAGCTGTCTTCCGTGCTTAAATTAAGATTCGGTATTCCTGCCTTTCCGGATATTCCGTCTTCGCCTTGGAAATATTTATGGGGCGGACTTCCGTTCAAATGTGAAATGACCGGTGGATTTTTAACTTGGTTTGCGGAAAATAAATTTGATGAAGTTATGCAAAGTTTAAATCCGCTTGTACTTGAAGGAGTATTTTTAAACAACGAAAACCGCACGGAGCTTTCCGAAGCATTGAATAATTTTGCAGGAATAAATCAGCATATAATAACTTTTATATATTCTCTCACCGAGCAGGGCACAATCGGCTCCGTATTCCAAAAGCTGAAGTCCGACGGAGTACGTTCGATGAAAAATCAATCTCTGGCAGATTCTACAATATTAAATGCGGAAATATCTATACGCACATGGGGAAAAGATTTTTGCGAAGTGTGCCGCGTAATTGAAAGAATTCTTTCGGGGATTTTCGACGACAACAAACCGAAAGGATATGCCGGGCTTCAGAATTTTACGACCATAAAGGGACGTGAAAACAAGGATTTTAGAGAAAAACTTCTTGCGGCAAGAGAATGTCTTGAGCAAGCGCGTTTTATAATAACGGAAGTCGAGCCTTTGGATTTGCCCGGCAATGACTCATCTTATTAGGCACAGCATAAAACAAAGATGAATATTATTCCGACTCTATGCACAAACGAATCCGGCAATTTTGCAGAATTTCCTTTTTATAAAAACGGCATTCCGGTAAACGGTGCATTGTGGGGTATTACGCTGAAAAAAGCCGGCTCTATGCGATTTCGATGGGATGAGACAAATTCTTTAAGGCGGAATACGCTTCATAAAATTGCAGAGGGACGCAAAATCGCACAAGTTGAGTTGATCCATTCAAAGACTGTATTGGAAGCTCCGGCAGACGGTTTTCCGGCAGGAACTCAATGCGACGGAATTTTGTGCGTCAATAAAAATCTTATGCCGGTGATAACAGTTGCCGATTGCGTACCTATATATTTTTTTGACCAAAAATCGGGAGCCTTCGGAGTGCTGCATTCAGGGTGGAAGGGAACTGGAATTATTGCGGAAGCGGCGGAAATGATGCAGTTGTTATACAGCGCAAAACCGGAAAATATTTTAATCGCAATCGGACCTCACATAAGGGAGTGCTGTTATATCGTAGATGAAGAACGTGCCCTGTATTTCGCAAATAATTTTTCCGAAGGCTGTATTTCCGAATACGCTGCGCACGATAAAGATTCAAGCCGCTTAAAATGGAAAAACAACGGAACAAAACAATTTCATCTCTCTCTTGAAAAAGCCAATTTGAGTATAATAAGCAAACTTAATATTCCTGAAGGAAATATTACATTGCTGCAGGACTGCACTTGCTGTAATGAAATTTACGGTTCAAATCGACGTCAAACATCAAAAGGGGAAGTCTTTACCGTGCAGGCAGCATTTGTAAAATCCGGAACTGCCGAAAAAAACGTAAGTTTTTGAGCTTTGCGTCTTTATTTAGATTGAATGTAGGTTTTTGCAAACGAATATTTTTCTAAAAACAGGTGTTTTACATCAGTCAAAGCTGACAATAAAGGCCGGAGCTTTTACCACATTCGGAAGATTTGGTTTGCTTTCGCGGCGAAAAATATATTTAAGAGGATGAATATCAAAGGAATTGGAAGCCCATCCGCCGACCGTGTTCAAGTCGATAATACTTCGGCTTACAGGATGCTGAATGGGAATAATCAGCGCGGAATCGAGCAAAAGCTGTTCCGCCTGCGATAGAAGTTTTATGCGCTCGATTCCGTTCCGTTCCGCAGCTTTGACCAGCAAATCGTCATATTCTGCATTTTTCCAGCCGCTTATATTCAGTGTGGAAGATGAGCGATACAATTCCAAAAACGCAAGCGGATCTGCAAAATCTCCAATCCACGTATACGAGAATATGTCCGAATCATCTTCTTGTATCGAATCCAAATAGCTGTCGGAAGCAAACTCTTTTACTTCAAGTTCAACTCCCAGCGGCTCCCAAGCTTTTTTTAACAGCTCCGCTTGTTTTTTAGTGCGCTCACCGTTTACTGCAAAAGTTATTTTAAGAGTTGCATTTTCTTCTATTCCGGCAGAAATTCGCGCATCTTTCATCATAAAACGGGCTTGGTCATCGTCGGTGTAGACATAGCCCTGCACCTGCGGATAACCGTTGAGCGGATAGACAAAAGTTGAAGCCTTTACAAAAACGTCTTTACGCAGTTCTTCCCACGGAACAGCTTCCAGCAACGCGGCGCGGAGTTCCGCATTCTCCCAAATTCCACCGTTCATCTTAAAAAAAAGATATTCCGTCGCAAATTCTGCAGAAAGATGAATTGTATCTTTATCTATAAGGCGTTCGAGCTCTACGGAAGAATTAAGCCACTGAGCGGCACCGGTATTGAAAGCAAAAGTATTTTCCGCATCGTCTCCGCTCATAAGAAAGGTTATTTTTTCAAGCTGAGTATTTTCCGCATCGTAATAATTTTCATTCTTTTTAAGTACAATCTCATCAGCCGCACGTTTTTCAAGCGTGAACGCACCGCTGTATACATCTTTGCGTTCAGGAATAACAGCAAATGCGGACATACATAGAATTTTGTCCAGATGCGGAGCCGGTGTATTTAATTTGACATATAGGGTTGACGGATTTTGCACGGAGATTCCGACGGTATCTTTGCCGCTTTTGCCGCCTCTAAAATCTTTCGCACCGCTTACAATATCAAAAAGAGAAGAATAAGGAGCATCGGGATTTGCCAAAAGCGACAACCAAGATTTTTTTACATCATCAGCAGTAATTGCGCTTCCGTCGCTGAATTTTATTCCGTCGCGGAGAATAAATGTCCAGCGTTTTTTGTCGCGAGATACTTTAAACTCTTTTGCAAGAGCAGCTTTCGGCTCCAGCGTTACGGGGTCGTAAGAAAATAAACCTTCGTAAAGTCCGGTTAGAATCTGCGCTTCTGCGCTGTAAGCCGCCGTATGAGGATTTAAATCGTAATTATGCGGGTATTCTATAACCGTAAATTCTTTTAAAAGCGGATTGTCGTTTTTTACCGAATCTATATCTTCCGCAAAAATACCGGAGACAGAATTATCGTCTTCATGAATAAAAAAAGGTTTTGCTGTCTGTGCGGAGAAAAAATAATTTGCGGCAAAAATGAAAAATCCCGCAAATATTGCATAATTTTTATTTTTTTTATCAGCCGGCATTTGTTATACCGATTTTCCGCAGCTGCTCAGTTTCTTCTATATATGAAGTATACTCAGCACGTCTTGAATTTGCTTTTACA
Source organism: uncultured Treponema sp. (assembly GCA_963544675.1). GTDB lineage: Bacteria > Spirochaetota > Spirochaetia > Treponematales > Treponemataceae > Treponema_D. The sequence continues at coordinate 4,752 of CAUUGI010000005.1, forward strand.
AGCGCATTTTTCACTGCAATTAAGTCTATTTTAAGTCCTTTGATTGAATTTCTTGTTTTTGCAGGAGCATGAGCTTTAAAATAATTGTCCGCAGCATTCAGCAAAATCAATGTTTCATTGTTTTCTGAAATCTGCTTATTTACAAACGCGAAAATATTCGCTTCTGCAGCTTCGGAAATTTTCCTATATTCACCGCTGCTTCTGTTTTCAAGAACGGAATAAAATCCCGATTTACGGGCAAGATTGGAAATAAAAACATTTATATCGATTGGACGCTGCGTCTTTGTTTCTTTTTTTAAGTCAACTATTACAAAATTGTAAATCAATGCCGGTTCTTTTAGATTAAAAGCCTTGCGAAAAGCCCTTTTCAGCTTATCAAAAATTGAATTATGCCCTTCTTCAAGTATTTTTACGTTTGCAGTAAGTTTTTGGACTATTTCATTATAAACTGCTCCAAGAGTTACGAGCGAGTGAACGGAATCAAGAAGCAAGAATCTTGTATTAACTTCTGCCTGTTTGGGCTCTTCCATTTTTGCAGGAATTTCAAGGCGTTTTAGAACCGCAGCCTGCAACTGAGCCTTATTGGACGCAAGATCTTCATCAATAATTTCGGAAATCAAATCGCCGTAATAAGGCTCTTTTCCCATTATGCTGGGAAAAAGTTTTTTAATTTCCGCAGTTTCTTCTGCAGGCGTGTCAACCATTTTGTTGTATGAGGGATGCTGTTGAATATCCATTCTTATTCGCAGCTTATATGTTTCTCTGTAAAAGTCTGACAAAGATTTAAGCATAGCCTCTATTTCGCTGACAGACTGTGCAGATTTTGCAATAGAATCGTTTATCATGCTGAGCGTTATCTGCGGAACGTTTTTGCGCGCATCAAGTAAAAGACTTGCAAGACCGCGCGTGTTCGATTTTGTGTTGTTGGAATTCATATTGCCCCACAAAAACGACATATTAAGCTCGTGGAGCTTTTTGATTTTTTGAATGTTCATATTTTCTACGGAAAATTTCACATAGGTACAAACATAATCCAGCATACTTTCATACTCAGAAAAACGCGCGCCGATTATAACGCTTCTGTCAGCGTCGGAATACGGAGTATCTTCGGGAGCTACTATGTCGGAAATCTTTTTTTCAAGTTTATACGGATCAGGAGTAAGAAGAGAGCGCTGAATCAAGATATTGTATATATTTTTTACGCAGGTGTGTAAAAGTCTGTATGTATCAAGCAGTTTCGGCAGTTCGGAGAAATTGAACCATTCCGTTTTTTCTTTTATAGCTGTTTTTAGTGCTTCCAGATAGTTTCCCATAGCCTTATTATCGGCAGAGATTAAATTATATTTACGGTTAAATTCTGACTTTTATGCCCACCGAAAACATTCCTCCGTTCATACTGCCTTTTGTAAAAAGCGAACCGCACGGAATATAAAGGCGGATTTCAGGACCGATTTTTATCTTTTCGTTTAATCTAAAAAGATAAGCAAAAGAATTTTCTATATACAAAAAGTTTGCGTTTTCCCAAAAAGATTTATTGATTGCTCGTAAATCATCTGATACGGTTCCGCTCTCTCCTTCTTCAGAAGCATCAACTCCGCTTGAAAGAATTGCAAACCTTGCAAGAATTCCCGCGCCTAACCCAAGTTCTAAAAAGTGAGTATGCTTTAAATCGAAAGTGAATACTGCAGGCAAATCTATTAAAAATGAAAAAGCGCTTGCCGTTCGATTTTCAATTTCCGCAGGTTTTGCAGTTCCGTCGTTATACAAATAATAATTCGTAAAAAACGAAAGGCGCGGCTGGAATGAAATAAATTTATCCGCATACACGGAAATCCCGAATCCGAAAGGATAAACTATGGGAGACGGTGCACTTTTATTGGAATCATCTATATTGAATATCACAGCCGGAGCAAAACCTGCAATCCAATCTATTTCAGGCTTTGTTTTACGGATTATTTCGATATCGCCTGTATTCAGTTCTTCTTCCGTAGAGACATCAGGTTCTAAATCGGCAGAATTTTCCGCAAAAGTCGCAAAAATAAAACACAGCGGCAATATTACAAGCAATATTTTTTTCATTTTTTAAGCTCCGTTAGTATGATAAAATTTTATCAAGATTGACGCATATAAAGCCGCTTTTTCCGACTTCGTAAAATTCCGACTCTTCCCATGCCGCATAAAAATAAGAGCCGGAGATTGCAAAAGTTCCGTAAGAAAATCCTGAAGGAAGTTTCGGCAATTTTAATGCAATAACTTTACCGCGATTCAAAAGCGGTTTTTCATCAAGCGCACCTTGTATAAAAACCGAACCGTCGGAAAAAACGGCAGCTGCCCATGAAGAACTTAAAACAGCTTCTGCTGATACCGGCGGTGCGCCGTCAACATTCTCGCCATGATGCAAAAACGTGCGGGGACTGTGTCCGCCTGCATTTCTGCATCTGACTGTAAAATTCATTCCTGCCGGCAGCGATAAAAGAAGTCTTTTTAATCTTTCAGGGGCTTCTGTAAAATCAAAATTCTTTTTTGCAAGTCTAAAACCTTCTGCATCCGTTTTCCGTATTAAAATGCTCGATTTTGCAGAAGCGGGCGTTATGAACGGCAGAGGCTCTTTCGGTTGGAATGACAAATAGCTGAATTCTATTTTTTCCGCACCGCTGTGTTTTACGGAGCAAGTCCAATATTGCCCGTCCCACACAAAAGCTGTAATTTCAGAATCGCCTGTAAGTCCAAGATTCTCCGCATTTATTATTGGAATGGAAACGGATTGAGGCAGAGAAAACTGCACTAAAAACGGGTGAATATGTATGTTCTTATCCGAAGAATTATCATTAAAAAAAGAATTTTTATAGACGGAATAAATCGGAGTTCCGTCAAAAAATACGAGATTTCCGGCACATCTGGATTCAAAAATACTTTCATCCGGATAAAGCACCGCATTTTCACCTGAAATTTTAAGAATGCCGAGCCGATTTACAACAGCATAAGCTGCCGGAACGGAATCATCCGGTTCGGAAGACGCTGATGAGGACATATCGGAAATTCTTACGGCTTGTGTCCATGGTTTACGCAAAGAAGTCGGAACATTCTGTATTTTGTCCGCTTGTATAAAAGTGTTCCCGGCAAAATAGAACCATGAATGGCTTGTTTTGTCGTTGGAAATATCGGTTACGGCTTCAACGGTTTTATCATTTGAGCATGAAATCAATAGTGTAGAAAGCAATAAAGCGGCAAAGACAGCCGGATTAAAATGTATTTTCATTTACCGCAGTTTATAATGTATGCCGATCTTTTTGCAAGACAATTTTTTTGAAAATAGATATAATCCGCCGCATAAAGATTTAGGCTGCCTTAAAAGCATTTAGTTTTTGCAGCCTTAATAAAAAGTTCGTACAAAAGGAGTACACTATGAAAAAAATTGTAGGTGCTGCGCTCATTGCGGCAGTTCTTGTAACGGTGTTTGCGGGCTGCAAAAAAAAGCCTGTTGAAAAAGCGGACAATTCACTTGAAGAATTAAAATCACGCGGTTTATTTGTGATTGGTTTGGATGATTCGTTTCCGCCGATGGGTTTCCGCAATGATGACGGTGCTATAGTCGGATTCGATATTGACCTTGCAAAAGAAGTTGCAGACAGACTTGGTGTGCAATTTAAAGCGCAGCCGATTGATTGGGACGCAAAAGAATTGGAGCTTTCGACGGGTAAAATCGATTGTATATGGAACGGACTTACGATGACGGCGGAGCGTGAAGCGGCTTTAACATTCACCAAGCCGTATTTGAATAATGACCAAGTTCTCGTTGTGCGCAAAAACGGCGGAATCAACAGTCTTTCCGATATGTCGGGAAAACTTGTAGGCGTTCAAAGCGGTTCAAGTGCGCAGGAAGCGGTTAATTCAAATTCCGCCTTTGCCGATTCCGTAAAAGAAACGATTTTTTTCAAAGACAATTTGACCGCGCTCAATGATTTGCTTGTCGGCGGTGTTGACGGCGTTGTTATGGACAGCATTGTTGCCGCATACGATATTGCAAAGAGCAAAAAGCCGCTTGTCATTATCGAAGAGTCGCTTTCCAAAGAAAAATATGGCGTTGCTTTCCGTAAGGGCGACGTAAAACTTGCCGCCGAAGTGCAAAAAGTCCTTGAAGAAATGGCTGCCGACGGAACTGCCGCTTCAATTTCGATACGCTGGTTCGGAAGCGACATAAGCGTAATCGGAAAATAGACAATGCTCAGCATTCGATACGTCAAAATGCTCAAAGCGATGCTGCACGGATCTGTAACATCGCTTGAAGTTTTTTTTCTGACGCTGATTTTTTCAATTCCGCTTGCGCTGCCGATTGCGCTGGGTCGAATGTCGAAAAATAAAATGCTCTCCGGCACAACGAACGTCTTTTTGCTTATCATGCGCGGCACTCCGCTTATGTTGCAGCTTTTAGTCGTCTATTTTGCGCCGGGCTTGTTTGCGCGATATTTAAATTCGCTCGGATACAATGTTGTATTCAAATGGGACAGATTTACCGCTGCGATAATTGCGCTTTCAGTCAATTACGCGGCGTATTTTGCAGAAATTTACCGCGGCGGAATTGAATCGATTGCGCAGGGGCAATACGAGGCGGCAAAAGTTTTGGGCTACACGAGAGCGCAGACATTTTTCCGCATCATTTTGCCGCAGGTGATAAAGCGCATTATTCCTGCGATGGGAAACGAAGTTATCACGCTGGTAAAAGACACCGCGCTTGTGAGCGTTATCGGCGTTGCGGAACTTTTGATGGTCGCAAAAGAGCGGCAGAGTGCACTTTTTTCATTCATGCCGCTTTTTATCGCAGGAATCTTCTATTTTATAATGAATTGGGGCGTTTCAATTGCATTTGCCCGCCTTGAAAAAAAATTGGATTATTATAAATGACGCACGATTCACAAGAAATAATCAAAGTCGAAAATCTTAAAAAATCGTTTGGAAAACTTGAAATCATCAAAGGAATTTCGTTTTCCGTCCAACGCGGAGAAGTTTTGAGCATTATCGGACCGAGCGGTTCGGGGAAATCGACAGTGCTCCGATGTATTTGCCAGCTTGAACGCGTCGAGCACGGTGAAATTGCAGTCTGCGGAAAAACGCTTGTAAAAGACGGCGTTTACGCGGATAAGGCGGAACTGCACAGTATCGCGCTAAAAAGCGGATTGGTTTTTCAAAACTTTAATTTGTTTCCGCATTATTCCGTCTTAAAAAATGTTACCGACGCACAAATTCACGTGCTCAAAAAAACGCCGGAAGAAGCGGAACGCACCGCGCTTGAACTTCTTGACCAGATGGGACTTTCCGGCAAAGCGGACAGTTATCCGTGCGAACTTTCAGGCGGACAGCAGCAGCGCGTAAGCATTGCGCGCGCTCTTGCACTTGAACCGGAAGTGCTGCTTTTCGATGAGCCGACGAGTGCGCTCGACCCCGAACTGACCGGAGAGATTCTTGACGTTATCAAAAAACTTGCAGCAAAGAAGATGACTATGGCAGTCGTAACGCATGAAATGTCTTTTGCGCGCGGCATAAGCGACCGCATAATTTTTATGGACTCAGGTGTTATAGTTGAGCAGGGAGCGCCCGAACAAGTTATCGACAATCCTACACAAGAGCGCACGCGAATGTTTTTGTCGCGGTTTAGGAAATAATTTCCTACAATTACACGAAGGAGAAAATTTCCGAAACGATTTAATATATGGGAGCAAAAAATGGCTAATTTCTTTCAAAATACAAGAAAGCCGGAAAGATTCGGCGGAAAAATCATGGTAGCTTTAATGAACGGTGGACACGCACCTGTTGCAAAATGGGGAATGTCGCACATTGCACCGAAAAGTACGGATACTGTTCTTGATGCAGGCTGCGGCGGCGGGGCAAACATTGCATTGCTGCTTAAAAAACTTGTTGACGGCAAAGTTTTTGGCGTAGATTATTCGGAAGTAAGCGTAAATAAATCTCTAAGCTTGAACAAAAAAGCTGTTGCCGAAGGCAAATGCGAAATACGGCAATGCTCCGTGAGCAGCCTGCCTTTCGGAGATGAAACATTTGACATTATAACGGCGTTCGAAACCGTTTATTTTTGGCAGGATTTGAAAAATACTTTTGCAGAAATCAGACGGACACTCAAAACGGGCGGAACATTTATGATTTGCAACGAAAGCGACGGTCATAATCCTGCCGATGAAAAGTGGACATCCATTATAGACGGCATGAGTATTTATACTGCCGAAACGCTTAAATCGATTTTAACCGAAGCGGGTTTTTCAAAAGTAGACGTTGATACGAATTCAAAAAAGCATTGGCTTTGCGTTACGGCTGAAAAGTAAAATAATTCCGAATATAATGGGTCTAATTCATTCGTTTAAAGAGATTTTCGATATATTCGCGGCATTCAAGAGCAGATACTTTTTGTGCCGGAAGGAAGTTTTCTCCGTCGGGCAGTTCCATCAATTCCGATTCTGCGCAGCCGAGTACGGCATCAAAGTCTTCAGAATCGGCGGAGACATCCTGTACGGGAGACGGAAGTTTTAATTGTCTGTACCGCCGCGAATATTTTATGGAATTTTCCGAGCCGCCTTTTTTATTATAAAGATTCCATAAAAAGCGGGCGCACTTTATGCGGACAATAATTTCATCTTTTAAAGTTGTACCGGGTTTTGCAGATACAGCGGAAACGGAATCCAAAAGTCCCGCAGACGAAACTTTTGAATACAGCTGATTTTCTGAAAGTTTTTTTCCGGCGGTGTAATTATATAAAAGCGTTCCGGTATCCTGCGCAATTAAAAGCATTTGCCCTGCCGTAATTTCTTTTTTTTGCAATAAGGCATTTGTATTTGAGCCGGCGGAAGCGGAAACATTACGCAGTTCCCACGCGCGTGCGCGAATCTCTCCATACGCAGCTCGATAATATTCGGGGAGGTCTATAAATGCAGAATCAAAAGCGGCGGCAGCCTCCATATATTTGCCTGTGCGGTAATTTGCAACAGCGTTTTCCAATACCAAACGGGCTTTATCTTGAGTGCCTTGAGCAAGTCCCAAATCAATTTTGTTGACCACTCCCAGCCGATACGCCAAAGTATGAACTGCTATGTCGTCGCGGTAATTTTTCTTAGCTTCTTTATAAGACACTGCTGCATGGGATTTCGCTCCCGAAAGAAACTGCGTATGACCGCGCAAAGCCCAAAGGCGTGCGCTTTCAGCTTTCCCTGTCTGACCTTTTGCAAAAATATTATCGATTTCTTCAAGCAATCGGGAACATTGCAGCGTATGCTCTTTTGAAGATATGTCGTTTCTCAAAATGGATTTCGCATCGATAAAGGCGAATTTTTCTTCGATATTTCGTATATCCGCATACTTGGCACTTCCGTCAAAGTTTACGACAACATCTTGCAGCGTTGCGCAAGAAATTAAACTCAGTGCCGAAATAAATCCGGCAGCAAGAGTCAAAAATACAAGTCTGTAAGAAATTTTATTTTTAATCGAATTTTTCATGTGTACATCCTATGTTTTAATTTAGTTGACAATTTCAAAACTGAACACCCGGATTATTCAATATTCCATGCGTTAAGTTTGTTGTCGATGGTCAGAGTGATGCAATCAATCTTTCCGTCGGCATTTACGTCGGCAAAAACCGGACGACCGCTTCCTGCGAGCGGGAACGACGGAAGCATTTCCAAGCCGGAAGTAAAACCATACAAAATATTACCGTCGGAAGAAACGTATACCAGCTCGTCTTTTCCGCCGGGAATTACCGTTACAATGCCGTTTTTTGCCGTAATGTGCGGGATTTTTACCGTAAGACAATATCCGTCAGGCTCTATTCTAAAAACTTCACCGTCTGCGGAAACGGCAAAGAAATATTTTTTTCCTGCCTGCAAATTTGAATAGAAAACACCGTCGAGTTTTTTGGGGAAATCGTCTAAAAGTACGCCGTCTTTCCAAATATATAAATTTCCCGCCTGCGTTACAAATCCCATATACAGAGAGCCGGCATCTTTTAAAAATGCCGGCGAGCCGAATCCGATTCCCGAAATCGACATTCCCTCGTTCTTGCATACGCCGTCTTCAAATATATGAACAGCACCCTCGAAGCCTTTTACATATACGGCACAAAAGTTTTCAAAAATCGAAGGAGCGGCTTTTACTTCTTTGGCATCGGGAATATCTACGGTTTTGACGGAAGAGTCAAAATATACGAAACATAATTTTCCGCTTTTTGAAGGAAATACAAGATAGTCTTCGTAAGCGGAAGGCGGTGCCGAAGGCTGCTCTCCTGTGAGGACGGGAAAGTTTTTCAAGTCTTCAAGATTGCGGTTAAAAAGATAGACAGCACCTTCCGAAGTTACTGCCCACAATGCTCCTCCGTCTTTAGAAAGTTTTCCGGTGCTTACGATAAAGCTCTGCTCGGACAAATCTACGGCGGAAATATTCATTCCGTTTAATCCAAGCGATTTAACAGTGTGTCCGTCTTCCGTCCAGAATACGGCTTCAGGCTTTTTAGTCTCTTCCGTTTGAAGAATGCCGTTCGTTTTCCCTTTTAATTCTATCGGAAAACCGGAAACAGCTCTTGTATCGCCTGAATGATCTGCCGCCGCAGATAAGCGGAATGTAAGGATGGAATCTTTTATTCCGATGTCGCAGCGTCCAAGTCCGTATAATTTAAATATTTTTGCCGCATCGCCGTTTCCGCGCATAAAAAACGGAATACTGTGTTCAAGATTGTAAAATAATCCTATTGTAGATTGAGAGGACAATCCTTCTGAGACCGCGCTCCAACCGGCGTTTTTTACTATTCTGTTTCCGCCTTTTACCGACGTGTAGACAATACTTAAAGCTTCCGCGCTTTGCGAAAAATAAATATAGCCGCCGTTGACAACATAATAAGGCGAAGGGAGTGAAACACCCATAAGGGAAATGACATTATTAAGGAATTGCGGAATTTCAAGGCGGGGAATGCGTACTCCGTCAAGAATCAGACTCGTGTCATCTTTAAGCACTATTGAAGAAACTAATTTTTCAAAAACGAAACGACGCTGTTCTTCATCTTGTATTTGAACGGCAAAAACGGGGTCATTGAAACCTTCAACACCCATTGCGGCAAATTCTTTTCCCGTCCATGAAAAAAGCAAATCATCAAGGCTGAGTGAAAAAAGCGTTTTACTTGCAGCATTCCCTTTTGTCCAAAGTGAATCCGCTCCGGAAGTTTTCGGCAACAGAGAAAAAACTACATCTTTCAGTTCACTGACCGTTCCCGCGTTTACAATTGAATAATAGTCTACGGCTCCGCTCATCTTTGTCAGAATGGACGGGACGGAGGACTGCCTTTGTAAAATTGCGGCAAGACTTGAGTTCTCACCTTGAATATTGATTGGAATATCCGCATTTACGTTTATTTTTGAATCTGAAATGCCGAACGACAAAACGCTTAACGTGTCTTTAGAAAAATGCGAAGCAAGTTTTGATAAAATTTCATCACCGTCGGTAAAAGATTCAAGCAGCGAATGCGCGTCTACGGTTACTTTGACAGGCTCTTCACTCTTTTGGGTAAGCAGTTTTTTTTCTTCATCGGTGTAAGAAGATGCATTGCTTCCTGTTAGTGAAGCGTCCAAAAGAGTTTTATTCGGCGACGCGATGATAAGATTTTTATACGGCTTAATAAAAATAATTTGACTTCCGTTATTGTATTTAAAACAAGAATCGTCTTTTGAATAAGAAAGGTTTTGAATCTTTAGAAGCGGAGCATAAAATTTTGCAGGACGTGTCAGCGCAGATAAAAAGCTCAAATCTACGAGCGCAAGAAAATCTTGTTTTCCGTTTTCTGTCGTATAAAGCGCAATATCCGCGCGTCTGGAAGCAATAACTGCGGCGGCTTTGTTGGTGCGTAAATTAGATGAGCGCAGCTGCATGAAAGGCGCACGGAATTGTGAAAAATTAGGAGACGAAAATAAAACTTCTGCCGCGCGTAAGTCCAGCAGCGGATTCAATGCTTTCCACACAGAATCCATGCGCAAGTATACTGCAAAGCCTTCGGGAAGCATTTTAAGAGCGGACGTTCTGTCGACAGCGGAAAAACCGCACCATAAAAGAAGAATAATTATGCACGTAAGCACAAAAGTCAGTATGAATTTTATAAAACTCAAAAACGGGTTTTTCTTTGATTTTTTTGTTGATTTCTCCTTTGCATCCATAAACTGTTTCCTGATAATTTAGTTCTATAATATAGCCGCACAATGAAGTATGAAAGTAGATTAGCGGATTAGACGGATAAAATCCAGATAAAGAAAAGAACCGTATCAAAGTAGCCTGAATGGATTGAGTTCCTATATTTTATAAAAGTCGGATTCAGGCTAATACGAATTGACAAGTTTTTTTGAGCGTGCGGAATCCTGTGCTTCAGCTCCAAGAGCCATAAGTATGATAAGTGCTAAGGGTGAAACATCTATGGTTACGGACGCATAAAGATAATCGGAGCTGTTTCTATGCATATAGCCTGTTTCTAAATCAACATATTTGAATATGAGCGGCGGCGAAAAACGCGCAACTGTACCGAAAAAATCTGCGCTCAAAGGTTCGCTTATGTTTAAGCGCAGACCCGTTGAATAGGAAAGCAGGTTCTCCGAAAAATCCAGCCAATTCAGGCGCGCAAAAGGACCGAACCAACTTCTTTTGCAAAAGCGCACGGCGCGGTAATAAAGAGCCGCGTTGATTAAAGAAAATCCTTCATCCGTATCGTTGACATAGTATTTAAATGCGTTTATTTCCGCGCCGATACCGGCATCAAAATCCAAATGCATGTCGAAGATTGTACCGTCCAAAAATACGGTGAAAGCGTCTTGTGAGCGGCAAAACGAAGCACCGATAGTGCCGGTATTGAAAGTCAGTTCACCAAAAGCGTGTGCGGATACACAAACGAGTGCAAAAAGAACGATTGCAGATAGTTTACTTTTCATTTCGATGAGTATAGAGCAAAAAGACGAATCCGCAAAGTTGCTCAGCAGATAAAATCCGGTTTATAAAAGACTTTGCTCCACAAATCCGTATTTTAATTTGCCGTCAGACATTTTTTCAATCAAGCCGGCAAAGTTTTTTGATTCGGTGAAAACAGCGGCGTAACCGGTTTTTACATAGTTTAGAGGAGAAGCAAACATCCTGCCGGATAATTTTGCGCCGTTTTTAAAAGACTGTTCCGCAGTCTGTCGAAGTAAAACGCAGTCAAATCCGCAGATGAGAGCAAGTTTTTCCGTCATTGGAAGCGATTTTTCTTGAATATCGGAAATTAAATCTGTCGAAACCTCATCTTTTTTTCCGTCTCCGTGTTTTTCAAAGTTGCCCGCACAAATTTTTAGCCTTTCCGAATTTTCCAATGCCGACTCAATCGTAAAACTTTTAAGCGCATCAAATCCTGCAGCATCTTCAAGCATAAAGTCCCCGACTTGCGTTCGGCGCAGCCCCGCAAGATATGCGGTGCTTTTGCATTCGGCACCAATATCGCGTGCAAGGCTCCTGATATAAGTTCCTTTGGAAACTTTAAACATTACCCGTGCCGCATTAATCGCGCCGTACGAATCTTCCGCAATTTCAAGGATTTTGCTTTCGTAAACGGTAACGGGGCGCGGGGGCAATTCTATGTTTTTTCCCTGTCGCACCAAATCGCTTGCACGTTCGCCGCCGACATGAAGAGCGGAAAAAGCGGGAGGCATTTGCATAATGTTTCCGGTAAATCGCGAAACGGCTTTTTCAAAATCTGATTTAGATGGAAGCGGTGCAGTTTTTACAACGGAACCGGTGCATTCGAGCGTGTCGGTTTCTTCACCGAATCTGATAACAGCTTCATACGTTTTGTCAAATTGAGCTATACGTCCTGCAAGACGTGTTAAAGAGCCTGTGCAGACAACCAAAAGACCTTCAGCAAAGCTGTCGAGAGTACCAGTGTGTCCGACTTTCGATGTCTTAAACGCGCGTTTAACGGTGTACAGCGAAGCGAAACTGGTCAGCCCCGGTTGTTTTGCAAGCAGGATGATTCTTCCTGCGGTGTTTTTATTCTTCTCGTTCAATGTCGTTGCCGGTGTCGTTTTCCGTATTTTTTACCGCGTCCGCACCGTCGGCATTCACAGCTTCGGATTCTTTTTCAAGTTCTGTAAGACGCTGCACCATGTGAAAGCCTTCTTTCATTCCCTTATCGACAACAAATGTAAATTTGGGAAATTTGCGGATACGCAGTTTTTTTGCAATCGACGACTGGATAAAACCTGCTGCATTATTCAAACCGTCAACACCTTTTTCTAACTGCGCGTCCGAAAGGAAAGTTGAAACGTAGACCTTTGCATAGCTCAAATCGGAAGAGACAGCGACGCGGTTTATGCTCAAAAAATTTGATACGCGCGGATCTTTTATTTCACCGCGGAGCAAAAGCGACGATATTTCTTCTCGAAGCTGGGCATCAAGCCGCTGCATACGGTATTGACCCATTATTTGTCATCTCCTGTCTCCGCTTTTGCAGCTTCTGCGGCTTTCTTTTCGTTTTCAGCAATATCGACTAAGCGTTCACCGAGTTTTCTCGCAACTTCAACGTATTCGAAGATTTCAAAATGGTCACCGACTTGAATATCCTGCCAATTTTCCAGCCCGATACCGCATTCAAAGTTGACTGCAACTTCTTTTGCGTCGTCTTTAAAGCGTTTGAGCGAAGAAATCTTGCCTGTAAACTTGACGATGCCGTCGCGGATAAGATTTACCATGCTGTTTCTGCGGACAACGCCGTCGGTAACGTAACAGCCGGCAATCACGCCGATTTTCGGTACTTTGAATGTGTTACGCACTTCGACGGAGCCGATAACTTCTTCTTTTGTATCCGGCGAGAGCATACCTTCCATAGCCGCTTGAATTTCCTCAACAGCCTTGTAGATGATGTTGTACTTGCGGATTTCAACGCGTTCCTGGTCGGCAAGCGCTTTTGCTTTCGGCGTCGGACGAACATTGAATCCGATGATGATTGCGTTCGAGTCGGCAGCGGCAAGCGTAACATCGCTTTCGTTGATTGCGCCTGCGGACGAATGAATGACCACAAGGCGAATATCGCGTGTCGAAAGTTTTTCAAGCGAAGTTTTCAACGCTTCGGCGGAACCTTGCAAGTCCGCTTTTATGATGACTTTAAATTCTTTAATTTCGTTCTGTTCGATTGTGCTGTACAGATTGTCGAGCGTAACCTTTTTGACGGCTTTTGCGTCTTCAAAACGCTTGAGTTCCTGCCGCTTGGTAGAAATTGCCCGCGCTTCTTTTTCCGACTCCGTAACCTGGAACGGATCTCCCGCGTTCGGCATCTCTTCCATTCCGAGTATTTCGACCGGCGTAGAAGGACCTGCAGAGTCGATACGCTGCCCCAAATCATTGAACAGCGCGCGCACACGTCCGGAATATATACCTGCGACAAACGGGTCGCCTTGAGAAAGCGTTCCCTGCTGCACGATGACTGAAGACACAACTCCGCGTCCCTTATCGATTCGCGACTCAAGAATTTTTCCTTCAGCGCGACAGTCGTAATTCGCCTTTAACTCAAGCACTTCAGCCTGCAACAAAATTGCGTCAAGGAGGTCGTCAATGCCTTCGCCCTTGAGTGCGCTTATATGAACGTACTGCGTGTCTCCGCCCCATTCTTCAGGCGTCAAACCGTGTTCGCTCAGCTGAGTTTTTACACGGTCGGGATTTGCTTCAGGCTTATCGACTTTGTTGACCGCAACGATAATCGGAACTTTAGCGTCTTTGGCGTGGCTTATAGCTTCAAGTGTCTGCGGCATAACGCCGTCGTCCGCGGCAACAACAAGCACAACAATATCCGTAACCTGCGCTCCGCGTGCGCGCATCATCGTAAACGCTTCATGTCCCGGCGTATCGAGGAAAGTTATGCGACCCTTTTCCGTCGTAACCGAATATGCTCCGATGTGCTGCGTAATGCCTCCGAACTCGCCTTCGGCAACGTGAGAATTTCGTATCGCGTCGAGAGTTTTTGTCTTTCCGTGATCAACGTGTCCCATAACCGTAACAATCGGCGGGCGAGCTTCTTTTGTCGCCTCATCGCCTGCATCGCTTTCGATAACAGTTTCATCGTAAAGGCTTATAAGGTTGACTGTGCAGCCGTATTCTTCTGCAAGAAGAGTTGCCGTATCCGAATCTATAGACTGCGTAATCGTAACCATCATTCCCATCGCCATAAGTTTTGCAATGAGTTCGCTTGCTTTAAGATTCATCTTGCGCGCAAGATCGGAAACGGAAATTGTTTCCATTATATCGATTGACTTAGGAACGACGTTTACAGGCGTATCCGATTTTTTCTTTTGCTCAAAGAACTTGTCGTCGAACTGCTCTTCGTCCTTGCGCTTATAAATTTGCTTTTTGCCCTTAAACTGCGTTTTTGCCGGAGTTCGCCCCTGCATCATCGGAGGAACTGAACCCGGTGCGCCGTCGCCTGAACGGAATCCGCCTTGTCCGAAACGCTGTCCGACTTGGTTTTGTCCACCGCGGTTATTGAAAGGTCTGTTTTGGAAATTGCCTCTGTTTTGACCATAAGGACGGTTCTGCCCGTCGCGGTTTTGATTTTGTCCCTGCCCGCCGCGTTCTCTGTCTTGATAGCCCTGCCGTGCCTGCGAGCCGGTAAAACTTCCGTCATTATTTCTGCGGTTATTTCGCCCGAAGCCGGAATTTCCGTTGTTATAGCCGGAAGAACCGTTATTGTATCCTCCGCGGTTATATCCGCCGCGTGAAGAACGTGCATCCGACAGATTTCCCGCTTTAACATTAGGACGGGCTGTATTTAATTCAAAAGTTTTGCGCTGTTCATGCCGCTCATCCGATTTAGGCTGTTGAGAGCGGGAAACTTTTGCCGTGTTTTTCTGTGCAAAGTCCGATTTATCGGTTTTCTGCACGGGTTTAGGCTGCGGCGAAACCGGGGACTGCTGTACGGTTTTTTGTGTATCGTTATCTTTTTGCTTTACTACAACGCGGACGGCTGTGCGTTTCTGCGTTTCGCTTGAATTATCCGCTGCAGCCGGAGCAGAAGATTTTTTTACCACCACAACGCGCTTTTTTGTCGCCGGGGTACTGCCGCTTTCCGGCTGTTTTTTGTGAATAACAAATTCAGGTTTTTTTTCAGATTCTTCTGCCATAAAATATCCTATTCCTCGTCCTCTGTAAATTCAAATTCAACGCCGCATTTCGGACAATGCGTCATCTCAAGAGTTATTTCGGCACCGCATTCAGGGCAGTAATACTTTTCTTCGTCTTCTGCTGTTTCTGCGGCTTGTTCTTGAGCGGAATCCGCTGTGCCGGAATCGTTTTCTTCTTCAACAAACTCAACATTATCTTTTATTAAATTATAAACATCGTCAATTTCGGATTTCGTAAGTCCTTCGATTTTTGCCGCGCTTCCGTTTTCATACGCATCCATAAACTGAACGATGTCTTCAATACCGCCGCTCTTTAACAGCTCCGCAACGCGCTGTGTAATTCCCGGAAGCTCTGCGACTGTCGTAATTTCAGAATCTTCCGCCTCATCATCCTTAAACAGATTAAGAGCCGCTTGTGTAGTCGCTTTATCCGAAAAGTCCATTCCTGCAGTCTGTTCGGGAGTTTTTACATCGATATTCCAGTTGCAAAGGCGGTTTGCAAGGCGTACATTCTGCCCTTGTTTTCCGATTGCAAGCGAAAAGTTTGAATCGTCAACTATTGCAAGAGCTTCGCGTTTTTCGGCATCAAGAATTACAACTCTGCTTACCTGTGCCGGTGAAAGAGCATTTTTGATAAATATGGACGGGTCGGAATCGTAGCGCAAAACATCAATCTTTTCGCCCAAAAGTTCACGGATAACGTTTTGGATACGTACTCCTTTAGTTCCTACGCATGCACCTACGGGATCAATCTCCTCTCTAATAGAAGAGACTGCCATCTTTGTGCGGTAACCGGCATCGCGGGCGATACTTTCAATCTTTACGGTTCCGTCTGCAATCTCTGGAATTTCCATCTCCATGATTATGCTTACAAGGCGAGGATCGCTGCGGCTTAAAACAAGCTGCAATCCTGCCGATGTCCGCTTTATATCTACTATTATCGACTTAATTCTGTCGCCTTGCTCATAGGTTTCTCGCGGAGATTGATATTTTACCGGCAAAATTCCTTCGAGTTTTCCGGCATTTCCTAAATCGACATAAATATTGCCGTTGCGTTCGCGTTGGTAATAACCGTTTATCATTTCACCGATTTTATCTTTATATTGATTGTAAAGCGAATCTTTTATCGTTTCGTTAAGCCCTTGATGGGCGGTCTGTTTGCCGGTTGTAACTGCGGAGCGGTCAAAAGACTTTGGGTCTTCAAGAATGTCGATTTCATCTCCGATTTCACAGTCTTCGCTTAATTTTTTTGCGTCTTCCAGTTCGATTTCTACAACAGGATCGTAAACGCCGTCAACAACCGTCTTTCTGGAATAAATCGAAACATCCGACATATCGTCTTCAAAACGTACGATAGCATTTTCTGCCGTTCCGTAAGTTCTTTTATAAGCCGCTTTGAGCGCACTTTCAATTGTCTGCTTTACAGATTCCTCTGAATAACCTTTTTCCGCAATCAGAGCGTGAATAGCTTCTGCCATTTCTGACATTTTAAGCCCCCGTAATTATAAATGTATAAATTTTGCTTTTGCTATATTTTCAAAATAAAAAGTTTGTTCCAGATCGTCTTTTTCCAAAGTTACGGATTTATCATCGGCGGCAGTAATTTTACCGCCGACCCAGTCCGAAATATTTTTATCCCAAACTCTTACTTCCCGCCCGATAAAAAAAACAAACTCCGCCGCGTTTTTGATATTTCGCTCCATGCCGGGAGAAGTAAGCTCCATATAAGTGTCGTCCGTTCCAAGCAGTGCTTCAAGACGCGGCAAAAGCGCATGATGAACTTTTGAGCAATCGTCAACACCTATTTCACGGGCGGAATCTTTTGCGGCAATTACCGCATAAATTCTAACGCCCGATTTATGATTTAAAACATTAAGCTCCACAAGAAAATATCCCAAAGCTTCTACGAGCGGTGCACATTCCCTGTAGTAGGGAAACGAATCCTGAGATTTATATTCCACGTTTACTCCAAATAAAAACTTTTACCGTTGCTCAGATAACAGCTCTGTTAGATAAATTTTTTATCGTTCGGGCTGACAAGTTTTAAAGTATCCTGTTTTGAAAGGGAAGTTTCCGAACAGGTTTAAGTTATAATGCGTTTGCATAAAAAAAGACCCGTGCGTCACGAGTCCATCTTAAAACCG
This sequence comes from uncultured Treponema sp., assembly GCA_963544675.1. Taxonomy (GTDB): domain Bacteria; phylum Spirochaetota; class Spirochaetia; order Treponematales; family Treponemataceae; genus Treponema_D. Next base: position 22,063 of record CAUUGI010000005.1, read on the forward strand.
ATATTAAAATGTACGGCGTCAATGTACATTTTTTTTTAATGATTGTCAAATCCCGCTGCCGCCGACGGTAATTTTTCTTTCAGTTCTTCGTCTTGCGTTATCATAAAAATCGTGTCGTTCAAGTCTGTACCGACTGCCCAATAGTCGGGGTAAATGCCGAAGCTCTCGCCGTGCCATTGGGGATTTTCGGAAAGCGAAGTGATTTTTTTGTCGGCTAAATGCAGGTAAATCCCGCTGTTGGGAAGCGCATAGTCCAAAATGTCAACATATTCAAAACAGCCGCCCGAGTTTTCGCCGACAACAAAAACTTTGGCTGTGCCGACCGCTTTTTTTGCAAGGAAAACCGCCTCTTCCGATGCGCTCATAGTGTTGCGGTCAATAAGGATGACGATTCGTCCATCGTAAAAGCAGCGGTTTGCTTTCTGCGGAAACTCTAAAACGGAGCAAACCCTCGCAGGATTTTTCATCAACTTTTTGTAAGTCGCTTCTGTCGTTTTATCCCGTGTACCGAGTAATTCGTAGTTCAAAATATGCGCCCTGCACGTCGCGGGAGATTCCACCATCATCATAGAAAAGTTTTTCGAAGCCCATGTATCCGCAGCTTTCAGTCCGTCTCGTTCATACGGTTTTGGATTTTTCTGCGTCATCGAGTAAAAAAGATATTCGGAATACTGCAATACGCCTCCGTCGTTTCCCCTGAGGTCGATAATAATATTTTTCTTATTTCGGTGTTGTATTCCCAGATTCACATATTTTTTAAAAATGATTTCCGCCCCGCGTCTGAACTGAGAGTTTTCAGGAGGCAGCATAAAACTTGAAATACTCACGTATGCGGAATCCGCCGTTTCAATTTCACGGAATTTTATATTCCCCAAAGATTCAATCGCACCGTCGTCATATACGGGAACGGCAATGCTCTTTTCGTCAAAATGGAACGCATGAAAACTCGTCTTTTTATCCGCAATGAGTCCAAGCCGATACACGTTTTCGCCTTTTACCGGATAATAAAAAAGATTTTCTTCGTTTCCGGTGAACTTGGAATCAATCATCACGGACGGAACGCCGCTTTGACAGACCTTGTATCCGTCTTCCGTCTTTTGGACAAAGACATTCGCATAATAGAAGACGGCTTTGGGCGTGAGCATACTTATGTCATTCCATGCTTTTATGAAAAAATGCATATCCTTGACATAGGGACGAAGCGTATTTTGCAAGTCAAAAAAGACTTTGCGGGATTCGATTTTTTTCTGCCCCTCATAGTTTTTTAGCACGGCACGGACAAGTTCCGCCTTAAAGCCGCGCTCTTTCATCTCGTCATAGCCCGCATACGCTGTTTTTAGATAGTAAACAAGCGATTCAATATCATCCTGCAACTCGGCGTACGTAATAAACGTCCTATACGGCGTGTACGCGGCAATATGCGTCTCTCGAAGTTCGACACGCTCCCACGACATCACAACGCTTTTCGCAAAAACTCCCGCGCCGGCGCAAACTAACGCCGCACATAATATAATTTTTTTGAGATTGAGCATATTTATTTTCCTCCCGCATGGAAAATCGGCTGGAAAACTCCGTATTGTAATTCGCAATTCTACAATAAAAAAGCCGCAAAAAAAAGGGAAAGCACAGTCAAATCTTGTAATTGGATTTTGCGCCGTAAACGGAGTTACTGATTTCGTTTACCGGCACAAATTGTTCGATAATTCCATTTTCAACAATTATCTGTTATATTTTCCGCATGAATAAGATACGTATTTTTTCATTGGCGGCTTATGTGTCCGCCGTTTTATTTTCAATAGCGAATTTACATTTTGCTGCTGATATTTCCATACTGGCTTTTCCGGCAGCTTTTATATTTACAGCAATTTCCGCCTATCTTTTATTTTTTAAGCTTATTATAAACGGCAGGATAAACGCATACCACTCGGCACAAAAAACGCTGCAATATCTTCCATTTATATTGCTTGCAGCGTTTATATTACGCCGTGCCGGAAAAAACGGAACCGCATATTGGCTTGATACTGTTTCGGTAGTTTTATGGTGTGCAGTTTTTATTTTATCGCAAATCGTACTCTACTTTTTGAGCGAAAAGCGAATAGAATCCGTCATTCCTGAATGGAAAGGCATTATAGGGACAAAGAAAAAACCTAAGTCAGGAGCAAAACGGCTGTTTATGGAAGTTTTTGATTGGGTGGATGCGCTTGTTCAAGCGGTCTTTATGGTGCTTTTAATTCAAATCTTTATAATTCAACTTTATGTTATTCCATCAGAATCAATGGTGCCGTCTTTTTTGGTAAAAGACCGCGTTGTTGTATTAAAAACTCTAAGCGGACCCAAATTCCCGCTTTCCGATGTCGGTATTCCGAACATAATGAGCTACAAACACGGCGATGTCGTAGTGTTCAGAAATCCGCATTACAGTATGGACAGAAAATCGGAGATAAGAACTGTTGTATCTCAATTGATTTATATGCTCAGCTTTACAACAATCAATTTGAATGTAGACGTGCAAGGTCAACCTAAAGCCGATCCGCTTGTAAAAAGGATATGCGGCGTTGGAGGCGAGCAGCTTGTCATGCAGGACGGAACGCTTTATTCGCGTACACAAAAAAGCGATATATTTGAACCCGTCAAATCCGATGCAAAATTCGCTTCATGGAATCTTAATACTGTTCCGCTTTCCGTTAAAAAGGGTATTCAGCAAATTCCTCTTACGCAGGAACAATACGATATAATGCTGGAAATAGAAGAATTGCGCAGAAATTTTTCAATCAACGATGCAAAAATTGAATGCAGGGCGATTTCATCTCGATTTGCTGCTGTTCATGCCGGAGCAGATAAAAATTTTGACGTAAAACCTTCAATTCCTTTGTATGAATACGAGCTTTTCAACAACATTGTGAATATTACAAAAAATCTCCTGTCGGCACCGGAAGGCAATTCAACATTTTCCGCTTTTATGACGGACTGGATTTCAGTACCGACGGACGCAGCTTTTAACGGCGACCTTTATGCCGAAGCGAATTATAAACTTAATCTTATGATAAAACTTGCGGCAGGCAGGCTTATATTGAATATTGCGGAACGTAATGCACTGAAATCCGACTACGGCGATATTTTGAGCGATAAGGCGTTGCAGGACGGATTTGCACTTGCAGAAAAACTTAATTTTTACGTTATGATTTCGGATCAGCGCAATATGCCGGTTTTTCCCGCTTGCGGCGAAGACGGAAAACCTGTTTATATCCCCGAAGGTTCATATTTTATGATGGGCGACAACCGATTTAACTCTCTTGATATGCGCCACTCGTACAGTCAAAAATTAGTCTCGCTTACGTCATTTGATGCGTATTCAGTAACCTATTATTCAAATATGTCGCCGCAATACGTGAATAAAAAATATATATTGGGTACTACATTATTTCGATTTTGGCCGCTCTCCCGTGCGGGGCGTACATATAATAATCGGTATTGAAAGACTTAAACCTGTTTTTATGTTCCCGTGCAGTTTTTTTTTGATACGCTGTATGAAAATTCGGTTGTTTTAAGAGCGCGGTATTCGTAAAAAAACCGTTCGGAAACTTCCGTTTCAGAACGGGTTTTATGCATATAAGCGCATAAAAATACAATAATATGCAAATATTTTATGTTTTTTTCATATAAATATATTTTGTATAACGGTCGGATTGTGTATAATCAACAAAATGGCTATAACGGCTTTTCCATTTATGTGAGCCGACTGCCGTATTATTATACCTAACATGGAGAATGGAAGTATGAAACACCAAAAAATGTGCTTATTGGCAGCCGCAGTAAGCACCGCATTGTTTTTTTCAGGTTGCAGCGGAAAAGCTGTGGGAAGCAATAATGAATTTATTGTCGGTAACGGTGCAGAACCGCAGAGTCTTGATCCTGCAAAAATTCAGGGAGTACCGGAACACCGTATAAATCTTTCTTTGTTTGAAGGACTTGTCGGCTATGATCCGAAAACCGCAACTGCAATTCCGGGTGTTGCCGAATCTTGGGAAATAAGCGAAGACGGAACGGTGTATACATTCCACTTGCGGAAAACTGAATGGAGCGACGGTACACCGATTACCGCACAGACTTTTGTTGATTCGTGGCGGCGTATGCTTGCTCCTGAAACCGCAGCCCAATATGCGTATATGATTACGATGATTGTAAAAGGTGCGGAAGAATATAATACAGGTAAAGCGGACGCTTCGACAGTCGCAGTTAAAGCTGTTGACGATATGACTTTTGAAGTACAGCTGACAGGCCCCGCTCCTTATGCACTCGATATGATGGCTCATTATGCCTTCAATCCTGTCCCGATGCACATAATAGACAAATACGGAACGGATTGGGTAAAGCCCGGCAACCTTGTTGGAAACGGTCCTTTCGTTCTTGAATCTTGGGTTCCGCAGGAAAAATTGACTGTACTTCCAAATGAAAAATATTGGAATAAAGAAAATGTTCATCTTTCCCGCATCACATTCTTACCGATTGAAGACATGAACACCGCGTTTGAAAAATATAAAGCAGGCGAAATAGACTGGAACTACGGTATTCCGACTCCGCGTCTTGATGAGGTGAAAGTGCTGCCGGATTATCAGGGGGATCCGCAGAACGGAACATATTATTATATTCTTAACGTAAAGCGTCCGCCGCTCAATGATGTTCGTGTGCGCAAAGCTCTTGCAATGGCACTCAACAATCAGGAAATTGTTGATAAAGTAACTCGCGCAGGACAGATTGCAACAACTTCTATGGTTCCTCCGATGGCGGGCTACACGCCGGTAAAAGGTTCCGCTTATGACCCGGAAGGAGCTCGAAAACTTCTTGCCGAAGCCGGATATCCGGGCGGAAAAGGGTTCCCTTCAATTACTGTCATTTATAATACGAATGACGGTCATAAATTGATTGCAGAATATGTGCAGGAAGCATGGAAAAACGCACTCGGAATATCGATTAACATTCAAAATCTTGAATGGAAAACTTTCCTCGATGTCCGCCATCAGCATGATTTCGACATCAGTCGTGCAGGCTGGGTCGGCGATTATCAAGATCCGAATAACTTCTTGGAACTGTTTATTACCGGAGGCGGCAACAATGACGGTGAATACTCCAGCGCACGTTTTGACGGACTTGTTCGTAAAGCGGGCACAATGAAAAGCGGTAAAGAGCGTTTTAATACCTTGCATGATGCGGAATCCGTTCTTATAACTGAAGATCAAGGTGTTTTGCCGATTTATTCGTATGTCAGTCAGCACCTTATCGACACGACAAAGTGGGAAGGCTGGTATCCGAACGTTTCCGATGTACATCCGTATGTCGGAATAAAAAAAATGAAATAACGCAAATAATCAAGGCGTAAAAAATATAGGGCAGGGCTGCCTGAAGCAACCGCTTTGTAGACGACCCTGTCCTTATTATTGTATAAAACTTTTTGGGGGAAGCATGATTCGATTTATTATCCGCCGGCTGTTGAGTTTAATCCCGACTCTTTTTTTAATTATTACGTTCAGCTTCTTTATTATGAAAGCCGCCCCGGGCGGGCCTTTTTCTGCAGACCGTAACATACCGCCGGAAGTGCTTGCAAACATCAATAAGGCCTATCATTTGGATGAACCGATTTTAAAGCAGTATGTGCGGTATTTGGGAAATATTCTCAAGGGTGATTTCGGACCCTCTTTTCGTTATAAAGATTATACCGTAAACCAGCTTATCGGAAATACACTGCCGAATTCGCTTCTTTTAGGCGTAACATCTTTGTGCTGTGCGCTCTTTTTCGGGCTTTTGGTAGGATTTGTTTCCGCCGTCAAGCAAAACTCCCCTGCCGATTACGCGTCTATGTCGGTCGCTGTTATCGGAATTTCGGTCCCCCTGTTTGTTGTAGGTCCCGTTTTAATGTATATTTTTGCCGTAAAACTCAAATGGCTCCCGACTTCAGGCTGGATTACAGGGCGGCAGGGATTAAAAACTCTCGTTATGCCGGCTCTTGCGCTGTCGCTGCCGTATTTTGCTTATATTGCCCGCCTTTCACGCGCAAGTATTTTGGAAGTGCTCCGCTCGGATTATATCCGCACGGCATATGCAAAGGGACTTTCGTACCCGACAGTGCTTTTTAAACACGCATTAAAGGGCGCGATGCTGCCGGTTATAAGCTATCTCGGCCCTGCTTTTGCAGGAATCATTACCGGTTCCGTCGTTATCGAAAAAATCTTTTTGGTTCCCGGCCTCGGCACCTTCTTTGTACAGTCGGCATTAAACCGCGATTATACGCTCATCATGGGAACGGTTGTTATGTATTCCATTATTTTGATTTTGATGAATTTCGTCGTTGACGTTTTATATGCGGTTATCGATCCGCGCATTTCATATAAGTGAGGCTGAAAGTGGATAGTACCAATGAAAATGCTGCCGGAGAGAGCGGTGGAAACGTAAACGCTTCCCAAGTTAATGAATTCAATCAGTCTGTAAAGCCGGTTTCCCTCTGGGACGATGCATGGAGACGGCTCAAAAAAAATAAAATGGCACTTGCAGGTCTTTTCGTCGTCGGCTTTTATTTTGCAGTGTCGATTTTAGCTCCGCTTTTGCCTATCTATTTGTATTCGGAACAAGTTATTATTCATCAGAATCTGCCGCCGTCATTCCGCAATGCCGGAAATCTTATGCTTCACCGCCGCACAGCCGAGATGATGCATCAGGCGAAAAAAGAAGGACGGACGGAACTTTCTTCCGCACAAAAAGACGAATTACGCTCCTTGCAGGATGAAATAAGCTCAAATCCCGTCTATAAACGCCGCTATCTTTTAGGAACGGATTCGCTGGGGCGCGACGTGTTTGCCCGCGTTATCTACGGCGGACGGATTTCCATAATGATTGGTCTCATCGGAACGATTACGTCGCTTTTTATAGGCGTATTGGTGGGCGCGGTCAGCGGCTACTTCGGCGGCTGGATTGACAACGTGCTCATGCGCTTTGTCGATATTATGTACGGGCTTCCGTATATGCTCGTCGTCATCATCATGATGGCGATTTTGGGACAGAATATCGTGATTTTGTTTGTGGCGATTGCGCTTGTTTCATGGCTGACGATTGCTCGCGTTGTGCGCGGGCAGGTTATCAGTCTAAAGAACGCGGAATTTGTTGAAGCCGCGCGCTCTATGGGTGCGTCAACGCCTCGCATTATTTTTAAGCACATTTTGCCGAACACTCTCGGCATCATAATTATTTATTCAACGCTTTCGATTCCGGGATTTATTATGAATGAAAGTTTTCTGTCGTTCTTGGGACTCGGTATTTCCGCTCCGCGCGCGTCATGGGGTTCTCTTGTTTCCGACGGTGTGAACGTTATGACACTCTATCCGTGGCAGCTTTTAGCTCCGGCGATTGCAATGACCGTTTTCCTGTTCGCAATGAACTTTCTCGGCGACGGATTGCGAGATGCCTTCGATCCTCAAAGCAAAAACAGGGTGTAAAGATGAATAGTCAAAAGACAAACGAGAAAATATTAGAAGTTAAGAACTTACAGGCACATTTTCGTACCGATGCCGGAATCGTAAAAGCAGTTGACGGCGTGTCGTTCGACTTATACAAAGGCGAAATGCTTGCGATTGTCGGTGAATCCGGCTCAGGGAAAAGCGTAACCAATCTTGCAATTATGAACTTGATTCCGAATCCGCCCGGAAAAATTGTCGGCGGTGAAGTGATTTTCAACGGGCAAGATATTTTGAAGATGGATAAAAAGGCGATTCGACAGATCCGCGGCAATAAAATCTCGATGATTTTTCAAGACCCGATGACGAGCCTTAATCCGTTTTTGAAGATTTCTACGCAGATGATTGAAACAATTCGGCTGCATCAGGGCTTATCCAAAAAAGATGCACGCGAACGTGCAATCGAAATGCTCAAAATGGTCGGCATTCCCGCGGCGGAAAAACGAATCGACTGCTATCCGCACCAGTTTTCAGGCGGAATGCGCCAGCGCGTTATGATTGCGATGGGGTTAAGCTGCGATCCGGAAGTGCTTATTGCCGATGAACCTACCAGCGCGCTCGACGTTACGATTCAGGCGCAGATTCTCGACCTTATCGGAGACTTGAGTGCGCGGCTCGGTACTGCTGTCATCATGATTACGCACTCTCTTGGTTTGGTTGCCGGAATGTGCGACAGCGTATGCGTTATGTATGCGGGGCGTGTTGTGGAACAAGGGGGCGTGGACGAGCTGTTTTCAAATCCCGTGCATCCGTATACGCGCGGATTGATAAAATCCGTTCCGCGCATGGATAAAAAAAATGAAGGAAGGCTGTTTTCAATCAGCGGACAGCCGCCTAATGTTATAGATTTGCCGCCGTGCTGTCCGTTTTATCCGCGTTGCAGCGAAGCGCTTCCGCAATGCAGGTCGCAATATCCTTCTTCGTATGTTTTTTCACCGACGCACCGTGCAAGCTGTTGGCTTTGTGAAAAAAATCGGAACGCGGCAGAGCGTAAACACGGAGTTGAGGAATAGGAGGCACTGACTTATGGAAGTAATGGAAAACACATCGGAAGATTTATTGAGCGTTACCGATTTAAAAATGCACTTCCCTTTTACGGAAGGCGGTCTCCTTTCAAGAAAAAATGGTGCTATCCGTGCGGTTGACGGTATCAGCTTTTCGGTAAAAAAGGGCGAAACGCTCGGTCTTGTAGGCGAGTCCGGCTGCGGAAAATCAACTGCCGCGCGCGCCGTTGCTCAACTTTATAAGCCGACTTCAGGCTATGTCCGATTTAAGGGTACGGAACTTGTCGGATGTTCAAAGCAGACTTTAATGCGCGCTCGCAAAGATATGCAGATGGTTTTTCAAGACCCGTATGCTTCTCTTAATCCGCGCATGACCGCCGGAAATATTATCGCAGAACCGATGAAGATTCTTACAAATCGCGGAATTCTTTCGTACACAAAAAAAGAAATTTCCGACAGGGTTGAAGTGCTGATGGAGAAGGTCGGACTTTCACGCTTTTTCAGAAACCGCTATCCGCACGAATTTTCAGGCGGTCAGAGGCAGCGTATCGGAATTGCCCGCGCGCTTGCCTTAAAGCCGGAACTTATTTTGGCAGACGAACCTGTCAGTGCTCTGGATGTATCTATTCAGGCGCAGATTTTGAATCTTTTTAAGGATTTGCAGGATGAATTCGGTTTGACCTACGTGTTTATCGCGCACGATCTTGCCGTTATTCAATACATTTCTACGCGTGTTGCCGTTATGTACCTCGGCGTAATCGTTGAAATTGCCGACTCGGATGCTCTTTACGCAAAACCGCTTCACCCGTACACGGAAGCACTGCTTTCCGCCGCACCGATTCCCGATCCGGAAATCGAACGCAAACGGCAGCGTATCATTCTTTCAGGTGATGTTCCTTCTCCGGCGGAAGAGCACACAGGTTGTTATTTCTACGACCGTTGCCCGAAACGTAAAGAACACTGTAAGTGCAATATCCCGCAGCTAAAAGAACACGCTTCCGGGCATAAAGTCGCCTGCTTTTTGTACGAATAAACCTGTTCGGAATATTCGGTTTCAGAACAGGTTACTTTGAAACGCGATGTTTTAAGTCGTGCTGTTTCAACGGCTTAAAACTCGTCATATAAAAATCGTAAGAATTTTTTAACCGTAAGTTCTTTTAGGAGTATTATGTTCAAACCTGAATTGATAAATTCAATCAAAACGTATTCATTGAAAACATTTTTAAGCGATCTTACGGCAGGTATAATTGTCGGCATTGTTGCTTTACCCCTTGCAATTGCGTTTTCCATTGCAAGCGGACTTCCCCCCGAAAGAGGACTTTTCACCGCAATCACGGCAGGCTTTTGTATTTCGCTTTTCGGCGGAAGCAAAGTCCAGATTGGAGGTCCTACCGGCGCATTTGCAGTAATAATTTATGCCGCCGTAAATGAATTCGGGTATTCAGGATTGGTAACCGCAACGCTTATGGCAGGAATAATGCTTATTCTTATGGGCATTTTTAAGATGGGCGGACTTATAAAATTCATTCCGTATACAATAATAACAGGATTTACGGCAGGAATCGCAGTAACAATCGCTTCCGGACAGATAGGAGACTTTTTCGGTCTTACACTAAAAGAACTGCCGTCGGACTTTATAGGAAGAATACAAGTTTATGCCGGTAATTTCAGTGCAGTCAATTTTTATTCGCTTGCAATAGCTGTTATTTCGCTTGCGGTAATATTTCTTTGGCCTAAAATCACAAAGAAAATACCGGGCTCTCTTATAGTTATTCTGCTTGCAAGCATAGTTAATATTATTTTGGAAAGAACTTTAGGATGGCACACCGAAACAATCGGAAGTAGATACGGTTCAATTCCTGCTTCACTGCCGCTTCCGTCAATGCCGGAAATAAGTCCGTCTGCAATAACAAGACTGTTTCCTACAGCGGTTTCGATAGCGATGCTTGCCGCCATTGAGTCGCTTTTAAGCGCAAGCGTTGCAGACGGAATGACAGGAACAAAACACGATTCAAATACGGAGCTTATAGCGCAAGGCATCGCAAATATATTAAGTCCGATTTTTGGCGGAATTCCCGCAACCGGTGCTGTAGCACGAACCGCCACAAATATTAAAAACGGGGGAAAAACTCCCGTTGCCGGCATAATACATTCCGTTACTCTGCTTTTAATTATGCTTGCTCTCGGTAAATTTGTCTTATACATCCCTATGGCGGCAATTTCAGCGGTTCTTGTAAGCGTTGCATGGAATATGGCAGGATTCGGTTCCATAAGAGCACTGATGAAGGGACAGAAATCCGATATATTCGTGCTTGCAACAACATTCCTGCTGACCGTATTTATAGATTTGACCGTAGCAATCGGAGCGGGACTCGGATTTGCCGCATTCTTCTTTATAAAGAAAATGATTGACCTTTCCGAAGTTCAAACTTCCAGAGAAACTTTAATAGGCGGAATAAAGGGCGACAGACAGGAAGAAGCACTGAAAATTCCCGAAGGCGTTCTTGTTTACGAGATAGAAGGGCCGCTGTTTTTCGGAACGGTAGGAAAATTCGAAATTGCGCTTGAAAAAGCAAATATAAACTGCAAAGTTTTAATTCTCCGCATGAGAAATACTCTATATCTTGATGCCGGTGGAATACGCGCTATTGAACAGTGCAAAAATGCCTGTGAACGCAAAGGAATAACGATAATTCTTTCAGGAATTCATACGCAGCCTTATCTTCTTCTTGAAAAGACAGGATTTGCCGATAGGCTCGGGCGCGAAAATATATTTGACAATATAAATCAAGCACTTTCCCGTGCAGGAGAACTTGCCGCATTCGCTTCATGACGGGTTTTCCCTGATTCAAAAATAAATAAACCTGTTCTGAAAACTTCCGTTTCTGAACAGAATTAATAAAAAATCTTATGGAGTAAATTATTATGGAACAAAGTATTCTTAAAATAAAATATCCTTCAGGTAAAGTAGGAGAAGAACCTTACGGAACGCCTGTTTCGGTTTTGCTGGATAATTTTTCGGAGCCGCAGGATAAAATTCTTGCAGTCCGCATAAATAATGAATTATGCCCTTTGGATAAACCGCTTGAATATAATGCCTATCTTGAACCTGTGCTGCTCGGTTCAAAGGACGGAATGGGAGTTTACAGGCGTTCGCTTTGTTTGCTTTTAGCGGCGGCGGCTCATAATCTTTTCCCCAATGCGCGGCTTTTAGTGGGACACAGTTTGGGTTACGGATATTACTACACTCTTGAATCCGGCAAACCTCTAAAAGATTCGGAAATAAAAACGCTTGAAGCGGAAATGCGCCGTCTTGTAGCGGAAGATATTCCTATTGCAACGAAATTTATCGCATACGAAGAAGCCGTAGAACTTTTTGAAAAGCTCAGGCTTTCGGAAACGCGGGAGCAGCTGAACTATATTGCAACTCCAAGTGTAAGAATAAACACGCTTGGTGATTTCAGCGATATGTATTTCGGGCCTCTTGTGCTTTCAACCGGCATATTAAAAGTTTTTGCGCTTATGCAATACAAAGAAGGATTTTTACTCAGATTTCCGAAGTCCGGAACACCGGAGCGTCTTCCGAAATTTGAAGACCAGCCTAAACTTTTTGAAATCTACAGACGCTATAAATCGTGGGGGAAACAGCTTGGCGTAATGTCGGCTGCAAGTCTTAATCGACTTATAAATAACCGCAAAGCGGACGAGTTTATTGATATTACCGAAACCTTGCAGGAAAAATGTATTGCCGATATTGCAGATCAGATTGCGGAAAGCAAAAAAGTCCGCGTCGTATTGATTGCAGGGCCTTCAAGCTCCGGCAAAACTACTACATCTAAAAAACTTGCGCTTGAATTGCAGGCAATAGGCTATCGTCCTAAAGTCATAAGTCTTGACAGTTATTATGTAGGACGCGCCCGTAATCCTATAGGCGCAGACGGCAAACCGGACTATGAATGTCTTGAAGCGTTGGATATTCAATTGTTGAACAAAAACTTGATAGAACTTTTTGAAGGCAAAGAAGTAAATATTCCGTCTTACGATTTTGTAGACGGTGTGCAATTTTTTGAAGACAAGAACAAAATGACTCTTTCGGAAAACGATATTCTTATAATGGAAGGAATACACGGCTTAAACGATAAATTGACTCCTCTTATTCCTCATGAATTGAAATTCAAAATCTATCTTTCCGCACTTACTCAGTTGAATCTTGACGATCACAATAGAATTTCAACAAGCGATAACCGACTTATACGACGCATTGTGCGCGATGCAAGATTTAGAAGCAAAAACGCAGCCGGAACAATCAGTATGTGGAACAGCGTAAGGCACGGCGAAGAAATGCACATCTTTCCGTTTCAGAACAATGCCGATGCCATATTGAATACTGCACTCGATTACGAACTTTCCGTGCTTAAAATATATGCAGAGCCGCTTTTACGCTGTGTTACGCCGCTTCAAAAAGAGTATTCCGAATCGTGCAGACTTTTATCTTTTCTCGATAATTTTTCGCCCATTGCTCCGACAGCCGTACCCGCGCGCTCAATAATACGCGAGTTTATCGGCGGCAGCGCATTTAAGTATTAGGTCGAATGTCGAGTTTTGGAAATAGCAGTTAAATACTGCTGTGCTTTCGGCTATGTTCCGTCCGCTTAGCCGCAGTCGAGCTTTTCGCTCGAAACGGCACGCAGACGGAGCCTCGCCTGCTCACAAACGATGCTTATTTCAAAACTTTTATTCTATTGGTGCCGGAAAGAGTTGGAAAATTGCGAGTTTTTTTAAAACTCGCAATTGAGCCTATTAGGTCGAATGTAGAGTTTTGGAAATAACAGTTAAATACTGCTGTGCTTTCGACGGTGTTCTTCGTTCGCTGCGCTCACTACCGTCTTTGCAAAGTTGGTATTCAGGCTGTTTGTTGTTTTTTAGTGCAAATACAGATATAATCCGCGTATTATCAGATTGGAGTTGGCAATGGAACAAACGCTTCCCAAAATGTTGAGAAAAACTGCGGCAGATTTTCCTGAAACTGCCGCGCAAATGTCGCGTACCGGAAACGGAGATTTTGAAACCGTAACGTATCGAGAATTATTCTCCCTTGCGATGGACTTCGGAGCGGGGCTTTTAAGCAGAGGAATTAAACGCGGCGACCTTATCGGGTTGATTGCCGACAATCGCAAAGAATGGCAGCAGGCGGACATGGGAATTATGGCGATTGGAGCCGTTGATATTCCGCGCGGCTGCGATGCCACTTTAATGGATTTGGAAACGATTTTTTCGCTGACCGAATGCGCTTTTGTCATCGCGGAAAATTCTGCACAAGTCAAAAAACTTCTTTCGGTAAAAGATAAACTTCCCGCGCTCAAAACAATCGTATCGTTCGATGAGCTTTCCGATGATGTCAAAAAAGAAGCCTCGTCGCTTACTTTGCTCACATTCGCAGATATTATCAAAGAAGGGCAGAAATACAGAATTGAGCATAAAGACGAAGTTGAAAATGAGCTTGAAAAAGGTAAATCGGACGAACTTGCCTGTATTATTTTTACCTCTGGCACAACGGGAACTCCGAAAGGAGTCGAACTGACGCACGGAAACTTTCTTGCCCAGCTTGATGAAATCCCCGAACGCATTATGCTCAATCCGGGAGACCGCGCGCTGTCTGTTCTGCCCGTCTGGCACGCATTTGAGCGTTCCGTCGAATATGTCATCATTATTCAAGCAGGGACGGTCTGCTATTCCAAGCCTATCGGCAGCGTGCTTTTAGCTGACTTCCTTAAACTCAATCCGACTCTTTTACCTGCCGTTCCGCGCGTATTTGAAGCGATTTACGACGGCATATCGCGTAAGATGCGCAAAACCGGCGGAATCGTATACGCGCTGTATAAATTTTTTGTTGCGGTTGCAATTGTTCACAGCCGTATGCACAGGCAGATGTTTCGGCAGAATCCGTGTTTTACGCGCTATTACACCGTTGCGTGGTGGTTTGCATATATAATTCCTTGGACTTTACTGTGGCCGCTCAAGTTTTTGGGGAATTTAATTGTGTTCCGTAAAATTAAAGCGATGCTCGGAACGAAATTCCGCGCAGGCGTTGCAGGCGGCGGCTCCTATCCGCGCTTAATCGACGAGTTTTTCTGGGCAATCGGTGTAAAAATCGTAGAAGGTTACGGGCTTACCGAAACCGCGCCGATAATTTCCGTCCGTCCGATTGCTTCTCCTGTTTTCGGCAATGTCGGTTCTCCGATACGAGGACTTAAAGCGCGCGTAGTAGATCCTGAAGACGGCTATGTGTTGGGACGCGGAAAATTCGGTGCAATTCAGGTCAAAGGTGGTACCGTAATGCGCGGTTACTTTAAACGTCCCGACCTTACCGCAAAAGTTATGACTGTTGACGGTTGGTTCGACACAGGCGATCTTGGAATGCTTACCGTTCACGATGAAATCGTTATAAAGGGACGCAAAAAAGATACTATCGTTCTGCGCGGCGGAGAAAACGTAGAGCCGGTTCCCATCGAACAAAAACTCGAACAGTCGCGCTTTATAAAAAATGCCGTCGTCGTGGGACAAGACCAGCGGTATCTTGCCGCGTTGCTTCTCGTCGATGAAGAAGAAGTTAAAAATTACGCTGCGGAAAACGGAATTCAATACGACACATACGAAAATCTGCTTGCGTCGGACAATATTCAAAGTCTTTTTGAAAATGAAGTCAGTTCTCTTGTCAATTCAAAGACCGGATTTAAGATGTACGAGCGTGTGAGCCGCTTTTGTCTTATCACAAAGCCGTTTGAAGTCGGTGTTGAGCTTTCGGCAAAGCAGGAGATTATGCGCTACCGCTTAAATTCGATTTACGAAGCGCAGATAAAATCTCTGTTTGACGACAATGACAAGAGCATTTGACGATAGGATTGCTCGGGTTTCATGTACACAATCGGAGAAGTTGAAGAAATTACCGGCGTAAAAGCGCATATTCTGCGTTATTGGGAAGAAGTTATTCCCGGTTTTGCGCCGCAAAAAGACCTCGGCGGCAGACGCAGCTATAATCAACGCGAGTTGGAACTTGCTATGCGGCTGAATTTTCTTATTGTAAAGCAAAAATACACGATTGAAGGCGCGCGTAACCGGATTATTGCCGACGCGGATGCGGTAAACAACGCGGCAGAGGCGATTAAAGAAATTCACGATTTACGCAGAGAATTGACCGATTTATATTTCGGCATAAAAAAGACAAAACGGTAGCGGCTAAAAATCCGGCATACTGACCGGAAGCCGCATTTTTTTTGAGGAACCCCATGCCAAAATTCTATGAAAAATTTGTAAAGACGCGGACTCAGTCTGCCGCTAAAGATAAAGCAAAATCCCGCTTAAATGATTCAAAAGCCGCCGGAAAGATAAAAGATTTTATGCACACAAAGCATGATGATTCTGCGCCTTTTTACGAAGCCGACTCCAAGCCGGATGCTCGATTTGTATCGTATACGTCGATGTTTGACGGAAATAAACTTACGCGCGAAAGCCGTGCGATTTTGGAGGATTTCGATAAAATCATTCAGGCGGCACGTCCGCTCAACAGTCGACAGCTGTTAAATCTTCCAAAAGATATACGACTTCTTTCGCATGAATTGACCGACGAGCGGGACGAGAGGCGGCTCGGCTACATGAACAGCAGGGAAATGCTTTCCGCATATGCGCGGTATTTTTTGTGGTGGAATCTGGTGCGTCTTACACGCGTATTTTCCAATATCGGACACAAAGAACTTTCGCTTGCGGACGGTGCCGTCTGCCTCGACATCGGAAGCGGACCTTTGACGCTCCCTGTTGCGCTTTGGATTGCGGTACCGGAACTTCGCAACGTTCATCTTACGTGGTACTGTATGGATATATCGCAGGGTGCGTTGACTTTGGGAGAAGATTTATATCTTTCCGTTGCGGCAAAGCTGCGTCCCTCAAATCCGAATGCTCCGCCGCATTGGAACATAATCCGCGTAAAGGGCGGTTTTGGAACTCCTATAAAAGAAAAGGCTGATTTTATATTTTCCGCGAACACATTCAACGAAGTTCTGCAGGACGCAAAGCAAAATGCGGAAACGGAGGCGCAGCAGAAAGTTCAGGGGCTGCTTGCATACGCGAAAAGCGGTGCAGCGTTTTTCTTTGCGGAACCCGGAACGCCGCCTGCCGCAAATTTTATCAGCCTTTTGCGTAAAAATTTTATCGCGCACGATTACGGGGCAGTTTCTCCATGTCCGCATCAATCGGCTTGTCCTATGCAGGGAACAAATGCGCACCGCGGAGGACGCGAAAAATGGTGCAACTTTGCATTCGGGACGGAAGATGCTCCCCGCCGCCTCTTAAAACTTTCAGAAGCGGCAGGCATTCCGAAAGACCGCGCAGTTTTAAGCTGGCTTTTTTTAAAAAAAAATATTGGCTCTGAACCCGCTGTAAAAACGGAAAATGGCGCAGAAGCGCGTCTTCTTGAAATGCGTATTACCTCCGACCAAATAAAGCTTCCCGGCGGCAGAACGGGATTTTATGCCTGCACGGAGTACGGACTTGCGCTTGCTGTTGACCGTTCCCGAAGGGGATTTGCAAACGGCGGCAAATCGGTTATTGAATTGCTTACAAAACCTGAAAATCTTAAGCGCGACAAAAAATCCGGCGCAAAAGAAATTGTTATAATGTGAAAATTCTCCATAAGAGTTTGTCGAACTTATAAATTTCTATTTATAACTTTGTGCAAATCTATTGACTTACACGCAATCGTTTAAGTAGAATGCGCCGCTGTCTCGATAGTTATCCATTGCTAACTATCACGGATTCACCGTTCTTTCCCCAAATTAAAAAATAGACGGGTGTTTATGCTGACCCGATTAAATTGTTTTTCCAAAAAGTATAGTAGGAGTTGTATGAAATACTTTATGTCAAAAAAATATACGGCGTTTTGCTGTATAGCCGTATTGTTGAGCTTTTTGTCGGCGTGCTCTAATGAATTGCCGTCTGACAACACGTATGCCTCTGTCAAAGTAAAAGTGCTTGATTCCGTGTGCGGCGAACCGATTACGGAAAACAGCGTTCTTACCATTTATGATGCCGGTGAACATTCTTCAAAATACGGCAATATTTCGGTTGTGAATGGTGAGGCTTCGTTTGCGCTGAAGAAAAACCGCTCTTACGATTTCCGATTAAAAGGTGAAAAAAATAAACTTGCCGCATCCGTCATAGAAAATTATTTCGTCGATGAAAAAAATGAACATTTTGTTACGATGATTCAGCGGGAGCCGCAGCACGGTGCTGAAACGGAAGCCCCGTCTGTAGAATCCGTTTTACTAAACGATAACCCCTTTGAAGACGGCGGTTTTTGGTACAGTGCACCTTCTCAAAATATGATATTAAAAGTTGTATTTCGTTCTCCTTCACGTCCGATTCAAAGCGTTCCGAGCAACGGAAACTTCGGCTGCTCCTTTGCGGTGGGTTCTTCTCCCTCTGCAAGAAACGGAATTGCGGAAGTCTCTCCCGACTGTGTAAAAGAACCCGACGGAAGCTGGAAATGTACTGCGGTATTCACATTGGACGAAATTTCGTTTTGCAGCGGCGTTGATAACCTTGTCATCACTGCTTACGATTTTGCAGGAAACCGCGTGGAAAAGCACATCAATTCCGTTTCGTTTACCGAACGCCGCCCGGCAGCCAGAACAATCGAGGGCGCAACAATAAAGGGCTTTAGAGTTGAAATGCACCGTTTTCCGAATTCATTAAGACTTTTCGGTGCGGAAGAAGAGTCCGGTGCGCTTCCTTATCGCGGGCAGGATGCAGGAAATTCTTCTTCCCATGAAGTAATATTGTGGTTTTCGATTAAAGATTATGCAAACCGTGATTTACCGATACGCGGATTCGATATTTACCGCCGCAGGCAGGGCGAGTCAAAATGGCTTTCGGTTCAGCGAAAGCAATATGCAAAAGATTATAGCGGGCCGCAAAATCTTTCAGCGGCTTTTAAAGCTTATGAAGGTTTTCATACCGGATATGATACGGATTCTTCGCTGGAAGAAGGCGTAACTTACGAATACAAAATTTCAGCTTTTACCGATACCGAGCATAGCTTGGACTCTCCGGTTGGAACTGCGCGGCTTTTGCCTGCAAATACGATTGTGCTTGAAAGCCCTGCGGATAACGGTTTTGTAAAAAAATCTGCACTTGACGATTTAAGTTTTTCTTTCCGCATAACAAATCCTTCGCTTTGGGAAAATAAAATTGCCGATTTCTTTTCATTCGGACTGCGCGTTACACGGAAAGATTCCGACAAAGAAGTCGTTTTTGCAGGAGATATTTCCGTCGATTTGAATGCAGAGGAAGGCGAAAGACTTACTTTTAAGACTGCAAGCGGAAATGAATTTAGGGATCGGGATTTTAAGGACTTGAAACGGGGTGGATTTATAGCTTCGGATGCACAGGAGTCGGATTATCTGTCTTATAAAGACGGAATTATTACGATTAAGCCTGAATATCTTAAAGCTCAAATATTCAATCATCCTAAGTTTCAATCTAAAACATTTGAAACCGGCGTTACATATTGTTGGGATATTTATAACTGGGGAAAAGACCCGGTAGAAAATCATGACGATGAACCTGCGGTTTTTGCAGCAATATGGGACAAAAATACCAGCGAAAGTTTTGCAAACGGACTTCGTTACGCTTCAAGTGCCAACGGCGGCTTCTATTTTAAAATAACGGATGAGTAAAAAGGATTTGTATATGACAGGAAAAAATAATTACACCGTAAAAGTATTTGCTTCTTTTGCGGCACTCGCCGCACTGCTCTTAGGTTGTACTACCGGTTTTAACGAACCGACAGGAAGCACGGCGCAGGGAAATAAAAACGAGAACGACACCGTATTTAATGCCGAATGGATTATAAATCAGCAGGAGCGGCATGAAGACGATGAAACTGTCCGCGAAGGATATTCGATTGTTAAAGCTGCTGACTGTTTTGATACTACGTCTTTTGCCGCGTTGAATGCCGTTGTCGTTTCCGAAATGAATATGAATGACGGATACCGGTACTTTCTTGTCCGTACAGAAGCTGACGGAGGCGAGTTCCGTGCGAAAATACGGCAGCAAAGCGGCGTACTATATGCACAGCCGGACTTCCATTATGATCCGCCGTCCGTGCAGGAAAATGCTGCTTCCGGTTCAAAATATAGAAGAAGAGGGCGCAGTGCAGTTCCTTTCGGAACGGGGCAGGGCAATGTAAACCAAGACCCGGAAGCTGATAAGTTGGATTGGGGCTTAACCGTAACCGATGCGCTGGAAGCATTTAAATTATACGATTCTTCTGCCGTCAACACTGTTCTTGCAGCAATTATAGACACAGGCGTAAACAGTCTGCATGAAGATTTTTATGACAACGAGGGAAATTCCATAATATTCTATGCAAAATCTTCGCTGCATAGAGGCGGAACTGCCGAATACAAGCCGTTAATCACTGTTCCCATAAACGAAAACTGGGACAACTTCGGGCACGGCACTCACTGCTCGGGAACAATTGCTGCCGTAGGAAACAACGGCAAAGGAATATGCGGCGTTGCTCACTCTCATACAAAACTCATTACATACAGAGGCATTGATGCTGCCGGCAGCAGTTCGTGGGCGACTTATGCTTGTCTTGGAGACCTTGCAGATATTATCACCGAGCTTAGAAAAGAACCTTCCGCCCGCAATGCTTCAGTTTTATCCGGCTTACCTTCGGATGTAATCTCTTCGCCGAAACTTGTTCAAACAGCCGTTCCTGTCAATATGTCTTTAGGCGGACTTGCAATACATCCCTTTGAAGTGGAAATGATGAACAAAGCTTTGTCAGCAGGCGTTATTCCCGTAATTTCTATGGGGAACAACGGAAAAACAATCTCCTGCTATCCTGCCGCCTTGCAGGGAATACTGGCAGTCGGTGCTACGACCATGTACGATACGCGCGCAGCGTTCAGCAACGGCGGCTCGTGGATAAGCGTTTGCGCCCCCGGAGAAAGCATTTACAGCTGCGGAAACGGCGGCAACAACTGGTCAAACTCGCATTCACCGGATGTAAAAAGCTCTTATCGATGGATGAGCGGAACTTCCATGTCTGCGCCCTTTGTAACCGGTACTATTGCATATCTTTTGTCGATAAATCCTGCGCTTACCGGCTACCAGCTTAAAGCACTCCTTGAAAAGACTGCGGACAAGATAGATAAAAAATCATCGTACGGAAAATACGATTCACGCGGATTTTCAAAATGGTACGGCTACGGGCGCGTAAATGTTTTAAAAGCCGCAGAATGTGTAAAAAATGCGGTCGATATTCCCGCTGCGGGAAGCGTTTATTCGGAAAAAGCGGTGAAAATAACTGTAAAAAACAAGGGAAGCGGAACGCCGGAAAAGAAAACGCTTGTATGGCTCTACGAAAAACAAAGCGGCATCTGCGCCGCCTGCGGCATGACCAACGACAGCGGTGTTGTAGATTTTTACGGTCTTCGCATGGATACCGAATATGAAATCGGAATCAACATCGCCGGAACTTATCACGCGCACGGAATAACGCCGTCTAACACTTCCGACATCGAGTATACATTTTCGATATAACTCGATTTTCCAAGCAGAGGCGGACAGAGATTTTGTTTTCTGTCCGCCTCACCGAATTCGACTTCCGTCAATATTTTTCATCAAGTTTGCCTGCGGCAAACTTGATGCGGACAGGGACAAAGTTATGTCCGTAAGACCAAATTCATCCTGTCCGCCCCGCCCAAAACGACATCCCCCGATGCTTTTTCAGCAAGTTTTACTGCAAGTAAAACTTGAGCGGACAGTAAACCTAATTACATCTGTAAAACTGAACTCACCTGTCCGCCCCGCCCGAAGCGAGATGCTCGCCCCGCCCGAAGCGAGATGCACGCCCCGCCCGAAGCGAGTTGCACGCCCCGCCCGAAGCGAGAAGCACGCCCCACTCGAAGCGAATTACTCTCCCCACTCGAAGCGAGATACTCGCCCCGCTCGAAGCGAGTTGCACGCCCCGCCCGAAGCGAGATACACGCTCCGTTCGGAGGGAGCGTCTCCCTACGCCCATAGGGAGATATTCCCTCCGCCCGTAGGGAGGTATTCCCTGCGTTCGGAGGGAGCTTTTCCCTACACTCGAAGGGATGTACTCGCCTCAGCGAAGGAAGTATGTTCATTCAGGTGAATGAACTAAAGCTGTCTCCCTCTTTTTACCAACATTCTCATTGCGTTCAGCACGGCAAGAAACGTAACGCCTACATCGCCGAATACTGCAAGCCACATACCGGTAATACCTGCCGCTCCGAGCGCCATAATCGCCGCTTTTACGCCGAGCGAAAAGGCGATGTTTTGGTAGACAATGCCGAGCGTCCGCTTTGAAAGGCGCACCGCCTGAGCGATTTTAGACGGTTCGTCGCTCATGATAACAACGTCGGCGGCTTCTATTGCAGCATCCGTTCCCAGTGCGCCCATCGCAATGCCGGCGTCCGCGCGGGACAAAACAGGCGCGTCGTTTATGCCGTCGCCTGCAAAAAAAAGCGTTCCGCGCCGTCCGCCGTCTTTTTGCGGCGAAAGCAGTTCTTCAACAATGCGCACTTTGTCTTCCGGCAAAAGATTTGCATAAACCGCGTTGATTCCCAGTTCCGCCGCCGTTTTTTTCGCAGTCTTTTCGGCATCGCCTGTCAGCATAACGGCATTTTTTACGCCCAGCGTTTTTAAATCCCGCACCGCTTCCTTCGCTCCGTCTTTTATCTCGTCGGTAATAACGATGTGTCCGGCATATTCTCCGTCAACTGCAACGTGCACGAATGTTCCTGCGTCATCTTTTAAGCAGTCCATATCGAATTCGATGTTGTTTTCGCTCATCAAAGTTTCGTTTCCGGCAAGAACCAGCTTTCCGTCAATTTCGATTTTTATTCCGCGCCCGCTCAATTCTTCCGCTCCTTTTGCGTGAATGCGCTTGCAGCAGTCGCCGTGGTGCTTTTCTTTGAGCGATTTTGATACGGGATGATTGGAAAAACATTCCGCGTGGGCGGCAATCACAATCAACTCTTCGCCTGAGATTTTTTCAGGATTGGCAGGGTGAGTTTCCGTAACGATAAATGAACCTTTCGTGAGTGTGCCGGTTTTGTCGAATACGGCAGTGCGCACATTCGAAAGCGCTTCCATTCCTGCGCTGCCCTTGAACAAAATTCCCTGCCGAGCCGCCGAGCCGATTCCGCTGAAAAACGAAAGCGGAACAGAAATAACAAGTGCGCACGGACACGAAACTACGAGGAATATTATTGCGCGCGAAAGCCACGTTTTTACGTCTCCTGTTATGATTGACGGCACAAGCGCGGTCAAAACTGCCAGAATGCAGACAATCGGCGTGTAGACTTTTGAAAAGCGGGTTATAAAGCGTTCCGTACGCGTCTTTTTTTCAGAGGATTCTTCCGCAAGTTTGAGTATACGCGCTGCAGCGGAATCTCCGGCAGGGCGGAGCGTTCGTATTTCCAGCACGCCCTGTGTATTTACCGCGCCTGAAAAAACTTCGATTCCCTCATAGACTTCCTGCGGCACGCCCTCGCCGGTCAACTGTGAATTGTTCACGAAAGATTTTCCTCCGATTACAACACCGTCGATTGGAATGCGCTCTCCCGGCTTTACGATTATGGTTTCGCCGATTTGAACTTCATCGGCACGGATTTCGATTTTTTCGCCGCCGCGTACAACGGTCGCTTTGTCCGGACGGATTTCCATAAGCGCGTTTATCGACTTACGGGATTTATCTACTGCATAGTCTTGGAAAAACTCTCCGATTTGGTAGAACAGCATGATTGCGGCGGCTTCCGGATATTCCCCAAGTCCAATTGCCCCGATGGAAGCAAGACTCATCAAAAATTGTTCTTCAAAGACTTTACCTTTCAGGATACTCCGCACGGCTTGCAGAACAACGTCTTTTCCGCAGAGCAAAAACGACGCAAGAAACAAAACGACGCTTGCCGCTTCCCGCACGTTTCCGGCGATTTTTACGCTTATGTCCAAAAAGGCAAACGGAGCGTACTTGACCGCCATTGCCGCCGCAAAAAATATGAGAGATGCGGCAATCCGTTTTACGGGGGATTCTTCGTCTTCGCAATGTCCGTCCTCGTGAGCGCAGCACGAACAGCGTATATTTCCGTGCAAGGCGCCGTGTTCGTGCGTATGA
Organism: uncultured Treponema sp.; assembly: GCA_963544675.1. Classification (GTDB taxonomy): domain Bacteria; phylum Spirochaetota; class Spirochaetia; order Treponematales; family Treponemataceae; genus Treponema_D. The sequence goes on from CAUUGI010000005.1 coordinate 45,774, forward strand.
CTGTGTTCATGCTCGTGAGAATGATTATGCTCATGAGTGTGCTCGTGAATGTGCGTATGCCCGTCATGTTCATGACTGTGCTCGTGTTCACCGCTTCCGTTATGATGAGTGCAGGTGCATTTTCCTTGATGCTGATGTTCTTTCATAATAAAACCTCCAATTTAGCCGTAGTCTGCGAAAGCAAAATGCAGGCGGCGGAATATTGCTGTATTTTTCAAACATCATTCTCTGCCGCCGCCGTATTATTCCCCTACGTGATTCAGTCCTTGATTCAAAATTGAATTGACGTGATCGTCCGCAAGCGAATAAATGAGCGACTTGCCTTCGCGGCGGAACTTTACCAATCCGTTGGTTTTCAAAATGCGCAGCTGATGACTGACTGCCGACTGCGTCATTCCTAAAACCGCCGCGACTTCGCCGGCAGGCATTTCCTGCTCAAGCAGGACGAATAATATTTTTATCCGCGTAGAATCGCCGAAAATCTTAAACAATTCGGCAAGGTCGAACAGCGTATCTTCGTCCGGCATATTTTCAAAAGCATCGATTCCATTTTCCATTTCGGCAGCTCCTACCACAGTTCTTTTTTCAGCTCAATCGAATCTTTTTCAGACAGCGTTCGAATCACCTTGCATGGAATGCCGCCTGCAAGAGAATTCGGCGGGATTGCGCCCGTTACGACGCTTCCCGCTGCAATAACGCATCCGTTTCCGATAACCGCTCCTCCGCAGACCGTAACATTTGTTGCAAGCCAGCAGTCGTCCCCTATGGTAATCGGTTTAGCGTATTCTTGAGCAAAAACGCTTCCGTCCGCCTTCGTAGGACGCATCGTAAATCTTACCGGCGAGCATTTTTTCTTTTTCAGTCATAAAATCTCCAATATCGTTGTTCGACAGAGAACGGTAAATGATTTAATATATGAATAACTGTTCATATATTAGAAGTTGAGCCGTCTTGTGTCAAGTTTTTTCTATTCATTCCGCTTGAAGTGCGCTTTTCAATATTTTATACTGGGTCTATTCGATAACTCTGTCGGTGAATTCAAAATCGCACTTCACGACAATAAACTTGAATACTATTCAGGCAAAATAAAAAATCAGGAGCATTATATGGCATATTTTTTTGACGAACCTTCACACACATTCGATGAGTATTTATTGATTCCGGGCTACACGTCCGCAGACTGCGTTCCCGCAAACGTTTCTCTGCGAACACCGATTGTGCGCTACAATAAAAAATCCGGCGAAAAATGCCCGCTCCACATGAATATTCCGATGGTGTCTGCGGTAATGCAGTCGGTTTCAAACGACAAACTGGCAATCGCACTTGCAAAAGAAGGCGGCATTTCATTTATTTACGGCTCGCAGACCATTGCTGACCAATCTGCGATGATTGCGCACGTCAAAATGTACAAAGCGGGCTTCGTTTCTTCCGACACGAACATCAAACCCGACCAAACGCTTACGGAGCTTGTAGATAAAATCAAAGTTACAGGACATTCGACTGTTGCTGTTACGGAAAACGGTGAAAATAACGGAAAACTCTTGGGAATCATCACGGAGCGCGACTTTAGACTTGGGCATTGCGCACCGAATGCCAAAGTGAAGGAATACATGACGGCTCTTCCCGACCTGGTTATGGCAGAGTCCGGCGTAACACTGGAAGAAGCGAATGAGATTATATGGAAAAATAAAATAAATCAGCTTCCGGTAGTCGATAAAAACGGGAATTTGCAATATCTGGTTTTCCGCAAAGACTACGCGACGCATGAAAAACACCCTCTTGAACTTTTGGACGCTCAAAAGCGTTATATAGTAGGTGCGGGAATCAACACGCGTGATTATATGGAGCGCGTTCCGATGCTTTTGAGCGCGGGAGCGGATGTTTTTTGTCTGGATTCGTCCGAAGGTTTTACCGAATGGCAGGCGCGCGCGCTTAAAGATTTGCATTCCGCTTATCCTGAAATCAAAGTGGGTGCGGGAAACGTTGTTGACGCGGAAGGTTTCCGTTTTCTTGCTGAAGCGGGAGCGGATTTTGTAAAAATCGGAATCGGCGGCGGTTCAATTTGCATTACGCGCGAGCAAAAAGGAATCGGACGCGGGCAGGCTACTGCGGTTATTGAAGTTGCCGCCGCGCGCGATAAATATTTTGAAGAAACTGGAATCTACGTGCCGATTTGTTCGGACGGCGGAATCGTTCATGATTATCACATTACGCTTGCGCTTGCGATGGGTGCGGATTTCGTAATGCTCGGCCGCTATTTTGCCCGCTTTGATGAAAGTCCGACTAATAAACTCATCGTAAACGGCAGCTACGTAAAAGAATATTGGGGAGAAGGTTCCAATCGCGCGCGCAACTGGCAGCGTTACGATTTAGGCGGCGACAAAAAAATGGCGTTTGAAGAAGGTGTAGACAGCTACGTTCCGTATGCGGGAAGTCTGCACGATAACGTACACATGACGACCAGCAAAGTCATTCACACGATGTGCAACTGCGGTGCGCTTTCCATTCCGGAGCTCCAGCAAAAAGCTAAAATCACTCTCGTGTCGCCCGCTTCAATACGCGAAGGCTCCGCACATGACGTTATCGTAAAAAATACATCCATACGCGCAGAATAGGAAAAACAGAATAATTAAATATGCCGTCAAGCAAGTCGTATTTGGATTTTATTTTAGAGCAGTTGTCAGATTTGGAAGACATAAGCAGTCGGGCGATGATGGGAGAATTTATCATCTACTATCGCGGAAAAATAGTCGGCGGAATCTATGATGACCGTCTGCTTGTAAAAGCAATTCCATCTGCAATTGCGTATATGCCGAACGCTCCGTATGAATTGCCGTATGAGGGCGCAAAGAAAATGCTGTTGGTCGAAGAAATTGACGATAAAACTTTTATGACCGGCTTGTTTAATGCGATGTACGATGAATTACCGGAACCTGCTTCTAAAAAGAAGAAATAAAATTCCTGAGGTTTTTAAGTGTTTCGATGCAATCGGAACACTTAGAAGATTTCAGTGCGGAATGCTGAAATAAGTGAAAATTATTTTTAATCAGCCCGTTCCGCATCAAGCAGAATCATTTGAGGCGTTTCCGTACCCTTAAAATAATTTTTTCCCAATGTATATAAAATATTCAGTTTGTCGCCGACTTTAAAATCTCGATTTAGCCGTTCGGCTTCTCCCCAGAACATTGCCGGGAATTTGTATTTTCCGCAGTCAAATACCAGTTTCAAATGTTGCCGTTCGGTTTTTCCGAGTATGGCAGCTTCCTGCAGAGGCAGCGATTTTGATGCAAACACCAACTCCTTATTATCCGCCCCGAACGGCTCAAAACGGGAAACTATTGCGGAAAGTTCAGGCGTTATATATTCAGCAGGAAGTTCCGCATCGATATTGACTTCTCCGTCATCTCCGGTAAGTGTGATATTTGAGGCGGCTTTTTTAATTCTTTCCATAAATTCGTCAAACTGCTCTTTATACAGGCTGAAGCCCGCTGCGTAATCATGTCCGCCGTAATTTATAAAAAGTTCTGCAAATCCGCCTAAAAAATCGGTTGCAATACATCCTCGACAGCTCCGCATTGAGCCTACGGCAATATTTCCGCCGTCGATAAATGTAATAGTAACGGCAGGAACATTATATTTTTGCATCAATTTTGACGAAAGAATTCCCGTAATGCCTCGGTTTACGGCATCGCTGCTCACAAGGCAGAACTTTTTACCGTAAGCTTCAAAATTCTCTTTTGCCTGCAATGCGGTAGCCGTTTCTCCGTCAACAACAAGATTTTTCCGTTGTTCGTTTAATTCCATAATCTTTTTTGCAAGATTTTCACGTTTTGCAGGTTCTTCGGCAATCAAAAGTTCAAGCGCGGTGTATGTTTGTCCCATGCGTCCTGCGGAATTCAGCGAAGGAATAATTTTCCATGAAAGATCAGAGGCTGTTATTGGGCGTCCGGCGGAATCCATCAGGGCAAGAAGTTCGGAAATTCCTTGCCGCCTTGCATCGCTGTTGATTCCGGCAAGTCCGTTTTTCACAAATATGCGGTTTTCGTTTTTCATCGGCATAATGTCCGCAAGGGCGGCTATTGCGACAAGCTGCAAATCTTTTGTATCTGCCGCATCGCCGGACTTTTCCGAAAGGCGTTTTTCCACATACGTTACGAATATATTGTAAAATCCTTCGATTTCGCTTTTGGCTTCCGGGATGTAATGAGCAATTTTTGATATGTTTTTAAGTTCGCTCAATCCGCTTCCTGCAATTGACGGAATAATCGAGGCAACTTCCGGTTTTATATCAAGCATTTGGAATTCAACACCGGCTCCGAAAATCTCGAAGAGAGACTTTTTAATCACCGGCGCATTCCACACAAGAATTTGCTGCCCTTGTAAAAAGTGTGGAAGTTTGGTGTCGGAAATACGCTCTTCACCTGCTTTAAAAACTGCTGAAAAGGAATCTGTTTTTATCAGATTACGCACTTTTATGCAGTCGATTCTGTATTTGTCAGCTTCTTGTCGGACATCCAAAAGCGCAAAATCTTCCGCATAAAAATCGGAAAGAGAAAAGCGCAGTGCTTGAACAAGTTTAAACGCAACTGCCGCTCCGGAAATGTCTTTAAAAGGGTAGATTGAATTTACGAGCTTCGGATCGATAATGATGTCGGATTCCGGCAGCTGTTCAGGCGGATTATGATGATCGGTGATGATGACATCAACATTTACCGACAGCGCATATTCGACTTCTTTTACGTTAGATATTCCGCAGTCAACCGTAATAATGAGTGAACCATAATTTTTTGCAAATTCTTCAATAACGGGAATCGAAAGCCCGTATGAATCTTCTCCTGACGGCAGGTGATAACTGACATCTGCACCGCGCTCTTTCAAATACGAATACAAAATAGCCGTACTTGTAATTCCGTCAACATCGCGGTCGCCGAATATCAAAATCTTTTCGCCTTCTTCAATCGCACTGTTTATGCGGTCAACGGCATCTTCCATCGAAGGCAACAGAAAAGGCCGGTGCATAAAACGCCGGTCTTTTTCTATATGGTACAACACGTCCGTGCCGGAAGTTATTCCTCTGCGAACCATAATCGATGCTTCAATAGGCGAAAGTCCGTAAAACTTGCACAGCCGCTTTACATCTTCCTGTTGTATTGATTTTTTGCTGAATTTCATAGATTTGACGATTCCTTGCAAAGTGCCGTTTTCGACGGAGTTCGGCACATCTTTTTTACTGTGCAAAGTATAGTGCAAATAAACAAAAGATATAAGAGAATATCGGAAAATATTTAGGTTGAATGTCGAGTTTGGGAAAGTGCTGCATCCGCACGTCTTTTGCGTTTATTTCTTTGCGATGATTACCATTGTGCGCGCTTTGTGATTGTACGGAGAAAAATCGTAATCGCCGTATATTTCGATGCTTTTGAATCCTACAGCAGATAGCATTCGTTTAAGTTCTACTGCGGAGTAGAGCCTTTGTATATATTCATGTTCAATACGCTGCCCGTTTTTATCTATTAGAATCCAGCGGTTTTTTAATCCTTCCCATGCGCCTTCTATTGCATATTCTGTAAGCACCGTAAAACCTGCGCGTTCAAACCATTCTCCTTCGGTAAAATGAAGTATTGCAGTTTCGCGGCTTATACATTCCATTATAAAAAATCCTCCTTCTTTAAGACTGTCTGCAATGTTTTTTATAATGGACAAATCTTCTTCAATGGAGGCGCAATATCCGAACGAATTATAGACATTTACAGCGCAGTCGAATTTTTTACGGCTTTTGAATTTACGCAAATCTTCATTCAAAAATTCGATGGAAACTCCCTCTGCAGAAGCACTTTCTTTTGCGGCATTAAGTTCACTTGTAATTATATCTACGCCGGTAACATCCGGTCCTTTTGCAGCAAGTTCTACCGCAATGCGTCCGGGACCGCATCCTGCTTCAAGCACTGAGCAGCCGGATGTAAGTCCTGCAATCCGTATAATTGCTTCTGCAACGGCAGGTGCTTCTGCCCAACGTTCCGCATCAAACATAATCGGCGCAAACGTATTCCAAAACGCTTCGTTTTCAAACCATTGTTTTGATTTATGCGGAAAGTTTATTGATTTTGCGGTACCGGCATTTAAATCTTGCGGCGTAAATACGTGTTTCGCCTTTTCTTTACGTTTTTTTTCATTTTTTGTCATTTCTCATCTCCTGTAAAAACTTTTATTATGAAACTGTGCATAAACAGCCGGAAAGCAGCCGATTTTCGAAAGAGGCCCGTATTTATGCGTGCGCATTTTAATCAACAGTCAGCTTGAACGGCTGAAATATCGCCTACGGTGTTTACGATAATATTTGAAATATTTTCGGGCGTGTCTTTCGCATTGATTGTAATTATTCGCATTTCAGGGGAGCGGCTTTTATATTCATCTATAATTTCATCAAAGCGCTCTGCAATTTTTTTTTGTAAATCAAGTTTTTCGTAAATTTCGATTTGTCCGCCGCGTTTTGCTACTCTGGATATCGCCGTTTCCGCATCGATTTTAAAATAAAAGAGAATTTCCGGAAGCGGAAACGGTGAATTTAAAAGTTGCGGTAATTCCGTTCCGCAGAAAATACTTTGATACGCAAGGCTTGAGAATATATACCGGTCGCTTATGACAAGTTTTCCGCTTTTTACGGCTTCTTCTATTCCGCCTGCGCCGTATATATGTTCACATCTGTCTGCTGCAAAAAGATAGGCGGCAGTTTTTCCGTCTGCGGAAAAATCGCCTTTAAGCATTCGGCGTATAAATTTTCCGATTTCATTTCCGGTCGGTTCCGAAGTTGTAAATATGGATTCAGGCGGAAAAGATTCGGCAAGTTTTTTTATCTGCGTTGTCGTTCCTGCGCCGTCAATTCCTTCAAATACTATAAAATTCTTTAATATCATAAACAGTACCTATAAAAACAGCGGTTTTCTTGATAGAATGCATTGCAAAAATGAAAAGGACATACCTAAAAAGGTATTTGAGTACCGGCATATTCTCATTGCTTCTCATAATTACCGTTTCAGCCGCGATTCCTCTTTATTCAAAATTGACGGAGACCATACGCACCGGAATATCCGGTTTTAGAACGGAGCTGGAACAGCATTTCGGTCTTTCCTTTTCTTATAAAAGACTTTCGCCGTCTATTTTTAATGGATTTCGAATAAAAGGTATAGAGGTTTCGGATTTTAATGACGGTAAAAAAATCATTTTAATAAAAAGTGCAACTTTGCATTATTCGGTTTTTAAACTCTTATCGCGTGATTTAAAAAATGCCTTTACGGAACTGACTGTTGACGGTCTTTCGATAGATTTTAATCAGGAAGAAGATAATGCGGCACTTTTACGCATAATTTCGGCAGTACAAGGGCGTTCAAAAAAAGATGATTCAGGAATATCGCATCTTAATAATATAGAAAGCATTTTTTCAAAGATTCCGTTTACGGTTTTTCTTAAAAATATAAACTTTCGCTATACTGACGGAAACAAATATGCAGAAGTTTTTTTGCATCGTATAAACTTTTCTTTTATGGAACGCACTGCACAGCTTTTTTTGAATATTGCAGGTTCGGCAAAAGGTGCCGTCGATTCAAAAAAAGCTTCATTCAATTTTTCTGCTGCGGGCACCGTTACAGAAAATCTTGAAGGCAGTTCCGCTCTTTTTCGGCTTACAAATATTTCCGTCGATTCTTACGTTTTTGACCGTGTAAATTTTTTTGCAGGATATAAAAACCGCACCGCATCCGTTAAATCAATTCAAAATGTTTATCCGCTTTTTTTTACGGCTTTTTTTAATCTTGAAAGCGGAGATGCGGAAGCGGAAATAAGAGCTGAATCTTTGAAACTTTCTTCTCTCATGTTCTTAAAAAGGCGGAAAGCTGCGATGAAGAAAATTGCAGATTCCGAAATAAATCTTTCTGCCGGCGTACGGTACAATATAAACGATAAATCTTTATCGTATTATGCAGAAGGTGATGCCGCCGTTCCTGATGCAAATTTTTTAGGCAAAGTCGATTTTTCATTCGACGTGAACGGCGGAAAAGACAATATAAAAATCTCGGAAATCAAATTGACCGGAGAAAAAATTGACGCGCGGATTGCCGCCGATTATGCTTTTTCCGGACATAGACTTTCCGGCAATGCGGATATAAATCGAGTGGTATTAAAAAGCGGCAGAACCGTTTCGACAGAATTGTATTTTGATCCGATTGACGGCGGATTTATGTGTTTTGCGCCGCAGCTTATGCTTGACGAAAAAGTTTTTACCGCGCTGCAACTTAATTTAAACATTGAAAGCGATTCTGTAGATTTTAATTTTGAACTTTCCGATTATGCTCATACGGAAGCGGAAAATCCCGGAAAACTTAATATAAACGGCAGTTATATGCATGAAACAAAATATATTCAGGCAAATCTTTCGATTTCCGAAATGTTTTTGGACAGCGTAGCGGAAACTGCTTCATTTTTTTCAAGCGGCGGAAAAAATCATTTTGCCGCGCTTTCACCCTATATTTTTAATGGAGAATTATATTTTTCTTCCGATCTTAAAACCGCCTCTTTTAATGTGCCTTACGGATTTGCAGCGAATACAAAAAAAGACGGACAATTTTTATATATCTCTCTGGATGGAAACGATTCTTCGGTTCAAATTAGCCGTTTTGATTATATTTCAGGCGGCAATTTGACTCATTTTTCCGCGCTGCTTGAAAGATCACCCGGAACGGACAACGCTTTTTTTACCGCCGATGTTTCAAGCGGCTCCATTCCCTATCATTTTGCAGGAACCGTAAGTCCTTTTTCTTTAAGTGTGAGCGGAGATTATTCCTTTGCGTTGGATATGTATCGTTCGGGAAAAGGGGATACGCTGAGATTTGACGGTTCCGTTTCCGCCGATGGATTTCCTGTCGCCGCCGCCGGAACGATATTTACGTTTTCAAGCGATGCGGGATTTACTTATACGGTGCCGGACGGATTTAATCTCGTGCTTTCGCGCATAGAAGCTTCGGAGGCCGGTTCAAAATTTTCGTTTCATCCGCACGTACTTGCATCGGGAGGACTTTCAAAATACGGATTCTCTTTTGATTCTCTTACTTATTCCGATTCTTTTTCATCTCTTAAAGGTTCAAGCAAATTTGTGTTGAATATGGAAAGCGGCGTTTTCAATTCTTTTTCATTCGCTTTGAATCTTGCGGGACAAAAATCGGAAGAAGCCATAGATATTTCTGCGGATTTTTCCAATCCTATGGGTGCGCCGTTAACTGTTCAGGATGCAAAAAAATCGTTTTACCTCAATTCTCAGGCGGTTTTCAGCAAATTTGGACTTGACCGTTTTACAGCGGAACATAACGATTCCAATTATTTAAGTGCCGCATTCATTGCAAGCGGTACTGTTGAAAATCCGTACATAGGCGCAAATATAGAACATTTGGGTTTGAACACCGGAAAAAAAGATTTTTCCATGTCGGCTTCCGCTTATGTCGAAGAAAAAAAATTAAACATTGACGCGATGAATATTAAATACAATGGAATTGCGGTAAACGATATTGCCGCCGCTTTTGATATATCGGACTTTACGGGAAGTCTTTCCGCCAATATCGATGCGGCTCTTGCACGACGGACAATTATTATTCCGCTTAAATTTTCCGTGTCCGATACGGTTATTGAAGAAGGCGGCGTTTTTCCTAAACAATTTGCCGCCCGTCTTGAATGTCCTGAAATATCCGGAACATTGTTCAAAAATCCTTTTCCGTTCGAACTTACGCTGCTTCACACACCGGAAAATACAGCTGTTTTTACATCGGAATTGTTCGGAATAAGCGGTTTTATTGGAAACGACGGTGCAATCAATTTCGGTATAGCGGAAGGCAAGCCTCTCGATTTTAAACTTTCCGGCAATACAGGTGGAAAGGAGTTCGATGTCAGTCTTTCGGATTTTCGCATTGATTTGGGTAAAATTTATTCTCACTTAAATCTTGATGTGCTTAAAATATACGACGGAGTGTTAAATGGGGCTGTTACGGCAAGCGGAATGAAAAACGACCCTGAATTTACCGGTGCATTTTCTTTAACTTCTGCGGATTTTTCAATTCCTACGGTTATTCCGTCTCATATAAAACTTCCAAAAGCTCTTCTAACCGTAGACCACAACCAAATAACGATGCCGGATGCGGCGGGGACAATAAACAATAATTATCCGGTTTATGCTTCTCTTAATGTATTTTTTGACCGTTGGTCATTTCAAAGGCTTGAATCGCACATTTTTACAAAAAAAAGGACTTTTTGTCCTGTTGATTTGAATATAGCTGCGGCTCAAATAACCGGAAATGCGAATGTCGATTTAAATATTGCTCTTGAAGATAAAATTCTTGATATTTCGGGAGATATTGCAGCAAGAAAAGCTACTATGCGTATAAAAAATAAAAGCCTAAAAGACGTTCTGAATAATGCGCCCGTAAAAAAACTGCCTATTGGAATACGCTGCGATTTGAATATAACGCTCGGAAATCACACCAGCTTTCGGTATGACCCGCTTTTGCGGGCGGTTTTTGTGCCGGATACTCGCTTTAATTTTAAAGGTGATACATCCGAATCTTTATACAAAATCGACGGTGAATTGGAAGTCCGCTCCGGAGACATCGCTTATTTAAGCCGAAACTTTTATCTTAAAAAAGGAACTCTTAAATTCCTTAATACCGAATCTTCTTTTAATCCGCTTATTACACTTCAGGCGGAAACCAGAGAGCGGGATGAAAACGGTAATGAGGTGCGTCTAATATTGAGTGCAAAAAATCAGTATCTTTCGGATTTTAATCCTACCTTTTCTTCGATTCCCGCAAAATCTGAAACTCAAATTCGCGCAATGCTGGGGCAGCTTGCCGTTGCGGATTCCAAAAATGTCAGTTCGTTTTTGCTTGCTACCGGAGATTATGCAATTCAGTCTACAATCGGGCGCTCTATAGAGAATAAGTTGCGAGACTTCCTTAATTTTGATATATTATCGGTCAGAACCTCTGTTTTGCAGAACACCGTAAAGTTAGGTATGAACGGAAATTCGCGAACTGCTGAGAATTCGCAAAAACAGAATTTCGGAGTCGGTAACTTTTTGGATAACTCGACTGTTTATATTGGTAAATATTTCGGAAGTGCGTTGTATGCCGATGCCCTCATGCACTGGACTTACGACGAATCAAGAATAGATGATAAAATGACTGCGGGTGGTCTTGTATTCAAACCTGAATTCGGCTTGGAGCTTGAATCTCCTTTTGCAAATATCAGATGGACAACCGCCCCCGACATTGACGCAATGCTGAACAACAGAATTGTATCTTCAACTTCTATAACGCTTTCATGGAAATTTTCTTTTTGAGCATATTCTGATTTTTGACTATTGCTATTGGGGTAAATATGTTTTTAAAAAACGTAAAATTTTGCGGAATTTTTATATTCCTGTTTGCTTTTCTTTATTCTTCAGCTCTGTTGAATGCGGAAGAGAATGATTCGGATTGGTTTTGGAACAAACCGATTGCCGAAATATCTTTTGAAGGCTTAAAAAGTGTAAAAAGATCGGAATTGCTCGGTGTAACAAATTCATTTATTGGGAAGAATTTTACGCAGGAACTTTATGACGGAATTCTTGACCGACTGTACAGTCTCGCATACTTTGAAGATATAAATCCTTATGCCAAGCATAACAAGCGTAATCCGGAAAAAATAAATCTTGTGTTTCAAGTTAAAGAGCATCCGTCAATTTCTTCTATAGTGTTTAAAGGGAACAGAAAAATCCGCACTACGGAATTGCGCGATACCGTTTCCGTAAAAACGGGGGATGTCTTTGTTGAATCTGCGGTTTTGCTTGATGAACGTTCGCTGCGCGATTTCTATATTAAAAAAGGCTTTATGTCTGCTGAAATAACTCACACTTCGGAAGATACGGCAGACGGGATTAAAATTACTTTTAATATTAAAGAAGGCGGAGCTACAGTAATATCGAAAATTCTTTTCAGCGGAAATACACTGTTTTCGCAGCGCACATTAAAAAGCAAACTCAAACTTAAAGAAGCGGGCTTTTTAAAAGATGGAGCTTTCCAGCGTTCAATATTGGAAGCAGATAAGCAGACGATAGTCGCTTATTATACGTCACGCGGTTATGCGGATGCCAGAATCGTCGATGTTGTTCAAGAAACGGAATTTAACGATAAAAAGAGCCGCGATGAACTTTCGCTTACTTTTGTAATACAGGAAGGCGCGCAGTACACTTTCGGCGGATTGACGATTTCCGGAAACGAGATTTTTACGACCGAAAAACTTATGTCGTTTATAAAGCTTTCACCCGGAGAAATATTTAATCAAACAAAATTTCATGAAGGGCTTGCCGCTATAACTAATCTTTATTATGAAAACGGTTATATGACAAACACTTTTGAACCGGAAATTGAAAAAGATTCGGAACGGCACGTTATTGCATACAATCTTAAAATTACCGAGCGATCGCGTGCACATATCGAAAATATTATCGTAAAAGGCAACACAAAAACAAAAGATTACGTAATTATGCGGGAAATTCCGCTGCAACCGGGTGATGTGTTTTCGCGTGAAAAAATTATGGCAGGAATTCGAAATTTGTATAATACGCAGTATTTTTCAAATGTAATTCCCGAGCCTGTTTCCGGTTCCGAAGAAAATCTTGTTGACCTTGTTGTAACGGTTGAAGAGCAATCGACTACATCTTTACAATTCGGTATGACTTTTTCAGGCGTTCAAAAAGCGGATGATTTTCCTATCGCGCTTTTTGCAAAAGTCGAAAATTCGAACTTTCGAGGACTTGGAAAATCTTTATCTGTAGGAACAAATGTTTCCAGTAATGAACAGTCTGTAGATTTTTCTTTCGGACAATCTTGGACATTTAATAAACCTATTTCGTTCAGTGAATCGCTTTCGTTTTTTCATTCCAACTCTTCTGCGCTTGCTTTAAACTGGCTTTCAAACGGTATGTTGGATGACGACTATTATTATATGCAGTTTGAATCGTGGGGAGCTTCGCTTAATACTGCTTTGGGGCGCAGATGGCTTCCCAGTTTTGCAATTTTTACGCTTTCAGGCGGACTTTCAAATACAATGACGGACAATATCTATAAAGAAACTTTGTACACCCCTCTTGATTCGGGAATAAATAAAAATGCAAACCGTTTCGGGTTAAAAAATTCCGTTTATATTTCCGCATCGCTTGATAACCGTGATGTAAATTACGATCCTACGCGCGGTTGGTTTGCAAATCAGCGTTTGGCATGGTACGGACTTTTGCCCGGTGTTGAACAGGAATTTTATTTGCGCTCCGATACCAAACTTGAATCTTACTTAAAATTGTTTGATATTCCGCTTTTCAACGGATTTTGGAATTTCAAAATGGTTCTTGCCGCCTATACGGGATTTACGGCAATCTTCCCCGTGCCGGGAACTTTGTTCGGAGATTCAAGTAAAGCGTATATCGACGGAATGTTTAACGGACGCGGCTGGACAAATATCTACAATCGTACGCGCGGCAAGGGAATGCTTTCCAATAAAGTCGAATTGCGTTTTCCGATATTTCCGGGCGTAATCGGGCTTGCAGGTTTCTTTGATGCGGCGGCGGTCAAACCGGAACCGGATCAGCTCTTTAAAGAGCTTTCGATAGACGACTTTTATTTTAGTTTCGGACCGGCTCTGCGCTTTTTAATCCCGCAGTTCCCGCTTCATCTTTTGTTTGCAAATAATTTTAGAATACAGGACGGCAAAACGGAATGGGGCGAAACATGGAAGTTCGTATTGTCGTTCAATATTGTAAACAGATAGGTCGAATGTCGAGTTTTGGAAAACTTTGCTGAGCTTTAGGAGAACTTCGTTCGCTGCGCTCACTACCGAGTTTGCAATGCAAACTCGCCGGCCGCAGTCGAGCTTTGCGCTCGAAACGGCACACTGCCAGAACTTCTCCTACGCAAGATGGATGGCTTTCAAAACTCTCCATTCTATTGGAGCAGGAAAGAGTTGGAAAATTTCGAGTTTTTTCAAAACTCGAAATTAAGGCTAGATAGCGAATAAGCTACCTTTAAAAGCCTGAGTTTTTAGAGGTAGCTTTAAAATATAATTAAGGGCGTATTTTTTATATAAAAAGAGGTTCGTATGAAAAAAGGTTTGAAAGTTTTCGTGCTGACGGCTGTTTTTGCCGCAGTTCAGCCGCTTTTTGCGCAGCAAATTACGAAGTTCGGGGTTGTGGATACCGCAAAAGTATACAATGCGTATTTTCGTAATTCCGCTCCGGTGCGCAATTACGAAAAGAAAAAAGCCGAGTACCAGGAAGAAATCAACAAATACACGGAAGAATTGCAAAGACTTGTGCAGCGTAAAGTTGAATACGAAAAAAACGGTAATTCTCCTATGGCACAGCGTGTACAAGGTGAAATAACGCAGAAAACCGACTTCTTAAACGAATATACGAACGCGAAGAACATCGAGCTTGAATCGATGCAAAAATCTCTGCAAAGTTCCGATGCATTTTACAAAAAACTCTACGAAACTCTTGCAAAAATTGCTGAAAGCGGCGGATACAGCATGATTTTGAGCCTTCAGCAGGCTAACGCAATTCTCTGGTATTCAAACTCCATCGACGTTACTGAACAAGTTATTTCTTCTCTCGGTCTGTAAACATGGCGGAAGACAACACGGCAGTCCTTACTCCCGTGATGCAGCAGCACGCACGGATTAAGGCGGAACATCCTGACGATATTCTTTTTTTCCGGCTTGGAGATTTCTATGAAATGTTCAACGGCGATGCTGTGGTTGTTTCTAAATTACTCAATCTTACACTCACGCACAGAGGCACAGCTCCGATGTGCGGAATCCCTTATCATGCTGCGAAAGTGTATATTGCGCGCCTTTTGCGGCTCGGAAAAAAAATTGCAATCTGCGAGCAAATCGGCGATCCTAAGGCAAAAGGTCTTACTGAACGCAAAGTTGTAGAAATCATTACGCCTGGTACAGTTCTTGAATCCGAATATCTTGAAGGATGTACGCACAATTATCTTGCCGCATTTTGCGTTACGCACGGAGCTGCGGGCTTTGCCTTTATCGATGTTACTACTTCGGATTTTCAGGCGACATCGTGGCGGGCTTCCGATATGCAGGATAATTTTGCAAAAGAGCTGGGGCGATGTTCTCCGCGCGAACTGCTTTTGCCGCAGTCGCTCAGGTCAAATCCCGTCATTCAAGATGCACTTGCTTCTTTAAGCGGTATGTCCGTTTCTTATTATCCGGACTGGGATTTTAATGCGGAAAGTGCGTATACCAAGCTCAACCGTCAGTTTAGGACTGCAAGCCTCCGCGCATTCGGACTTACTAAAACGTCGCCGGAAGTTCCTGCGGCAGGATTTTTGCTCGATTATCTTTCAAAAACCGCAAATACTGCAATTCCTCACGTTGCCGGAATCAAAATATACAAAGACAGCCAATTTTTGATAATCGATGAATCTTCACGGCGTAATCTTGAACTTGTCTCGAATCTTCGCGACGGAACTTCGCAGTATACGCTGCTTGAATGCGTAAGCCGCGCGATGACTTCGATGGGCAGCCGCATGATCCGCGATTGGATTTTGTATCCTCTGACGGACGAAGCGATGATAAATGCGCGGCAATCCCATGTCGCTTTATTTACGGAAAATCGTACGCTTTTGGAGGCGGTGCGGCAGGGGCTTTCGCCCGTGCTCGATGTTGAGCGGCTTTCTTCGCGTATTGCGACCGATAAAGCGCACGCTAAGGATTTGCAGGCACTTAAAACAAGTCTTACCGCATGGCTTTCCGTGCGAGCATCTCTTTCCGAATACGATTTTGCTCTGATTGACGATGAGTGCGCGGTTGAAATCATAGATTTGATTCAAAATGCAATCGACGATGATCCAAGTACGTCTCTGTCTGACGGCGGAATAATAAAAGCCGGATATTCTGCGGAGCTGGATCATTGGCGCGATGTCCGAGACAATTTTGACCGGATTATGGGCGAGTACGAAATCTCCGAGCGCGAACGAACAGGTATCGCTCCGCTTAAAATCAAGTACACGAACGCTTCGGGATATTTTATTGAAGTGCCGCGCTCCCGCGTCTCTTCCGTTCCCGATGATTTTGTGCGGAGCCGGACGCTTTTAACCGGAGACCGCTACACAACGCCGCGCTTAAAAGAATTGGAACACGAATTGAGCGAAGCCGGAGCGCGAATCCTTGAATTGGAACGAGACCTTTTCCTTGAAGTGCGGCGTACACTGCAAAAATATATTCCCTATCTTATGCAGACCGCAGGAGAAATCGCTTATGCCGATGCCGCCGTTTCTTTTGCGAAAACCGCCGTTCTCCGCGATTGGAGCCGCCCGTCTATTACATCCGGCGGCGGCTTTAAAATTGAAAGCGGCAGACATCCCGTTGTTGAAAATCATATTCCGAGCGGTGAATTTATCCCTAACGACTTGGAAATCGGGGCAGGGGAGGGGGACTTTCCATCGTTCGCGCTTATAACCGGTCCCAATATGGCTGGAAAAAGCACGTTTTTGCGGCAAAATGCGCTTATCGCTTTGCTTGCGCAGATCGGTTCTTTTGTTCCTGCAAAAAATGCGGAAATCGGAATCGTCGATAGAATTTTTTGCCGCGTAGGTGCAAGCGATAACCTTGCGCGCGGAGAATCGACGTTTTTAGTCGAAATGACTGAAACGGCGAATATTTTGCGAGCCGCGACGGAGCGTTCGCTTGTCATCATGGATGAAGTGGGGCGCGGAACATCTACCGAAGACGGACTTTCCATTGCTCAGGCTGTTTCCGAATATCTTTTGAACGAAATAAAATGCCGCACTCTTTTTGCGACGCATTACCACGAGTTGACACGCCTTAGTCATCCTGAGTTGAAACTTCTGTGCATGGATGTAGCTGAAAGCGGCGGAACGGTAACTTTTTTGCGCAAAGTGAAAGAGGGCGCGAGCGAGAACTCTTACGGCATTCATGTTGCGCGTCTTGCAGGTGTTCCGCAAAGCGTAATCGACCGCGCAGGCGCAATACTTGAGCACATACAAAAACTTGCCGAAGACCGCCCTGTTTTAGATACGCTGCCGGAATGTAAAGCGGAAAGCGCGGTAGAAAAACCGGTTTTGACTGCGCCCGGACTTTTCAGCGACGAAGAAATTATCTTGGACGAAATCCTTTCTGCCGACCCGGATGCTATGACCCCTCTTGCCGCATTGCAGGCGGTCGCACGCTGGAAAAAAGCACTTTCAGGACGCGGTAATTAACTCATTTCGAACGGGTATTATTGTCCTATCCAATATATTTAGATTGCTTTACCTAGTGATATTAGATGCCTGTATCTAGTGATACTAGATGCCCGTATCTAGTGATACTAGATGCCTGTATCTAGTGATACTAGATGCCTGTATCTAGTGATATTAGATGCCTGTATCTAGTGATATTAGATGCCTGTATCTAGT